>JAAYVI010000086.1 GCA_012517235.1 Elusimicrobiota bacterium | reverse complement strand
CCCAGAATGAAAGCGGCCGCCGCGCAAGCCATAGAAAAATACGGTACCGGCGTAGCGGGATCTAGATTTTTAAACGGAAATACCGTTCTTCACGAAGAACTTGAAAGAAAACTTGCGGATTTCAAACAAAGAGAAGCCGGACTCATATACGCCACCGGATATCAGATGAATCTGGGCGTGGTAAGCGCTTTGGCGGGGAAAGGCGACACCGTTATCGTAGATAAGCTCGATCATGCGAGTATTTTGGACGGCTGCAAATTAAGCGGAGCCGACATTAAGAGATTTAAGCATAATGACCCGGCGGATTTGGATAAAGTTTTATCCAAAGTTCCGCAGGAAAGCGGAAAACTTGTAATAGTAGACGGAGTTTTTTCCATGGAAGGAGATATTTCTCCTTTGCCCGAGATAGTAAAGATATGCAAAAAGCATAAAGCCAGGCTTATAGTCGACGACGCTCACGCAACCGGAGTTTTAGGTCAAAACGGCCGCGGCACATGCGAGCATTTCGGACTTAATCATAAAGATGTGGATTTGATAGTGGGAACCTGTTCCAAAACTTTTGCTTCGGTTGGCGGTTTTGCGGTGGGAGACGAAAAAATAATACATTATGTAAAGCATATGTCCAGATCCATGATTTTTTCCGCCGCTTTGCCTCCGTCGTGCGTAGCTTCGATTTCAAAAGCCATAGACATAATAAAAGAAGAGCCTCAAAGAAGAGAAAAGTTATGGGAAAATTCCCGCTATTTGTTGGAAAGATTTAAAAAAATGGGATGCAATACCGGCCATACCGATACTCCGATAATCCCAATATTGATAGGCGATAACGAAAAGACTTTTATGCTCTGGAGAGCTTTATTCGACGCCGGAATATTTACAAACCCCGTAGTAAGTCCCGCAGTCCCTCCCAAAAGGACGCTTATGAGAGTGGTCGTTACCGCCTCTCATACCAAAGAACATTTGGACAGAGCTCTGGATATATTCGAAAACTTTTACAAAAAAATAGTAAAGAAAAAAACTCCGCACGCGGTTTAAAAATGTCTTTTATAGTAAAAGAAAGTCAAGATATAAAAAGCTTTGTAGATTTCCCGTATAAACTTTATAAAAAAAATCCTTATTGGACCGGCGAGCTTAAAAAAGACGTCATAAAGCTTTTGTCTCTTTCCCATCCTTTTTGGTTTCACGGGGAAAGAAAACTTTTTTGCGTTTATTCGCAAAGCGGCGAAACGGTCGGAAGAATAGCCGCCATAATAAATCACAATCATAATTCTTTTCACGAAGAAAAATGCGGTTTTTTCGGATTTTTTGATTGTATAGATAATAACGAAGCCGCTTGCGCTCTTTTTACGGCCGCCGAAAATTGGCTTAGGGAAAAAGGTATGGATTTGCTAAGAGGTCCGGCAAATCCTTCGAGCAATGAGACATGGGGAATGCTTTTGGAAGGATTCGATTCTCCGAATGCTATAATGATGCCGTACAATTTTCCGTATTATAACGAATTGATAAAACAGGCCGGATATTCAAAAGATAAAGATCTTTTGGCTTTTAAATGGCTTACTTCGAACGGCTTTCCGGAAAGATTTTCAAAGATAACCGACAGAGTTTTAAGAGACTCAAGCGTGAAAGTGAACTTGGTAAATATAGGAAAAATAGATTCCGAAATAGATAAGCTTAAGGAAATATACAATAAGGCATGGGAAAAAAATTGGGGCTTTGTTCCTATGACTCAGGCGGAAATAGAAAAGATGGCGGAGGACTTAAAACCTCTTTTAAAGCCGGACTATTTGTTTTTTGCTTCGGTTAAAGAAGATCCCGCCGCTTTTTGTCTTATGCTGCCGGATTTTAATATACCGTTGAAATCCTTAAACGGTTCCTTTAATCTCATTAATATATGGCCTTTCCTATGGAAAATGTTTTTTTCTCTTAAAAGCGGCAGAATGTTAGCTCTTGGCGTAAAAAGCGAATATAGAAACAGAGGTCTCGAACTTTTGATGATAAAACAAGCCATAGAAAGCGCGGCTAAGATGGGCTGGCATTGGGGCGAACTTTCCTGGACTTTGGAAGACAACGATAAAATAAATTCGGTTATTAAGGCGGTGGGGGGATTCGTTTATAAAAAGTACAGAATCTATTCCAAAAAACTTTGACTTCCCGCTTATAAATTAAATTATTTTGAAAAGAAAATTTAACAAGTTTTTTGTAAAATTTTACTATGAAATTCTCAAGGTTTCAAAAATCTCAAGACGACGGAGAAAACAAATCGGATATCCCGGTTAAAAAAGAAAAGACTGAAGAGAAAAAATTTGACATAAAGCAAACGGATTCCGATTCTATAAAATCTCCCGCAGTTTCCAAAATCGAAGAAAGAGACATTAAATTTTCAATTAAGAGCGAAAAACTGATCGCCGATTCTCTCTCTCTTTCGGATTTTATAAAAAATAATATTGAAAGATTGGAAATGTCGGCAAGAGAAACTTACGCAAAAGCCGTAGAAACTTCAAAAGAACTGATGAATTCTCTTTATCTGCCGTATTTTGAAAAATACTATCAAATAGATTATGCGGTTTCCAAAATATATACTCAGCTTAAAGATAATCCTTTCTTTATAAGGTATGCTTCTTTCATAACTCCGGCGAATTATTTATATTCTCATAACGTAAATACCGCGATAATAGCCATGGACTGCGCCATCGCTTTAAATTATCCCAAAGAAAAAACGATAGACTTGGGATGCGCAGCTTTTTTACACGACATAGGAATAAACGATTTTTTAGACATAATAAAGCAGGAAAGAACTTTATCCGCACAGGAAAAAGAAATTATCCGCGAACATTCCCAAAGAAGCGTGGAATATCTGGATAAAATAACCGATCTGGAATATGAAAAAAAACAAATTTTATCTTCTATAATAATACAAACTCACGAAAGATACGACGGCTCGGGGTATCCTTACGCTATCAAAGGAGAAGAACAAAGCGAGACCGCTTCGTTACTTTCCATAGCGGACGTTTACGAATCTCTTTCGCATAAAAGAAATTGGCGAGAAGCATACGAGTCTCCAACGGCGATGAAATTCTTTTTAAACGATTTAAAAAATCAATTTAATCCCAAGGCTCTTAAAGGACTAATCTCTTCGCAAGGGATGTATCCTCCGGAATCTTTGGTTAAACTGTCTACCGGAGAAATAGCCTGCGTAATATTGGCAAATAAGAAAAATCTTACCCGACCTGTGGTGGAAATAATTTTAGACGGAGATTTTGTTCAAACAAACAAACATTATTTGGATCTTACCGAATATCCTCTTACCGCCATAGAAGAGGAAGCTTTATTTGGCGAAATTGCCGATAGAAATCCTTCTTTTTATTCTTCCTGGGAGATGAAGCATTTCTGGATTGATTGGGGGTGATATGAAAATTCTTTTGATAGAAGATATGCCTCATGTGGCCGAAAGAATAAGAAATAGCTTAAAAAACCTGGGACTTGCCGAGAGCGCCTTTGCCGATAATGCCAAGAAGGCGAGAGAATTTCTTCAGACTTCGGCGTTTGATATGGTTATATGCGAAGTTTCTTTAAAAGGAATTTCCTGTCTTGAGATGTCTCATTTGGCAAGAAGTAAAAATAAACATTGCTGCGTAATAATAATTACGTCTTTGGAGAATTCCGACATAGCAGAAAAAGCGGTCAAGGAAGGGGCTTTCGATTTTATCATAAGGCCGGCTCAAATGGATAAGCTGGACAATCTTATAAAGCTTTATCTTGCCGTGAAAAAATAAGCTCTAATTTATTTATAGGGTAATATATAAATCTCAAAAAAAGAGTTTTTGGGCAGTAAAGCGCTTCGAAAATATATTGCGAAAAAACGCTTTTTCTTCTTTCTAAAAATTCCGGAAAATTTGAGAATAATTTTTCTTTAAGAGAAAATAATTCGCTGGGAGCTTGAATTGCGAAAGTTTTTTTTAGTCCCAGGGCGAATAGAAAATATATATTTTCTTGCGCCGCTTTTTGTGCGGCTTTCTTTATCGTTTTATGAAGAATACCTTCGGAAAGGAGAAAAAAACATAGTTTTTTTATGTCAATTATTTCTTTTTCCTCCATAAAGCCGTGATGAAGAAAAGCATGGGAAATTATGTGCAGAAGATTGTCTTCATAAGAGAGTTTTTTTGCTTTTCCTTCAAGCGTTTCGGCTTTTTCAAAAAGATTGCTTGTGTTTTTAGTATGTCTTAAAGATAAATGTATGTCAAAAATTATCGGCGGAGCGTTTTTCATCGGTTTAAAAAAAGATTTTTTAGAATACGGAAGCTTTGAAAATCCCATATTTGAAAAAGCTTTTTCGAAAAATATTAAATCTTCGTCTTTTATAAGCAAATCGATATCGGACATCTCACGTTCTTTAGGAGATAAAATGCCGGAAATTATAAGACAGGCTCCCTTTAAAACTATATAATTAGTATTTACCGGAAGTTCTTTGTCTAACTTACGCAAATAATCGAGTAAATTAATATTTCTTGCCAGTATATCCGATAACATTATCCTAATTTTATCAAAAATAAAAGAATAGACCTTATTGTAAAACGAAGAAGCCCGTTTTTAAAAACGGGCTTCTTTCCGGGGATTTTATTTATGTTTTATTTTTTTTCGCCGGGATTTTCTTTTTTCATTTCGGCTTTTTTCTCTTGCTTTTGATGCTTCATCTCATGTTTGACCATTTCTTTTATTGATTCGACTTTTCCGTCGACAAGTTTTAATTTAACTTCTTGTCCGGCTTTCAATTTCGCTATTTCTTTCTGGTCTACGGCGAAAGTTTTTTCGCTTTTATCTTTCTTTACGGCGAGTGTTATTTCGTTTTTTTCGGTATTTACGGCCGTTATGTTGCCGATAACAGTTTCGATTTTTTTAACTTCTTTTTTTACCTCTTGAGTTTGCGCTTTGGGGGCATTGGCCGCCGGAGTTGCCGCCGGAGCGGGAGTATTTTGCGCGAAGCTTGCCGCCGAAAAGGAAGCAAGAACCGCTATTAAGATATATGTTTTTTTCATTTGAGTTTTCCTCCTGGAATAATTTTAACCGTTGCCGGTTTAACTACGATTATAGTATAGCAGAGCGATCATTAAAGGAGGATTAAAAGAAAATTAAAAATTTTTAATGTTAGATGAATTTTTAAGATATCGGAAATTCTACGATAAAACAAGCTCCGCCTTCTTTTATGTTGGAGGCGGTTACGAATGCGCCGTAATTTTCGAAAGAGGCTTTTGCTATTGCAAGTCCGAGTCCGAATCCTTCCGTACTGCGAGACGCGTCGGCCCTATAAAAACGTTCGAATATATGAGGAAGACTCTCGGGGGGTATTCCAGGGCCTTTATCCTTCACGGAAACGATAAATTTATCTCTTTCTAAGCGCGACGTTATTTCTATCGGGGAACCTTCCGGCGAATATTTTACGGCATTTTCTATTATATTTGAAAAAGCTCTCGATATTTGATCTTCGTTTGCCTTAAATTGAAAATTTTTATCCGATAATTTGAGATTTATTTCGATATTTTTATCTTTTGCTTTTTTATAAAGTTTTTGGGCGGTTTGTTTTAAAATTTCGTTTAGTTCCAAAATAGATTTTTGCCCCGCTATTTCTTTATTATCCAAACGGGCCAATGTAAGAAGATTTTCCACGAGACGCGTCAGCCTTTCCGTCTCCTCAAGATTGCTTTTTAATATTTTTTCGTATTCGACGGGGGAGCGTGTTTTCTTAAGAGCGACTTCCATTTCTCCCTTAAGTATGGTAAGGGGGGTTTTTAATTCGTGAGAGGCGTCCTGTATGAAACGTTTTTGAGAAATAAACGACTCCTCGAGTCTGGAAATCATTTCGTTAAACAAATCCGCAAGTTCTCTTATTTCGTCTTTGCTTTTAGGAGGAACTATTCTTAGATGAAGACTTTCTGCGTTTATTTGTTTGGTTGTTTTTATAATATCGTGTACGGGTTTTAAAGCGAGACCCGCTATTGTCATGCCCAAAATAGCGGTTAAGAATGCGGTTACGGGTATGAATATGAAAATATTTTTCAATAAAGTTTTCATTGCAAATTGATTTTGATCCAGAGGTCTGAAAACTTGAATTATATATGCGGTTTTTCCTTCTTTTTGCACGGGCGTGGAATAAGACCGGTAAAAGCTATTTTTCCCGTCTTCTTGATATACCGATAAGGTTTCGTAATAAGAACCGCCTTTTACTATTTCTCCCAAAGTTTCTGAAGATATCGGCGGAATATTTGCTATATTTGCCGATTTTAATATTTCTTTGCCGTAAAAATCTATTATTCTCACCGATAAGGAAGTTAATCCCGGATCCGGAAGATGCTCGTTCGTTAAATAGCTTATGGTTTCTCTAAAATCTTTTTTTGTCATCGGATCTTTTTCTTTTATCTCTTCTTTTAAGATAGTTTCTATCGTGTCGGCCAAACTTTCCGCCTTAAGAGCCAAAAGTTCGTCCGTATGCTCCGAAAGAGAATTTTTTTGCTGATCGTATAAGAAAATGCCGAAAATAGACAAAGCGATTAAAAGAGTAAAAGTATACCAGAGGGTTATTTTAAATCTTACGGAATTAATCCGCGGTTTCAAGTACATATCCTTTCCCGCGTATGGTGCGTATCATCTTTTTTTTGTTATCGCCGTCGACTTTTTTACGCAGATAATTAATAAATACGTCTATGACATTGGTATTCGTATCAAAATTAATATCCCAAACATGTTCGGATATCATCGTTCGGGTTACTACTTTGCCGGCATTTCGCATAAGATATTCCAGCAAGGAAAACTCTTTTGCGGTTAAATCTATTTTTTTACCGGCGCGAGTTACCGTATGCGACAGCAGATCCATCTGTAAATCTCCGGTTTTTAGCAATGTCGGCTGCGCGGAATTATCCTTTCTGGATAAAGCCCTTATTCTTGCAAGAAGCTCTTCGAAAGCAAAAGGTTTTGTCAAGTAATCGTTCGCTCCGCTGTCGAGACCTTTTACTTTGTCTTCCACGCGGTCTTTTGCCGTTAGCATAAGTATCGGATTTTTGAAATTATTTTTACGCAGTTCTCGGCATAGCGAGATGCCGTCCATCCCCGGAAGCATTAAATCGAGAATTATGAGATCGTAATTGTTTTCAAGGGCCATATCCAGACCTTTGTCTCCGCTATAGGCCGTATATGCCGCATAGTTTTCTTCGCTTAGCCCTCTTT
>JAAYVI010000008.1 GCA_012517235.1 Elusimicrobiota bacterium | reverse complement strand
TTATTGTTTTTTTGATAAAGCGTTTTTTACGGCGTCCAGCAAGTCGTCGGTATTAAAAGGTTTGGTTAAAAAAGCGTTAACTTGAGTAAATTTGCCGAACATCGATCTTGAAGGTTCCAAAGCCGAAAGAACTATTATCGGTATGGCCGCAGTTTCCGGAGACTCGGAAATCTTTGTTGTCAAAGAATAGCCGTCTATTCCGGGAAGCATAACATCCATTACAAGCAATTCCGGAGAAAATTCTTTTATGGCATCCAACACTTCTCTGCCGTTATCGCATACCTTTATCGTATGGCCGACGCTTTCCAAAGTATACTGAACCAAAGACGAAATTTCCGGATCGTCGTCGACAACAAGTATTTTTGCCATATTTTCCTCTTTCCCTGCTATATTATTAAATTTTATAAAAAACTAAAGCTATTTTCAATAATTCTCATAAATCCATTTAAGGATTTCTCCGTGAACAAAATCGATATAAGAAGCGTCTACGGAGGCATAGTTGTTTATTATAAAAGCAAAAGATAAGTCTTTCCCTTTTTTGGTTTTAATATATCCGGCATAAGCGCGCGCATATTTAAGCGAACCCGATTTTATCGCCAAGTTTCTGCCCATCTTTGCTTCTTTATCCAAATTTTTTATATGACCTCTTCCTTGAGGGTCTCCGGGATAATAAAGAGAATTCCTATATTCTTCAAACCACGGCTTGGATGCGACATAATTTAATAGTTTTATAAAATCGCCGGCCGAATACAAATTTAATCTCGATAGTCCGCAGGCATCCGCCGATTTAACAAAAGAGCCGAAAGACAAAGAGTAAGACTCCAAATTATTGCCTTCTTTTGGACATTTTACGGAAGCCAGTTTATAAAGGCCTTCGGCATATAAATTGAAACTTTTTTTATTTGTAACAGAAACTATGTCTTTAATTTTCGGAGAAAAAAAAGTTTTTATTAAAGAAGTTTCTTTAAGCGTATTTTTATAAGCGCCGTTTTTTGCTTTACCGAAAGATTTTATGCCTTTAGATTCCAAGTATTTTTTCAAATAATCGGAAAAAAACTCGGCCGGATTTCCCATCGCGCCTTTTATACAATACCCCGCGGGCAATGTTCCGCTTATTTTTATTTGCTTTATCCAGGGAAGCGAATATATATAAGAATTGTCTCCGGAGCCTTTCTCGCCAGTAAAAGCTTCGTTATCTATTTTAAGCCCCAAATCCGGGGAAACCGATTGTATTAAGGCGGGCATTCCAGGAAATGTCTGAGAAGAAAAACAAATCTTATAATAATTATCGTTTATGGAAAATGCTCTTGGGAAAGCCGCATAATAATTACCGATATCTTCCCATGCCCAAGAACCGGGCGAAACAAAAGAATAAAAAGAATCGTCTATGAAAATATCACCTTTTATTTTTTCTATTCCGTAAGACTTCAAAGCGGTATAAATCTCTTCCGCTTTTTTATCGTATGAATCGGAAAAGTTTTCGGAACCGAAAGAAATATCTCCGTATCCTTTTAAGATCAAATCTCCTTCCAAAAAACCGTTATTTATTTTACCTTCCGCGTAAAGTTTCGTTTCTATTTGATAGTCCGGTCCCAAACAATCCAAAGCATAAGCCGTGGAAAAAAGTTTTACGGCGCTTGCCGGGATCAATTTGAGATTTTCATTTTCGGAATATATTTTTTTACCCGCAAGAGAATATACCGCCAAAGCCCATAAAGAATTTTTTAAACCGTTTTCGTCAAATTTTTTTTTCAAGGATTGCAAGCTTTCGGCATTAACCGAGTATGCCAATAAAAATAACATTAAGACTTTCATTTTTTTGACCTCGGATGATATTTTTCATATACCTTTTTGAGATGCTCCATGGATACGTGCGTATAAATTTGAGTAGTGGCAAGATTGGCATGTCCGAGCATTTCCTGTAAAGCCCTCAAATCGCAACCGTTATTGAGCAAATGCGTGGCAAAAGAATGTCTTAAAGAATGGGGATTTACATTTTTGGCAAATCTGGCTCTTTTTGCCGCTTTTTTTATTATGAAAGCGACTCCCGCCTGTCCTAAGGCTTTTCCCGAGCCGTTTAAAAAAAGAGGTTCTCCGGGAGAAGGATTCTTTCTTATTTCCAAATACTTCTTTACGGCTTCCAAAGCATTATCTCCCACCGGAACCGTTCTTTCCTTCATTCCTTTGCCCATAATTCTGACAAAACCCGAAAAAAGATCTATATCCCCCACTTTAAGTCCGGCGGCTTCGGAACGCCTTAATCCGCAGGAATAAATAAGCATAATCAAAGCATAATCTCTGAAAGCGTATTTATATTCAAGATTTTTTGAAAGAGTTTGAGACGGTTCGTTTGAAGAAACAAGTTTGTCGGTTTCTTCTTCCGTAAGAAACCTCGGTAAATTTTTTTCTTTTTTGGGAGATATTAAAAGCGAAAAAGGATTATCTTCTATTTGTTTCTTTTCGTATAAATAATTAAAAAAAGATCTTACGGCGGCAAGTTTTCTTATTATGCTGTTTTTTTTAAGTTTTCTCTCCGAGAGAACCGCGGAATAAGTTCTTACCGACAGTCTGTCTATTTTCTTCAAATCTTCTTTTTTAAGTTCTTTACAGAAATCAAAAAAATCTTTTAAATCTTTCGAATAGGCTCTTAAAGTATGTTTGGAAACGTTCTTTTCGGTTCTAAGATATATTAGAAATTTTTCCGCTTCGTTAAGCATTTTTATTTGCCGCGGTTTTCGGATATTATCTTGGCGGCTTCTTCGTCTTTCAAGCTTTCTATGTTTCGGCAGGAAGGGAATCTCGAACAGCCGAGAAAAAAACCTCTCGGACCTTTTCTCAAAAGCATATTTCCTTTTTTGCATTTGGAGCATTTTTTATCCGTTTTAACGGCGTTAAATTTCTCGATTTTATTGCCTTGGGCGTCAAGCTGTATTTTTCCCTGACATTTGGGAAATCTCGAGCATGAGAGATATTTACCGAACCTGCTTTCCCGCAAAAGCATGGGACTTAAGCATAAAGGACATTTTTCGGAAGTCTTAACGGCCATTTTTGCCGCGCCCATATTCTTGGAAGCATTTTCCAAGTTTTTGGAAAACTCGGAATAAAATTGAGAAATTATTTTTTCCCAGGAAACGGCGCCGTCGGCGATATCGTCAAGTTTATCTTCTATTTGAGCGGTATATGAAAGACTCATTATGTCTTTAAAAAACATTTTAAGTTTTTCCGTTACTATTTTACCCAATTCTGTTATGGTAAGGCGTTTGTCTTTTTCTCTTTTTACATAACCTCTTTCGACTATGGTCGAAATTATTGACGCATAAGTCGAAGGCCTGCCTATGCCGTGTTTTTCCAATGTCTTTATAAGGCTTGCTTCGTTATAGTGGGCGGGAGGAGAAGTCCTATGCGGTTTTGGTTGAGCGTCTTTAAGATTAAGAGAATCTTTTTCTTCTATCGGCGGTATGCTTTTTTCTTCTTCCTCTTCGTCTTCTTCTTTTTCGCTTTCCTGATAAACCTTTAGATATCCTTCGAATTTAAGCGTCCTTCCGGAAGTTCTAAATAAACTCAGATCTTTATCGTCTTTTATTTCTATGCTTACGGAATCGAATAAAGCCGGCGACATCTGGCTTGCCATAAATCTTTTCCATATAAGGTCGTAAAGCTTATATTGCTCGGCCGATAGAAAATCTTTTATATCCGCGGGTTTTCTGTTTATGTCGGTAGGATGTATGGATTCGTGAGCTTCCTGCGCTCCTTTGACTTTTTTAAGATAGACCGGCGGGTCTTTAGGAGCATAATCCTGTCCGTAATTCTTTTTGATAAAATCCGCCGCTTTTTTGCGCATATCGTCGGAAACATTGAAGGAATCGGTTCTCATATAGGTTATGAGACCGGTCATTTCTCCGGCTATATTTACGCCTTCGTAAAGCGACTGAGCTATTCTCATTGTTCTTTCGGGAGTAAATCCCAATCTGGTATAAGAATCCTGCTGAAGAGAACTGGTTATAAAAGGAGGTTTGGGTTTTTGAGAAACGGTTTTTCTCTCGACCGATGAAACGTAAAAGGAACAATCTTTGAGAGCTGATATAAGCTCCGCTGTTTCTTCCAATGTCTTAAAACAAGACGTTTTATATTTATAATCTTCCGCAAAAAGTTTCAATAAAACCGTTTCTTCTATGTTTTTACCTTTCCACTTTATCATTTTGGCCGGGAACTTTACTCCTCCTTTCTCAAAAATACCGTCTATCGTATAGTAATCGCTTTCTTTAAAAGATTCTATCTCTAAAGCTCTTTCGCTTATAAGTCTTACCGCGACGGATTGAACCCTTCCGGCGGAAAGTCCTTTTTTTATCTTGGCCCATAAAAGAGGAGAAATTTGATAACCGACAAGTCTGTCCAATATTCTTCTGGCCTGCTGAGCGTTTACCAGATTAAAATCCAAATCTCTTGGAGTTTTTAGCGCTTCGAGTATGGCGTTTTTTGTTATTTCATGAAAACTTATTCTTTTGAACTTCGATTTATCCGCGGACTTTAAAGCCTCGGTGAGATGCCAGCTTATCGCTTCCCCTTCCCTGTCGGGGTCGGTAGCCAAATATATTTTGTCGGCGCTTTTCGCTATTTTATCCAATTCCGAAATTATCTTCTTGCCTCTCTCGACCAAAACATATGTGGGCTTGAATCCGCTTTTAACATCTACGCCCAAATCGTTTTGGGGCAAATCTCTTATATGTCCGAAAGAACTTCTTATCATATAAGAAGAATCTAAAAATTTGGAAATTGTTTTTTGCTTTGTGGGAGATTCCACTATAACGAGATTTTTAGCCATAGCATAATATTTTACACTTTTTTAAGGTCATTTAAAAAAGCCGGTTTTAATTAAAGCATAGCGTATCCAGTAATTATCGCATCTTCTGAGCCCTTTATTTTTTTCTATCATCGCTTTGCAAAATTTTTCCGCATCAAACTTTTTCTTTAGTTTTAATTTTACCTTTCCGCCGCTTATAAACTTTAAGCTTTCGCAAGTTTTTATTATTTCTTTTTTTAGCTTAATTTCCGCCGCTTTTTTTTCTTTTTGTTTTGAACAAATATAACAATAAACCGAAGGCCAAATTTTATTTTCTTCTTCTTTTAAAATACTTTCGGCGTTTGAAAAAGCCTCTTTTTTTAGACCTAAAGATAATAAACAATGAGTTAGCCATAATTTTGCTTCCACATCGGCTTTCCTGTAAGAAATGGCCGAATCTAAAAACTTCAAGGCTTTTTTATGAAAGCCTCTTGAGGATAATACGGCGCCCATCCAGCAAAGAACAAGGGGATCCTTAGGACACTCCTTAAGAATCTCTTCCGCTTCTTTAAAACGTCCGGCAAAAAGATAAAGAGAAGCCAGCCATGATTTTCTCGAGTTTTCCAGATTGTCCTTCAAATTTTTTTTATCTAACATTCGAAAAGCTTTTTCATCTTTCCCTGTTAAAAGCAAACATTCCGCCGCAAACCCCCGCGGTTCTAATATTTCCGGATAAAATCGTAAAGTTTTCTTGAACGACCTCAACGCTTCTTCCGGAATACAAGAATCGAGCAGGAACTTTCCTTTAAGATAAAAAGACAAAGGTATTTTATCCGGAGGATTAAAATTTGTCAATAATTCCGCATTTTTTCCTTCTTTATATAAAAAATAAAAATAATAAATTTTTCCCCAATCTCCTTTGGGTTTTTTTTCAAAAAACATTTTTTTCACATGTTCGAATATAGATCTGTTAAAATGTCTCAAAGGGAAAAAAATATCGTCTATTATGATATCTTTTTCGCTTATTAAATATTTGTTCAAAAATACGAAAGACTTATCAAAATTACCTAAAACGAAATTGGCTAAAAATAAAAAATAATCATTTCCGCTCTCGTGAAACTTTAAAAAATTTTTAATTTCTTCGGAAAACTTTCTATAATCGTCTCTCAAACAAGCTTTTTTCAAAAACACGAAGGAAGGGTCGTAACGAAAAGGTTTATATCTTATAAAATAATTATAATTTGAAAAAGGAGTATTCCCCAAATCCATAAAATAAGGGAAAAAATACATATTTTTCTTATCCGAAAAAAGACGAAAAAAATTATCGCAAATAGCCAAAGCCTTATTTTTATTCCCTCTCTTCAAATTTTCATCGGCCAAATTTAAAAGACTATTCGGATATTGAAATGTTTTTTTCATTTTATGCAATAATATCTTCCGCCTTTAGAAGCGACAAAACCGCCGCTTTCAAGTTCGAAAACAGAGGTTAAAACTTGAGAAACGGGCATAGAAAGTCCGCAGGAAATTTCGTCGCATGTAATTCCTTCGTTTAAAGAAATAAAATAAAATATTTTTTTAAGTTGCTCTTCCAATTCTTCGCCGGCTTTTTTATTTTTTTTGCTTTTAATAACGATAAGTTCCCTTCTTATATATTCGGGAGCCGCATCTAAAACATCCGTCCATGAAATTATCGGAACCGCCCCTTCTTTTATCAATTTATTGGGACCGTTGCTCAAAGGATTGTCTATGTTCCCCGGAACGGCCATAACCTCCTTGCCTTGAGTCAAAGCGTGTCTGGCGGTTATGAGAGATCCGGAAGGGTAATCGCCTCTAATTACCAGAACTCCCCAAGACAAAGCGGAAATAAGCCTGTTTCTAAGGGGAAAGTTTTGTTTCAGAGGTTCCTCTTCCAGAGGAGATTCGCTTAAAATAAATCCGCCGCAAGAACAAATTTCTTCCGCAAGTTTTTTATTTTCCGCAGGATAAATATTAGATAGTCCCGAACCTATGACCGCCGCAGTTTTGCCTTTGGCTTTTAAAGCCGCTTTATGAGCCAAAGTATCTACTCCTCTTGCCAAACCGCTTATTATGCCCATTCCCGATTGAGCCAATGAAAAAGAAATGGATTCGGTTTGTTTTACGGCATATGCGTCGGCCTTTCTTGTGCCTACTACGGCAACGGCGGTAAAAGAAGAAAAAACTCCTTTTAGATAAACCGCCATAGGCGGCTGAGGTATTTGATAAAAACAATCGGGATAATTTTTTTCTCCGTAAAAAAACACGGAAAAACCGTATTTTTCCGCTTTTTCCATCTCCTTTTCCGCGTCGAAAGAAGCGGCCTTTTTTAAAAAAGATTCCGCTTTTTGAAACGAAATACCGGTTTCGAAAGAGATCTCGAGAGGAGTTTTTTTTAAAATTTCGCAAGCGGAAAAATTTTTAAGATATTCGGTTATCCAGCCGTATGAGTAAAATCTCGCGGAATTTATTCTTAAAAGAGATTTTTTATCTTTATAATCCATTTACGCTCCGCTTAACTTTAACAATCATTCCTTCTTCTATGTATCCGTTTATCCATAGAATCCTGCATTTTGAAACTGATCCGTAAACATAAAAAATCTCGCATCTGCCGCAAAGTTGAGCCGTTATTAAAGAATCTTCTTTATACATAGGAGCATATATTTCGGCTATGGCGCCCACTTGAGCTTTATCTTTAGAAATCTTTAAAATCAATTCCTCGCCTTTCTGAGGAAGACCTTGAGAAATAAATTCGTCTCTTTCGGAAACGGCGGTAATTTTACCGTCAAAATATTTTTTTTCCGCTTTTATGGTTTTATTAACCAAATTGGAAAAAACAGAGCTTTCCGGCATCTCCTCGTTTAAAAGCGGTTCTTTTAATACTTTATAATCCTCTTTAAGACTTTCTTTTGTTATTTCAATATTCGGTAAACTTTCTTTTTCCGATTTTTTCTCCGTATCCGAAGAAGTTTGGGAAACATAACTCGACTCTACGGCGGAATCTTTTACGACCGGCAATATATCTTCGTATTTATCCGGAATTATTATCTCGTCTCCGGGGAAAATAAGATTTGGATTTTTTATGACATCTTTGTTGGCCTTGTATATTTTTTCCCATAAAAAACCGTCCGAATATTCTTTCTGAGCCAAAGACCAAAGAGTATCTTTATATTTAACATAGATTTTTTTGGTAGACTTGACGCTATTTTCGCAAAAAACATAATTTTGGCAAACAATCGACAGCAATATGATTAAACGAATCATTACGCCTCCTTAAATAATCCTCTTATCGAGCGACCTAAAAGACAAAGCTTCGGCCATATGTTTCTTTCCTATTTTTTCCATGCCGTCCAAATCCGCTATTGTCCTGGCAATTTTTACCGCCTTATCCAGACTTCTGGCGGAAAGTCCGAAAGCATCCATAGCTTTTTCCAAAATATCCGATACCTCTCGCGGTAAAGCGCATATCTCTCTAAGTTTTCTGCCGGAAAGATAAGAATTATAAATCCCTTCTCCGTTTCTTTTATTTTGAATTTCTCTGGCTTTAATTACTCGTACGCCTATTTCCGACGAAGTTTCTTCTTTTCCGGCGGCTTCCCATTGCGAATATTTTACCGGAGACACCTCCACATGCAAATCTATTCTATCCAAAAGCGGACCGGAAAGCCTGTTTCTATATTTTTGAACCGCCAAAGGAGTGCAAACGCATTCTCTTGCGGGATGGGAATAATATCCGCAAGGGCAAGGATTGGCGGCCGCTGCCAAAAGGAAATTGGCGGGAAAAGTTACGCAGTCTTTGGCTCTCGCCACCGTTATTTTTTTATTTTCCAAAGGTTCTCTAAGCCCCTCCAAAGCGGATCTTGAAAATTCGGGCAATTCGTCCAAGAAAAGTATTCCGTTATGAGCCAAAGAGACTTCTCCGGGCCTCGGATTTTGTCCTCCGCCCAAAAGAGCTATGTCCGAAATGCTGTGATGAGGCTCTCTGAAAGGTCTTTCTCCTATCATTGTAGCGCCCTTATTCCACACGGAATATATTCTGGTTGTTTCGAGAATTTCTTTTTCGCTAAGAGGAGGCATTATGGTAAAAAGTCTTTTTGCTATCATGCTTTTTCCCGAACCCGGCGGACCTACCATTATCAAATTATGAAATCCCGCCGCCGCTATCTCCGCGGCTCTTTTCGCTTTTGCCTGTCCCTTGACTTCCGAAAAATCCAAAGTTTGAGAATTTACGGGATTAAATATTTCACACTCTTTTTTGATTAGATTTTTTTCCTCCTTTAAAAAAGAGCAAACCTCGGAGAGGTTTTGAGCGCAAAGATAATCTATTTTTGATATTTTCGCTTCCAAAGCATTTTCGTAAGGTATGACGGCTACCGCGGAAGAATAGTTCTCCTTAAGAAAAATCAACATCGGCAGCATACCGGAAACCGGCCTTATCTCTCCGTCCAAAGATAATTCTCCCAAGAAAAAATAGTTTTTCATCTCTATTTTCGGTTTCAATATTCCGCAAGATATCAATATTCCCAAAGATATGGGCAAATCGAAATGGGAACCGGTCTTTTTCATTTCGGCGGGAGCCAGATTTACGGTTATTTTTTTTGCGGGCGGCTTAAATCCCGAGTTTCTTAAAGCCGATATTACTCTGTCTCTGGATTCCTTTACCGCCGCATCGGGCAAACCGACTATATTGTAAGAAGGTAAGCCGGCGGAAACGTCGGTTTCCGCCGAAACTTCGAATCCTTCTATACCCTTAAATCCCAATGTTTTTATGCAATAAAACATCAATCCTCATTTTTTAATTCTGCATATGTCGCCGGATTTTGGAGTCCCTTTAAGATTTTGAGCTTTGGCTATCGAACAATCGCCGCTTTCGCCACAAAACCTTATTATTTCAAAATCGCCCAAATACTCTTCTCTATATCCGAGTATTTGATTGGTTTTGGGATCTCTTATTTCTTTGCCTTGTTTATAGCAGGAGAGTTCAACTCCTTCTTTAAGATTTGAAGCCGAACCGGCGTTTATATATATCTCTTCTCCGGAGTAATCGGCTATCATAGCCGACCAGGGCCTCTTATTAAGCTGATTCGAAATATTATCCACAAATTTTACTATGGCCGCTCTTAAAGCTTCCCCTTCCAAGGTTTCGTCGTATCCGCCCCTGGTGCCCATTCCCAGGAAACTGCCTTTTTTACTTTTAGCTTGACCTTTGCCGGAATCGGCCAATATGACTTGTCCGCTTTGAACGTCTATTACTCTTATGTCGACGGTCACATCGGCCACCTGCTGTTTGGATTGAGCCAAAAGATAATCCGAGCCTTCTTTTTTTACTCCGAACTGGCTTACCGCTCCCACCACTATGGCTTCCAATCCCATAATTTGTCCTATTTTTGCCGCAGTTTGAGGATCCGTCAAACCTTGCGTTTGAAGCTTT
Source organism: Elusimicrobiota bacterium (assembly GCA_012517235.1). GTDB lineage: Bacteria > Elusimicrobiota > Elusimicrobia > Elusimicrobiales > UBA9959 > JAAYVI01. The sequence continues at coordinate 10,338 of JAAYVI010000008.1, read as the reverse complement.
TGTTCCTGCATTATCTTATCCATCTTAGATCTTTCTACCACTATGAATTTTTCCGACTTGACAAGCTCGGTAACCAATATATCGCTTGCGGCTCCTCCCAATCTTCCTTGGCCGTAAGCGCTTTTATTTTCGAACTCGACTACGCCTATTCTCCTTTTCGGACCTATGAATTCCGCTTTAACTTTTTTTGTCTCTTTTACGGTCAAAGCCTGCTGCATTTTAACCGATTTGCTCGGCGCGCAAGCAAACATTAATGCCGCAACGAGAAATAACATCATATTTTTTTTCATCTTTCCTCCGTATTTTATTCCCTTTTATCATCTTCTGGGAAATTTTTCCAAAGCTTTTTCGACGGATTTTTTTACCGCTTCTCCCATAAGAAAATTTTTATTGGAAATATTGGAAACTAATTTAACCCCCGTATTTAATACAAAAGCGGTCTCCGCTTCTTTTTTGCTGGTATAAATCTTTGAATCGTCTCCCGCTCCGAAGCCTTCGTAAAGAACGGCCCCGTCATATCCGTCTTCGGCTCTCAGATAAAGCTCGGCCTTCTTTCTGACTATAAATCCCAAATTTTGAAAAATATAGTTTTCTATGGTTCCGTAAATCAAAATTCTGCAAGATAATTTCGAAGCCAAATCTGAGGTTTTATATGCTTTTAACTGCCCTCCGTCGGAAATTCCAATTTCTTTTAATTTTTCGTCCACATAAGAAGATGTCAGAGGAGAATAGCCGAAAGAGACCAGCTTTTTTATGACTTCGTCCCTCATGTATTTTTCGGAATCTATGTCTACGGACTCATTGTCAAAAGGCAAAACGGCGACCGAGGTTTCGGCTACCGATGAAAATTTTTCGTTTATAAAATAAGGACGTTTTTGCGCGGAGGCGCAAGAGATTAAAAAAAAGGCTAAAAAAGCCGAAGAAAACTTAACGGTTAACGACATTTTCCCCCACGGAAAATTTCAGTTCTCCTTTATCTATATATTCTATATTAAATCTCAAATCGCCTCTTCTCATTATTTCTCCGGCCAAAATTTCTTCGGGCATGGAATAAGCCGGCATGGAAAATACGGCCTCTTCTTGACGATATGACAATAAAACCGCCTTTTTAGGAGATACGGCGTTTAAAATTGATCTTATTTCGGCCAGAGTATTAAGATCGGAAGTTCTGGAAAATATTATTTTTATTTTTTTTATCCCGGAGATATATTCTTTCATAAGGGTTTCGGCCTGTTTTACCGCCGCGGCTCCGCAAGCCGATAATGACTTGTAAGCCGCCTCGTTAATATCGAAGGAAGTCGCACTTTCCGATACTACGAAAGAAGCCGACTGTTTTTTATCCGGAGAATAATAAATTTTAACGGTCGCGGAAGAAACAAATGTCGAAGCGGAATTTATCGGATTATTCAAATTGTAGGAATAAACTTCGGCCGATACGGCAAAATCTTCTTCTTTTGAAAATTCCTGAGGAAAAGGAGAGTTTTGGAAATAAAGGCAAGAAGACTCAAAACATCCTTCTTTCAAAGAAGAGGTAAAATATTCGTAGGCTTTTTCTTGAGGAGAATAAAAAGAAACATAGAATCTCGCTCTGAACGCCGCTTTGGAGTTTTTACTTTCCCGAGAAGAAATAAAAGCTTGAGTATCGAAATAATGTTTGGCGTAAAAATAATCCCCGTTTAAACCGGAAGACTCTTTTTTTAGAAAACTTTTTTTGACATATTTTTCGGCCCCCAAACAAGAGTATTCCTCGAAAGCTCCGCAGGCGATTTGAGCAGCTTTGGAAACGTCTTCTTTTGCGTCAAAAGAAGAAGAGCTCATTTTTGTTATTATTACGTCTTTGGAAGAAAATATCTTTTTGCCGGCGGAAGAGCATCCGACGGATAAAAATAATAGTAAGACAACGGTTTTTTTCATATAACCTCCGAACAAAAACAAACTCAAAAAATTAAAGCAAAGAACCTTTTTTCTCGGCAGTTTTTACTTTAGGCAAAGCAAAAAAGAATTTTGACCCTTTTCCGGGCTGCGATTCCACCCATATTTTTCCGTTATGTTTTTCTATTATTGATTTACAAATCGAAAGTCCCAGACCTGTTCCCTGGGTATTTGCTATTGCGTTTTTACCCCTATAAAATTTATTAAAGATAAGTTTTTGGTCGCTAATATCTATCCCGGGCCCCGAATCCTCCACCGAAACCACAACAACGTCTCCTCTGTCGGAAACGAGTACTTTTATATCCGAATCTCTGTTGGAGTATTTTATCGCGTTCATTACCAAATTATCCACTACCTGCATAAGCCAATGTCTGTCGCCGGTAACATAAGCATATTTCAAATTATCGCTTACAAATTCCAATTTCATGTTTTTTTCCAAAGCTTTTACCGAAAGATTGGCCATAGAGGTTTTTACCGCTTCAATTAAGTCAAAAGGAGACAAATCGAAATCTATTTTTCCGTCAAGCCTGGATATATCCAGCAAATTTGTTATAAGCGAAGAAAGACGGTTTGCGGCTTGATCCACTATGTTTAAAAAAGAAATTTGCTGATCGCTCATGGCTCCGACTTCTCCGCTCAGTAAAACCGATATAAAGCCCTTTATGGTTGTCAGAGGTGTTTTCAATTCGTGACTGACCGTGGACAGAAACTCATCTTTGACTTTATTCATCTGAGAAAGCTCCTGCGCCTTTGAAGACAGATTTTTATACAGCGATAAAATGCTCATTATCTCAGAAATTTGATTTGATATGGCCGAAATAAACTCCAGGTGTTCCTGATTAAAAAAATCTCTTTTTCTGCTGGCCATTTCCAAAACGCCTATCATATTTTCGTTTAAATAAACCGGCATAACAACCAGAGATTTTATTTTCTCCCCGCCCGTTACTTTTGTAGCCGACTGCGAACTTACGGATACGTCTTCTATTACAAAAGTTTTCTTTTCTATAAAACTTCTTACTTCCACTTTTTCGAGATCGTCTAAAGGTAGGGAGTAAGACACCGACGAATCTTCAAAATTCCAATAAGGTCTTCCGTATGTTTCCAGAGATTTCTTATCTTCGTCGTAAAAAAGAAAAGCAGCCATATCCGCTTCCAGAACCCTGGCCGCCACGGAAACTATATTGTCTACGGATTTGGACAAATCTCCTTTGCTCATAGAAACGACATCGTATATAGCTTTTCTTTCTTTTGCTTTTCTTATAAGGCGAGAACCGGCCATATCCAATTCTTTTAAAACCGCGTTTAATTCTCTTTTAAGCTGTTCGTTTTCGCGTTTAAGACGCATGTTTCTCTCATAAATCTTGTAATGCGCGGAAAGATTTGCCGAAAGATATTTGACATAAGGAGCCAGAGCTTGAAATTCAGATTTATCGGATATGCCTATCATTATTATTTTTATAACTTTTTTATCGTCTGTTGCGAAAGGAAACAGGGCCAACGATTTAAATTCCAAACCTTCGAAATTTTTATCGGTTTCGTCTATAAGCAAAATATCTCCGTCATTAAGGCATTTATTGAAAAGTCCGTAAACAAAAGGGCCTAAATTGGACGAGTTAATTTTTTCTCCGGCCACCGCATGCGATATCTTCCATATTTCTTTTTTATTTTCCCGCTCAAAAACGGCCGCCGCAATGGAAGGAAAAAAAGAATGAAGTTTTATCAAATGATGGTTTATAAGTTCCGAAAATTCTTCCAAGGTTTCCGGTATATAACTTTGTCTGGAAATTTCAAGAGAAAATTCTCTAAATCTCGAATAAACGGCATCTATGTAAAAAACTTTTTTCTCTATCGGAAGAATATGTTTGAATTTAAGATACCAGTAAACGGCAAAAGAGAAAACTATACCAGCGGACAGAGCAAATACCATTTCCGTCATAAAAGTTCCATAAGAGCTCTCAAATAATTGCTCTTGGCTTTAAGCTTCGAAGAGTCCAACCAGGCCGCTTTAAGCGAAAAACTTTCCAATATCTTCTCGGTAAGATTTTTAAACTCCTGTTCTTTTGCTCCCAAAGCGCTCGTACTTTGAGGGCCTAAAACTATGACTCCGTTAACATTTTGAGATGAAGCTGTTTCCCCTACCTTAAAAGGTATACCGTAAATTTCGTCCGGATCGTATTCTTCAAAAAAAACATGTTCCCATACCAAATCTATTTTAAGTTCCGAAGAGGCAAAAAATTTCAGATTGGCCAAAGCGTAGTCGGCATGTTTTTTGAAACCTTTCGGATAAAAGATTCCCCATTTAAACCATTGATTTTTAGCCGATAAATCTACTTGCGCGGAAGACACCTCGTCGTCGGTCGGGAATGTTTCGTCGTCGCCGTTTATTCCCAAAAGCATGCTTATAAAATCTTTATGTATCAAAGAAGGATCCAGCGAGGATAAGTATTTTTCCATTTTCTTAGAATAAGCCAATATTTTTGATACGGATCTAAAATCGGCCATTTTGGAAATAAAAAGAGTTTTTATGTCGTCTTCGGATATTTTAAGATCTATTGCCGAAAGCATTTGATTGAGTATCAGCCTGTAAGTCTGGGTATTAGGCACTTTTATATCTACCATCCACCCTTGCGTAAATTGAAATCCCAGGCTTTCCTCCAGAGGCGCCAAAGACTTGGGCGGAAACATAGAGGAAACTATTATTTGTTTATTTGTATCTACGCACTCGTTTAATATGCGAGAAATATAAGGTCTGTTTTTTTCCGTGACCATAAAAAGGTCTATGTCGTCTATTATTATGACTTTTATTTCCTTAAGCATATTTTCCAAAGATTCCATGGTATTTTGTTCTATCGCCATTTCTATTCCTTTGGAAAATTTTACCGCATGAGTAACAAAAATATTTTTTTGTCCTATGGACGAAGAAAGCCCGTAGCCTATGGCGTGTATAAAATGAGATTTGCCTATTCCTTGAGGACCGAAAATTAAAAGCGGATTATACATTACTCCGGGATTTTCGACCACCGCCATAGCCGCGGCATGCGCGAATCTATTATGAGGACCCGCTATCAAAGTTTGAAAACTTAAAGTGGGATTTAACGGAAGCTCTATCGGCCATTTGCTTTTTGTTCTCGCCGAAACTTCTTTGGGAATCTCTTTTTTAGGTTCCTCTTGCTTTTTCTCCTCTTCTTTTTTAGGTTCTTCCTTTTTGGTTCTAAGACTGACCGAGGGAGGAGCAAAAGATGGAGGAGACGACGAAGGGACTGGGGAATGTTTCGGGGGCGTTTTTATCGTAGGATTAGGCGCCGAATTGCTCAAAGGTTGAGGCTTGGCGATTTCCGGTTCCGGACTTTTTTTCTCCTCAATACTTTGCGGAGAGGATCCCAAAGAATTCAGATCTATTTCGGGCAGAGAGGAAAAGTTAGGGACCGGCGGTTTGGGAGCCTGCGGCTTATTGACGCTTTCTTTTTTCTCGGATTTGATTTCCGGAGCGGAACGATGCTCTTCGTTTGCCGGCTCAGCTTGCGTATTTTTAATAGAAAGTTTTTCTTCCGTATCGGACCCGATATCCGCGGAGGCAGGGATATTTTTCGGTTCGACAAAATTAGCTTCTTTAGAAGGCTTTTCTTCTTTTCTTAAAGGTTCGTCCTTTTTCTGTCCTTCTTCTTTTGTCTCTTTAACAAGGTTATCTTGATTAATCAAATCGGGAGTCTTTTTTTCTTCCGCAGGTTTGGTAATTATCGGTTCCGCAGTCTTTTCCTCTTCTTTAACAGGAGAAATAGTCTGAGTTTTTTCCGACATTCCTTCGACTATTTGTTTGGCTTTTTCCAAAACGGAAGAATCGGCTTTGAGCAAATAAACCGAATAGGAAAAATCTCCCTCTTCTTTTTCCGGCCTGGAGCAAGAAGCGCCTAATTTCTTCATCAGAAAAAAAACATCCTTCATATCGCAGTCCAAGGAAAGCTTATGCCTTAAAGAATCTCTCGCGGTAGGCACATGAGTCAATTGCCACTTTTTTATCATATTATCTGGTTATTAAATCCAAAACAAAATCAATGGCATGAGATTTGGAAAAATCCGAAGGTTTAAAATTTGCAAATAATAAATTCGACGAAGAAAAAACAGTTTCTAATTCGTAGATTTTCTCATGTGGAAATTCTCCGGCAGCCACCACGGCTTGACAGGAAGTTTCGGAAGCTTTCTGATTTATCAAATTTGAATTTAGATCTTGAGTATAATCCAAAATAAAAGATCTGTTTATAAACATAGGTTTATCCGAGGAAGACAAACATATTTCGTCCAATGTTTTAAGCACATGATTTAACATATTTCTGTCGGAAGCTATAAAACCCACATTTTTTATTCTTTCCGGCAAAACACCTTCGGGCGCAGATACGGACGTAAAATCTCTGTCTTCGGAAGGGATTCTATTTGTTTCAGAAGGAGAAAAAACTACCGTTTTCTCTTCTTGAGACATATCTTTTTGAGAATCTGCGGCCGAAGAAGAAGGCTCGAAAATCAGAGTTTTTTCTTCCAAAGATTTGTCCGAAGATTCTTTTGGCTTTTCGGATTCCTCTAAAGCCAATGTAAATTTTTCAAGTTCCGACTCTAAAGAGGCTTCTTTTATCGCATCTTCTTTGGCAATCTCGTTTTCGGATTTCCGAGAATCCGCGTCGGATGCTATCTCAAAACTAAGATCGGGGCCTTGCGATATATTTTCGTCCTTTTTATTTTCCACAACTTCGTTTATGTCCGATATGTCTATTTTTAAAGTTTTTTCGCCAATATTGTTTTCGTTTACTTCTTGTGAAAGTTCTTTTTTATCGCTTTCCGGCGAGGTTATCGCCTCCGGACTGGAATCTTCGGATGAAACCGATTCTTTTTCCGGTTCGGGAATAATATCTTCTTTTATTTCGAATCCCTCTTTATTGTTTTTATTATCTTCCAGCATATCTCCCCCGATTTCCGCTTTTTCATACTGCGAAGAGTCTTCTTTAATCTCCGTTTTAGACGTCGTATTCTTTTCAGAAGATGTTAATCCCATTAAAAAATCTATATCGGGCACCGAAAAATCTCCGGTATTATCCAAAACTTTTGGTTCTTTTTCTTCTTTAACTTCCTCGGTGTTTATTTGTTCCGGCTCGGCCGAAAATGACATATCCGAACCTTCTTTTTTCTCTTCCGACCGGTTTTGCAAGTTTAAATCGTTTGCCTGCGACTTTACGGATTCTTCCGGAATAGAAATATCGTTCCCTTGCTTATTTTCGACATGAGACTTATCATTGTCTAAATTTTCTTTAGATTCTTCTTCAAGTTTTTTATTTTCCAAAACCGGCGAAATATCTTCGGATAATTCAGATTTTTCGGAAGCTATGGCGGAAAAATCGATAGGTTTTATTTCCGGCGCCTTTAGTTTATCGGCCAAATCTGGCATCTTACCCAAAATTTTATTCAAATCGGATAAAATCTCTTCTAAAGTCTTTTTTTCCTTAAAGTCTGCCATATAATTCTTAATTATAATTATATATAAATTTAGGCCTTATTCAAATCTTTACCTCGTTTTAACCCATTATAAGGCGCATTTTCTAATAATCGCAATACTTATTTTGGAATTTTTCTTAATTTTTTCGCAGCAATATTTTTTTTCGCTCAAGTCGAATATTTTAAAAGCTAAATCCAAATTTATCTCGTTCAAATAATCCGATTTTAAGCAAATTTCTTTTTTTATAACCGGTTTCATAAAAGCCAATTCTTGAGGAAAGAATATGTTAACTTTTAAAAAATAAGAAAACATGCCGAAAAGATAGTTTTTTTCCTTAAATAAAGGGTCGTATAAAGGGTCCGCCGCTTTTTTTAAATATGTATCTCTCGAAGTTTTAGAATAAGCGGCCCAATAAAGCAATGTTTCGCAAGAAGTCAATCTTATTCTGTCCGAACCTTTTTCAGAAAATGAAAAGACGATTCTTTCTTCTTCCTTATCGGGTATTATTACTTTGGCGAGAGATTTTATACTTTTCTCCGTTTTTTCTTCGTAAGATATGGCATGGTCAGGAATATGCTTTGCCGGTATCTTTTTATTTTTATGAGTTAAGTAAAAATATTTAAAAGATAAGAAATAACAAATCAAAAGCGACAGGAATACAATTTTCGGAAAAATTTTATTTTTATTTTCAATTTCGTTTTTTATGTTTTTTAAAGAAGCAGAGCAAACCGGACAGTAAAGATTTCCGTTTTTATCCTCATAACCGCAGGCCGGGCATTTCTTCAAATTTCCCCCGCCAAAAAAGAACCGTTTACGGTTTTTATTTTAACGTTATAAAATTGGTTTTTAACGCATTTGTCCGGCAATATTACGTTCAAAAAATTAGAGGATAAGCCCAAGTAAAATCCGTCCTTTTTTCTTAGAGATAATACATTTAATTTTTTATCTTTCATCGAAAGAGCGAAAAAAGCTCTTAGCCGCAAATCAAATTCTCTTATGATTAAAGAACGCTCCTTTTTTATTTTTGAATCTATTTGCGGCATTTTAGAAGCTTCCGTAAAAGGTCTTGAAGAATAAGTAAAAGCATGAATGCCGCTCAATGAAAGTTCTTCTATTCTTTGTTTGTTTAATTTGAAATCTTCGCATGTTTCGGTCGGGAAAGAAGAAATAATATCCGCAAAAACTCCGGATTGAGGGAACATTTCTTTTATAATCTCTATTTTTTCTTTCACAAACGCAAAATTATAAGGCCTTTTCATATCTTTAAGGATATTATCGCAGCAATGCTGTATTGGAATATGGAAGTGATCGCAAAATTTTTCTCCCGCCTGGCGGCATATTTCAAGAAGTTTCGAATCTATTTCCATCGGCTCAAGCGAGGAAAGCCTTATTCTGAAATTACCGTCCAGAGAAAAAATTCCTTTCAAAAGCTCCTTTAGAGAAAATCCGGTTTCCGGACACTCGTATCGTCCGAGTCTTGTGCCGGAAACGGTTATTTCTTTAAATCCTTTTTTAATCAAAGAATCTATTTCCGACAAGGTTTTTGAATATGTTTTTGACTTTAAAACGGGACGGCCGTAAGGGACTATGCAGTAAGAACATTTCAAATCGCAGCCGTCTTGCACTTTCACAAAAGCCCTCGTCCTGCCGTAACTTCCGCTAACTGAAAAAAAATCGTCTTGAGAAGAAGCTTTAAATAAAATCTGAGCCGATAAGTGCTTCTGAGAATTGGGTATTAATACCGCTTGAGGAGCTATTTTAAGTATCTCGCCCGGAAACAAAGAAGAATAGCAGCCTGTAACGGCTATCTTTTTGCCCATTGCCGCTGATTTTTTAACAAAATTTAATATGTCTTTATCGGCTTTTTCGGTAACAGAACAGCTATTTATAAAAACCATATCGCAGGCCGAAAGATCGTCTTCTCTTTCGCATCCTACGGAGGAAAATTTTTCCGAAAGACTTTCGGTCTCTATTTGATTTACTCTGCATCCGAAGGTTTTATAAAAAATTTTCATCGTATTATTTGCTTTTCAAAGCGGATATCAAAGCGCAAGCCGCGGCGGCGGCCGTTTGAGTTCTTAAAATATTAGGACCGAGAGAAGCAAAAACGGCTTTATTTTCGGCATAAGAAAGTTCGCTTGGACTAAAACCGCCCTCCGGGCCTATTACCGCGGAAATTTCTTTTGAAATCTTATCCGACAACAAGCATATATTTTTTGAATTTTCTTTTGAAAAAATAAAAGGATTGACGGCAAAAGAAAATATTTCTTTGAACTCAACGGGTTCAAGCAAAGACGGAATATCCGGTCTTTCGCATTGTTTTACGGACGAAAAAATTATTTCCTCAAAACGTTCTCTTTTTTCTTTTATGTCTAAAATATGATTTTTTTGAGTAAATTCGCAAATTATCGGGATAAAAGAATCGCATCCCGTTTCGGTACCTTTTCTTAGTATTTCCTCAAAAGCCGATTTTTCTACGAATGAAAAAAAAAGATTTATCTTTACTTGTTTCGGCGGATCTTCTATTTTTCTCAAAGGCAAAGCTGAAACTAATCCGCCTTTAAAATCTTTTATTGAAACTTCGTATCTTCCCAAAGGAGAAAAAACCTTTATTTTTTCCCCTTTTTTCACTCTAAAAACTTTAAGATGAGCCGACTCTTTTTCGGAGAAAAAAAATTCTTTTCCCAATGCTATATCGTAAGCGTAATAAAACTGAGCCATTAGTATATTATACAAAAGGAGCATTAGACGTATGGAGGCATGGCAAATAGAGGATTAGATGAATGGAGCAACTATGTTGTCAAGCAATAGTTTTAACCTCTTTTAAATTCCAAGTAGTACCCGTTCTTGCCATAGCATTAAGCGTAACAAGAATCTTACGCATACAGGCAGTTATGGCCACCTTCTTCGGCTTACCCTTCGATATA
>JAAYVI010000085.1 GCA_012517235.1 Elusimicrobiota bacterium | reverse complement strand
TTCTACAAGCTTCACTATAACCGCTACAAGAAACGCAGGAGCGCCCGCCAGATACGGCGCTTACACCATAACTTATACCGGACCCGCGGGTACTATGGCAGGATCTAACGCGACCATCAATTCGGAATTGATAAACTAAGAATCAGCAAATAAAAAAGGCCCCTTTCGGGGCCTTTTTTTATTTATAGTTATTTATCTTTTAGCTTTTCTATTTTTTTCTTAAGATCTTCCAGAGCCTGTCTTTTCTCAATATAGTTTTTTTCTATTTCTTTAAGTCTATTTATCTCTTCGAAATAAGACGATAACTCTTTTTCTTTCTTCTTAAATTCTTCCTTAAGCTGCGAAATAATATTATCTTTGTTTTTTATTTCGCTTTCGGCAATTTCAAGCTTATTTTTAACCGACATTTCCTTATTTAAAAAATCCTGAGAAAGCCTCATATTTTCTTCTCTCAACCTTTCCAATTCTTCCTTAAGCTCGGATATATGAGAATCTCTCCTCGATACTTCGTATTTATAAACATCCGACATTTTTAAAGCCGCCGAATATTCTTTTTCTTTTTCCGATTTTTCCGATTCTAAGGATCTTATTTTCATAAGCAAATCGTTTGTCTTTTTTCTAATTTCCTCTTTCAAGCTTTCGTTTTCTCTTTTCAGGTTTTCTTCTTGAAAAGAAGAAGAGTGCATATTCTTTTCTATTTCGGACTTAAACCTGAAAAATTCTTTTTCTTTCTCGGAAAAATCTCTTATATTTTTTTCGTTTTCGGACTTAAGTTCGGAAATAATTTTATCTTTCTGAGCGAGCTGAAACTTTATCCTGTCCAAAGAAGACAAAAGCGACGATATTTCGCTTCTTGTTTTCGATATTTCGGAAAGATATTGTTCTTCTTTTTGTCTAAAAGACTCGTTTATGGATTTTATTTCGGAATTCTTAGAGGATATATTTTTTTCTATTTCTTCCCTTAAGGCGCGAGATTTTTCCTCTTCTTTTTTCAAAAACTCCAAACGCATAGAATTTATTTTTCTTTCTTCTTCCTGTTTTGCCAACAAGATTTCTTCTTTAAGCCTTTCTATCTCTTTTTCCAAAGCCGACTGTTTTTCCGCGGCGGCGGCAAGATTTTCCTTAAGTCTGGCTATTTCTCTGTCTTTGAGCGCCAAATCTTGATCCGTCAGAGATTCTTTTTCCAGGTAAATCTTTTCCAGCCTTTCTCTTTCCAAAAGCAAAGCTTCTTCTTTTTCTATCTTGAAAGATTCTATTCTGGATTTTAAAGAAACTATCTTTTCCTCGTAATTTTTTCTTTCCTCTTCGAAAGATTTTTTCAGTTCTGATATCTTAAGTTCGAATTTTTCCTTAAGTTCCTCTTCGAGTCTTTTTTTCTCATTTTCGTTTTTAACCGAATCCGCTTTTTTCTCTTCGGCAAAGTTTTTCTTTATCTCGTTTATCTCCGACAAAAACTTCAATCTTTCTTCTTCTCTTTCTTTTGAAATTTTTAAGATTTCCTGTCTTACCGAAGCCAAGGCGGCATTATAATTCCCGAGTTCGCTTTTAAGATGAGCTATTTCTTCTATTTTAAGTTTCAAGCTGTCTTCAAAAATTTTTTTATTTTCCTCTTCTCTTTTTTCATACTTGGAAATCAAAACCTCTTTTTGGAAATTAAATTCCGCCGCCGCTTCCTCTTTAATTTGTTTTTCTTTAAAAGAAAATTCGTTTTCCAAAATCTTAATTTTATCTTCCGCTTCCGAAAGACTTTTTTCTAAGCGGCTTTTTTCGTTTTGAAAAGTAGAAACCGCGGCTTCCATGGTTTTAAGATTTTCCGATAAAAATTTTATTTCTTCCTCTTTTTTTTCTATTTCATGTTTATATCCGGCGGAAATTTCTCTAAGTTTCAAATCGTATCTCTCTTTTTCCCTTTCCAAAGCCGTTTTCAACTTAACGGGTATTTCCGCTTCGGTTTGAGATATCTTTCTTTTTTCTTTTTCCAATTCCGATTTTAAAGAAGCAAATTTTTCTTCATAATCCGCTTTGATAGATTTTTTTTCTTCCTGAAGCGAAGATATGGCTCTTTCCAAGCTTTCTACGGCTTCTCGATACCTTGACAAGTCTTCGTCTCTCTTTGATAAAACGTCTGAAAAGCGGGCTTTTTCGTTTTCCAAAGCGGCTGTTTTACTCCTTTGAGCCGCAAGTTCGGTTTCGAGCGAAACTAACTTTAAATTTATTTCGGCTTCTTTTTGTTTTAATTCTTTTTCTTTTGCGGCGCTTTCGGCGGCAAAACTATCCTTTGCCCATTTCAGAACCGCTTCGTTCTTCTTAAATTCTTCGCTCCATTCTTTCTTTCTTTCCTCAAATTCGGCGACCTTTCTTTCGTATTCCTTTTTAAGTTCTTGAGCTTCGGCTTCCAAAGAAGAATAAATTTTCTTTCTCTCTTCTTCAAGCCGTTTAGCGTAAGATTTTTCAAAATCTTCGTTTTTAAGCATTTGCGCTTGCCTTAAAGACCAAAGTTCTTCCTCCATTTTAGCCCATCTGGAGCGAAGCTCTTCCGACTTTCTTTGATAATCGTCCATAAGCCTTTTTTCCCTTTCGGAAAATTTGGCTTCGTAAGAGTTTATTCTTTCTTCCAGCTCCTTTTCTCTCTCGGAAAGCCTCGAAAGTCTTAAGGAAAACTCTTTTTCAAACTTGTCTTTTAAAGCCTTTCTTTCTTCTTCAAAAAAAGCGTTGGCTCTCGCTATTTCTTCATTTTTGGCTTTCAATTCTCCGTCCAAAAAATTGACGGTAGAGTTCTTTTCTCTTAATTCCGCTTTAATTTTTGAAATTTGAGAGTTAAGATCTTTTATTTTATCCAGAGTCCAGCGCAGCGATTTTTTGGCGGTTTCGATATCCGAAATAGTATTTTCGTCAAGTTCCGTCTCGCTGAAATTTTCGTTTAAATCCATAAAATCTCCGTATCCTCCCGCAACATAAATAAGGAGAATATATTTCCTATATTATATTATTTAGTCTGTTTCGTAAATATTAAAAAAAAATTACCTTAATTTTTCGCCGAAAAAGGCTTTTCTCTATGAAAATTTGACAGAATTAAAAAGAATTTGTAAATTTTATCTATCCTCACAAAATAAGGAAATAAATTTTGCCGGTTAAGGCGAAATTCCGAGGGTTTCCTTAAAAAAATAAAGGATAGATTTTCTTGCCGAAAATCTTATATCAAAGCGGAGTTTAAAATGGAACTTATGACCTTAGAAAAAACCAAAATTCACTTAAATCAAAATCAAGAAAAAGTAATAAAGGATAAGTACTTGAGAGGAGACAAAAGCGCCGAGGATCTATTCTCAAGAGTGGCGCATAACATTGCTTTGAGCGAAATAATTTTTCACGAAAAAGCCCAGGAATGGGGTATTTTTGACGGCGTAAGATGTAAAATAACCGAGACGGAAAACGAAGGGATAAAATCCAGAACCATACTTTTTCACGAAGGCATAAGCGAATCCAGAGAAAGAGAGGAAAATTTTCTTAAATTTTTGGCCAATTTGGAAAAAGCATATAAAAATTATACCCAAGCAAAAGATTTAGTCGACGCCAAAGAAACAGAGTTTTACAATACTATGGCTAAATTTGATTTTTTACCCAATTCCCCCACTTTAATGAACGCCGGAAGAGAACTGCAGCAGCTATCTGCTTGTTATGTGCTTCCGGTAGACGACTCTATGGAAGCCATAGCAAAATCTTTGACGGCTCAAAGTTTAATACAAAAATCCGGAGGCGGAACCGGATTTTCTTTTCAGAGACTCAGACCCAAAGGCGATTTGGTCAAAAAAACAAACGGAGTGGCTTCGGGCGCTCTTTCTTTTATGCAGCTTTTCGATAAAATGACGGATGTGGTAAAGCAGGGAGGAACCAGAAGAGGAGCCAATATGGGAATTCTGCCTTACTGGCATCCGGAGATAGAGGAATTTGTAAATCTAAAAGCCAAACCGGGAGTTATGGAAAACTTCAATATTTCCGTGGCTTTGGACGCAAAATTTATGAATGCGGCCGAGAAAAATGAAACGGTAGATTTAATAAATCCCAGAACAAAAGAACCTTGCGGAAAACTTAATGCCAAAAAACTTTTCGATCAGCTTGTAGATTCGGCATGGGCGACCGGAGATCCCGGAATAGTTTTCATAGACAGAATAAACGAAACAAACTCTAACCCCACCCCGCATATAGGACAAATAGAAAGCACAAATCCGTGCGGAGAACAGCCTCTTCTTCCCTGGGAATCCTGTAATTTGGGCTCTATAAATCTGGCTCATTTTGTCAAAGGAGAAATAACAAAAGGCGAAATGGATTATAAAGCTCTGGGCGAAGCCGTAAAAACCGCAATAAGGTTTTTGGATAATGTGATAGAAATAAACAACTATCCTCTTCCGGAAATAGAAAAAATAGCCAAATCAAATAGAAAAATAGGATTGGGCGTTATGGGATGGGCGGAAACCGCCGTAAAACTGGGAGTTGCCTATGACAGTCCCAAAGGCATAGAAAAAGCGAGAGAAGTGATGAAATTTGTCCAGGATAAAGCTTTTGAGCATAGCTGCGAACTGGCAAATGAAAGAGGAGTTTTCCCCAATTGGAAAGGTTCGATATACGACGCAAAAAGCAAATATTTCAGAGGCACCGAGGCCAAACCGAGAAATGCTTCCAGAACGACTATCGCGCCGACCGGAACCATAGCCATAGCGGCCGGGCTGCAAGGAAGCGGCATAGAGCCTTTCTTTGCAATAGCATATACCAGATACAATGCCAAAGCTCTGGAAGCCATTAAAAACGGCAAGCAGCCGGAAGCCAAAGATACCTTTTACGAAGTAAATTCTCTTTTCAAAAAACTTGCGGAAGAGAATAATTACTTCGGCATGGAAGAAAAAACTCTTTGGAAAAAAATAGAAGACAATCATAAATCGGTAAAGGGAATAAAGGAAATACCGGCAAAGATACAGGAACTTTTCCCCACCGCCCACGATATTAATTACGAATATCACGTAAAAGCTCAAGCGGCTTTTCAGGAATTTACCGATAATGCCGTCTCTAAAACCATAAATCTTCCCAATAAAGCAAAACCGGAAGATGTCAGAAATTGCTATATTTTATCTTTTAAAACCGGATGCAAGGGAATAACCGTTTACAGAGACGGATGCAAAGCGCAGCAGGTTTTAAATATTTCTTCGGGGCAGGAAAAGCAAAAAAAGAAAAAAACTTTATCTTTCGGAGCTTCCTCTCAATATTATCAAATACAAACCGGATACGGACCTTTGCATATACACATCAACTATAATGAAAATGGTCCCTTCCAATTCTTTACGAATATTCCTCCTTTGGGAACGGAAATAAGCGGCTTAACGGCTTTGGTAGGAATACTTCTTTCCAAATATCTTGAAGCCGGAGGCGATCCGGTAAAGATAATAAAGCACTTAAACTCGGTAAAAGGAGACAGACCTTGGGGATTCGGAGAAAATAAAGTCAATTCCATACCGCATGCCATAGCCATAGCCCTGAGAGATCATTTAAAAAAAACCGGCATATTGACATCCGACAATGAAAGCGGAGAAAACAAACTTCAGCTCTGGGAAGCGGCCAAGGTGCAATATTGTCCCAAATGTTACTCTTCAAACATAAGCTTCGAATCGGGATGTTCGGGCCCCACATGTCATGACTGCGGTTATTCTCAATGTTCTTAATAGGCGTTTAATCCTAAGAAAAGGCCCGCTTCGGCGGGCCTTTTTATTTTATATTCCTTCAAAAAATAATAAAATATCAAAATGAGCAAAAATAAAGGTTTATTCATAGTTTTCGAAGGGCCCGACAGGTCCGGAAAAACGACGCAAATAAATCTTTTGGCCGAAGCTTTAAATAAAAAAAGAATAAAATTCTTAATTACCAGAGAACCGGGCGGATGCCCTTTGTCGGAAAAAATAAGAGACCTTCTTTTAGACCCTAAAAATAATATTTCTCCCATGGCCGAACTTCTTCTTTACGAGGCCGCGAGAGCTCAGCATACCGCCGAAAAAATACTGCCGGCTTTAAAAAGAGGAGAAGTGGTGATATCGGACAGATTTTTTTTGGCCACTTTGGCATATCAAGGATACGGAAGGAAAATAGACCTTTCGATAGTAAGAAAACTTAATTCCGTAGCGGCTTTGGGTTTAAAGCCGGATTTAACTTTTCTATTTTTAATGCCGGACCGCGAATTTGAAAAAAGAGACAGAAAGAAAGACGGTTTAAACCCGGACAGAATCGAAAGAGAAAAAGCGGATTTTAGAAAAAAGGTAAATTCCGCTTACAGAAAATTGGCTTTAACCGAAAAAAATATCATTTCGATAGACGCCACATTGAAAGTAGAAAAAATAAACGAATTTATCTTAAAAAAACTTAAACTAAAATGAGCTTTTCTAAAATAAAAGGAAACTCCAAATTAATATCTTCTTTCAAAGAACTTATTAAAACAAACTCTTTCCCGTCGTGTTCCCTATTTTACGGCCCGCCGGGAATAGGAAAGTTTATGACGGCTTTCGAAATAGCCAAAACTCATTTTTGTTCCGGCAAAAGCGGCGAAGATATTTCTCTTTTTTCCGACGATAATAAAGGAGAAGAAAAAAAAGAAGAAGCCTGCGGCAAATGCGAGGAGTGCATAAGAGTCGAAAAAAGACTGCATCCTGATTTCAGGATAGTAGACGCCAAGTTTCAAGCATCTCTCTTAGACGAACCGGAAGAAAAACAAAAAACAATAAAGATAGACACTTTAAGAGAAATAGCCTCTTTTGCCTATGAAAAACCTTATATTTCCTCCGACAAATTCATAATAATAGACAAAGCCGAAACAATGACGCATGAGGCTCAAAATTCTCTTCTCAAAATATTGGAAGAACCGCCTCAAAGCGCAAAGATAATACTAATTTCAAACGATAAAAATCTTCTTCTGCAAACCATAGTTTCGAGAGTTTTCCCTTTTAAATTTTTACCTTTAAGCGGAGAAGATCTGGCGGAAATCTTAGGTAATTTTTCCATAGAAGAAAAAGACGCTTCTTTTTTGTCCGATATAAGCGGCGGATCCGTAGGCAAAGCTTTGGAATTTTCAAAACTTCTCGAAGAATTTCGCTCAAAAAAACATTTGGGTAAACTTTTGCCTTTTTCTATGCTTCCGGCGAGAACCCAAACCTACGAACAGAGAGCTAAAACGGCCCTGGTTCTCGATTTTTTAGCGGCCGCGGCGGCAAAAGATAAAATAAATCCGCCTCTTAATTTTTCCAGAAAAGCCAAGGAGATAAATAATCTTTTGTCTTATTCTCTGTGGCTAAAACACAATGTTTCGCCCAAGATAATAATGGAACTTGCTTTAAACGATTACCTTAAATACGGAAATTTCGATTTCGGAGAAAAACTATGAAAAAATACTACATAACTACGCCTTTATACTACGTAAACTATAAGCCTCATATAGGGCACGCATATACCACCTTGGCAGCCGATGTTTTGGCAAGACATCTAAAAGCAAAAGGGGAAAGCGTATTTTTTCAAACGGGCACGGACGAACACGGCGGGAATATAGAAAAAGCGGCTCAAGCAAATAATGTTTCTCCCAAAAAATGGGCGGACGACATATCGCAGGAATTTAAACAAATGTGGAAAACTTTGGGCATAGAATACGATTACTTCATAAGAACTACCGACGAAAATCACAAAATTCAAGTTCAAGCGATTTTCGAAAAAATGCTTGCTCAGGGCGACATATATCTTGGCAATTATAAGGGGCTTTATTGTTCTTCCTGCGAAAATTTCTTGGATAAAAGCGAATTGATCGAAGGCAAATGCCCCGTCCATAAAAAAGAGCCGGAAGAAATAAACGAAGAAAGTTATTTTTTTAAACTTTCAAAATATGAAAAACCTCTTTTAAAATATTATTCCGATAATCCCGGTTTTTTGGCTCCGGAATACAGAGCGAACGAAATAATACGCTTCGTAGAAGGCGGATTAAACGACATATCGGTATCAAGGACCAAGGTTTCCTGGGGCATACCCGTTAAAAGCAATCCGAATCACACAATATACGTATGGATAGACGCTTTGACAAATTATATAACAGGACCCGGTTTTGAGCTCGGGAAAGAAAGCGAAAAATTTAAAGATATTTGGCCCGCCGATATGCATCTTATGGGAAAGGAAATATACCGCTTTCACGCCGTCATTTGGCCGGCAATGTTAATGTCTCTGGGGCTTCCTCTGCCTAAAAAAGTATACGCCCACGGATGGTGGACCGTCGAGGGAGAAAAAATGTCCAAATCGAGAGGCAATATAATAGATCCCAGAGAATTGGTCGCCGAATACGGTTTGGATCCTTTCAGATATTTTATATTCAGAGAAGTTCCTTTCGGACAGGACGGGGATTTTTCCAAAGAAGCTTTTAAAAGGAGATACAACGGCGAACTGGCAAACGACTTAGGAAATTTATTTTCCAGAACGGTAAATATGATAAACAAATATCTGGATAGTTCCATGCCGGAAAAACCGGAAAATTCCGTTCTTTTTTCCAAACTCGTAGAAACAAAAAAAGACATAGAAAAAGATATGGATTCCGTCCAATTCTCATCGGCTTTGGACAGAATCTGGAAAAACATTTCTCTTCTAAACCGGGAAGTAGATACCAGAAAACCCTGGGAAATGGCAAAAACCGACAAAGAAGCTCTTAAAAAATTCTTACACGAAATGGTTTGGTGCTTAAGACTTATTTCAAGCTGGATTTCCCCTTTTATGCCTTCCACCGCGGCTAAAATGCAAATGCATTTATCCGTATCGGGACGTCCGGAAGAAAATAAAAAAATAGAACCGCTTTTCCCGAGAAAACAATAGCCGTATAAATACGCGGAAAAATATTTTTAAACTTTATTCGTTTTTAGGGCAGTCGTCTTCTTTTTCTTTTTTAGGAAATATCGAAAGATATATTAAAAGTATTATGCCTGACAAAGCATAGAAAGAAAAGAAAATAAAAAGAGAGTTTTGAGGAAAAGCTATTATCATCGATATTATCGAAACGCTTATTATTATTCCGGAAACCGACTTAAGTCTAAACAAATTCCCGCTTTTAAAAGCCGCATAAGGAACCGAAGAAACCATAAGCAAAGAAAGGCCTATCATTATAAAAGGAAAAAAAGCGTATATATAGGGCATACCGTAATTTATAAAAGCTATTTTTCTGCCCGGCTCGTCGGCTTCCAAAAGAGAATAAGACAAGACAAAAGATATTATTATTCCCGCGGCCGCCGGGGTCGGAAGACCTTGAAAAAATTTCTTGGAACTTTCTCCGTCCAAAGATTTAAGATTAAACCTGGCCAAACGCAAAGCCCCGCATAAAACATATAAAAAACTTACCGGATAAGCCCAAAAACCGTACTCTTTAAGTCCGAAATTATACATAAGGTAAGCGGGAGCCACGCAAAAAGACATAAAATCGGCGAAAGAATCGAATTCTACTCCGAACCGGCTTTCACCGTGAACCAATCTCGCTATTCTTCCGTCCATAACATCCATAAAATAAGAACCTATTAAGAAATAACATGCCGTAAGATATTCTTTATTTGAAGCCGCAAGGACGGAGAAAAAACCGAAAGCCATATTTCCTAAAGTAAACATCGAAGGCAATACGAAAGCGCCTTTTCTTTTTATATCTTCCAGCTTTATCTTTTTGGATTCGTTCATAAACTGCCCAAAGAAGTCTCTCCGGCAAAAACCTTATCCCCCTCTTTTACCGAGACCTTTGCGTCTTTCGGCAAATATAAAGCTACCTGAGAGCCGAAATATATCATTCCTATTTTTTGAGAAGTTTTGACTTCCTGCCCTTCTTTAACATAGCAAGCTATACGTCTGGCTATTGCGCCGGTTATTTGTTCCACAATTACCTTTTTTCCCGAATTTGTTATCATCTCTATGGAATTTCTCTGATTGTCTTTTGCCATAGGATCATATGCGACCTTGAATTTGCCCGGAACAAAATTTATTTTTGTTATTTTGCCGGAAAAGGGGGCTCTTTGTATGTGCACGTTAAAGACCGAAAGAAATATCCTTAAAACAAGATAATCGCCCTCTTCCTTTAAAGACATGACCGTACCGTCGGCGGGACAGGCTATTTGATTATCGGAAAATACGGCATCCCTTTTGGGATCTCTGAAAAAATAAAGAGAAAACAGGGTCAAAATAGAAAAAACTGCTATAAAAGGAATTCCTAATATTTTTGAATATGAAAAAAGAAAAAAAGAAGCGGCTACTCCGGCCAAACCGACTATTACAAGTTTTATACCTTCGGGCATTAATCCCATATTGTTCTCCTAAATTGTTTTTTTTAATTTTTAAATATTTTGAAATTTTGATTTGCCAAATTTTTTGTTACCCCTCGTTTGTTAACCCTCGAGGTTAACAGAGGTTTCGGGCCGCTCTCCCAAGCAAAATCAAAGTTAAGTCGAGCGCGAACCCGTTGCGGGTTCTCATCCCTCAAATTTTTCAAAGAACCTGGGCAGGGCGGGACTCGAACCCGCAAGGCCTTGCGGCCAACGGATTTTAAGTCCGTCGCGTCTACCAATTCCGCCACCAGCCCTGGTATTTAGATAATTTTATTTTATTTTTAAACTTTATTCAAATTAAGACTATAAAAATTAATCTTTTTTTTCGAAAAAGGAATAAAAAGAAAAGCATGAAAGAACTTTTATTTTTTCCTTTTCAAGTTTACCGCGAAGTTCGCCGTCGTCGGTAACTGCGCAAAACCTTTTGCCGGAATCTTTGCAGTATAAAGCGTATTCCAGTAAAACTTCGTCGGCGGATCTTTCTTCGCAAAAAGTTTTTTTCATATTACTCAAATCCTTTCCCAAAGATCTGTAAGTTCCGTCCAGATATAATACGAATTCGTCTTTACAAAGAGCCGCTTTTTCGCATAGCCACAAAACCGCCCTTTTTTCATGTTCTCCCTTTTTATCCCAATAATCCGAAAATAGCGCATGAGAAAAATTGCAGAAATCTATAAGATATAATGTCTTCTTCAAAAATCCGCCTATTTTCCGTAAGGTTTTCTATGAAGGGTTATTCCCAATAAACCGCCGGGATACGACAGGGAGCAAAACATAACGGGAAAAGGATAAAAATCCGCCGATGAAAAATATGCTCCGCAAAAGCTTTTTGAGCTTGCGGAAATTTTTACTTGAGCGGAAAAATAAGTTTTTGAGCAATCAAAATCGCTTTTTTCGCATATATGAAAAAAAGTTATTTCGGCGTTTATTTCTTGAGAATAAACGGCCGAGAAAGAGCTTTTGGCTATTTCGGCATATCCGGGAACATTAGGTTTTTTTATCTCGGCTTTAACGGGAATATCTGTCTTAAACGGTGTCGGTAAAAACTCGCCGTCTTTCAAAAACCAAAAGCTTGCGAATCCTTCTATCTTACGCTTTTCCGAAGATAAAGACTCGGATAAACCGTCCAAAGCATAATTTGAGGAAATAGGAGTTAGTAAAACTATAAAAAACAAAAAAAGCTTATTCATAATTCAAATTATACCTTTTTTTGATTTGCATGCGGTTTTTTTGCTATATTTCAATTCTATGGCAAATAATATAATAAAATTCGGAACCTCCGGCTGGAGGGCCAAAATAGGCGAAGACTTTAACATAAATAATATACGCAGAGCCGCTCACGCAACGGCTTTGCATATAAAGGAAAACAAGACTTACGGTTTCAAAGGAGAAGAATATCTTCTTCACTTACAGTCAAAAAATGTCAAAGCGGGAAAAAACCCTTTGGTAGTAATAGGTTACGATACGAGATTTTTTTCGGAAAATGCGGCTAAAATAATAGCGGAGGTATTCGCTTTCCACGGAATAGTTTCTTTGTTAAGCCATAGCGATTGTCCGACGCCTGTTTTGGCCTGGACCGTTATGGATAACAATGCCGTAGGCGGAGTTATGATAACCGCCAGTCATAATCCTTACGATTATAACGGATATAAATGGACTCCTTTTTGGGGAGGTCCCGCAATACCGGAAATAACCGCGGATATAGAACTTAGAGCTCTTTCCTTATCGGCGGCGTCGATAGAAAAAAGAATACCTTTCGAAGAAGCAAAAGCTTCCAATTTGATAAAAATAGGAGACTTCGCCAAATCTTATTTCAATCAAATATCCAAACTCATAGATACTAAAGCCATAAAGAACTCAGGTCTAAAAATAGCCGCCGACAGCGTAAACGGAGCGGCAAGAAATTATCTAAGACCTTTTCTGGAAAGCATAGGCGTAAAAGTAATAGGTTTGAGAGAAGAAAGGGACGTTTATTTTTCAGGCAGATCTCCGGATACCGATGCGGAAAATCTGTCTCTTTTAAGAGAAACCGTCATAAAAAACAAACTTAATTTAGGACTGGCCTGCGACGGAGACTCCGACAGATTCGGCATAATAGATTCGGACGGCGATTGGCTTGCCCCAAATACGGCTCTGGGCCTTATATTTAATCATATGGCGAAAAATAAAGGATTAAAAGGGAAAGGCGCCAGAAGCGTAATGACGTCTCATTTTATGGATGCCGTAGCAAAGATTCACGGCATGGAAGTAAGAGAAACACCGGTAGGATTTAAATATATAGGAAATCTTTTAAGAACCGGACAATATCTTTTGGGCGGAGAGGAATCGGCCGGTCTTTCAATTATGAATCATGTTCCCGAAAAGGACGGGATAATAGCTTGCCTTTTGACGGCCGAAATGCTGGCATTTGAAAAAAAATCTCTTAAGAAAATATTGTCGGAAATTAGAAAAGAAACCGGGCATTACCATAATACGAGAATAAACTTCAAATTGGACGAAAAAACGGACATAAATTCCGTAATAGACAGACTTAACAGCAATCCCCCTCTTAATCTCGGCGGTTCTCCCGTATGGAGAATAGACACTTCCGACGGATTTAAGTTTATACTTAAAGACGGAAGCTGGGCGGGACTTAGACCTTCGGGAACCGAACCCGTAGTAAGAATTTACGCCGAATCGAAAGACGAAAAAAAACTTAAAGAAATAGTCGAAGCCGCAAAAAAAATAGCGGTAGGAGATTTTTAAGGAGGACTTATGGACGCAAAAATTAAAAAAATAGTTTCAAGAGAGATATTGGATTCCAGAGGATATCCCACAATAGAAACGGATGTTTATCTTTCCGACGGTTCTTTCGGCAGGGCGGCCGTCCCGAGCGGAGCTTCTACGGGAAGCAACGAAGCCCTGGAACTTAGAGACGGAGGAAAAAGATTTTTAGGCAAAGGAGTACAAAAAGCGGTAGATAATGTTCATAAGCACATATTTCCCGAAATTGTGGAAATGAAAGCCTGCGACCAGCAAAAAATAGACGATATGATGATAAAGCTCGACGGAACCCAAAATAAAACCAAGCTGGGAGCAAACGCCATACTAAGCGTTTCAATGGCTTTGGCGAGAGCCGCGGCCGCTTCGAATAATATGCCTTTATACGCTTATATAAGAAAAGCATACGGACTAAAACATAAAGAATATCTCATCCCCACTCCGATGCTGAATATAATAAACGGAGGAAAACACGCAGACAGCGGACTGAGCGTTCAGGAATTTATGATAGTTCCTTCCGGGGCCAAAAAATTTTCCGACGCCTTAAGAATGTCCAGCGAAATTTATCATACTCTTAAAAAAATACTTGCCAAAGGCGGATATACGGTGGCCGTGGGAGACGAAGGCGGTTTTGCTCCTAAGATTTTCACCCACGAAGCTGTACTGGAAACAATAATGAACGCAATAAAAGAGGCGGGATACTCTTCGAAAGACGTACAGATAGCTTTAGATTCGGCCGCGAGCGAATTCTATAAAGAAGGCAAATATATTTTCGAAGGATCAAATCTCGACTATCATTCTCTTGTTTCCAAATACGGCGAGTGGAAAAAGCACTTCCCGATAATATCTTACGAAGATCCTCTAAGCGAATTCGATTGGGAAGGCTGGGATTATATGACAAAACACTTAGGCAAGAAGATGAGACTTATCGGAGACGATATATTCGTTACAAACCCGCATATATTCGAAAAAGGCATACAGGAACACATAGGAAACGCCATATTGATAAAACTTAATCAAATAGGTTCTTTAAGCGAAACCGTAAAAGTAATAAACATGGCTCACGAAGCCGGATATTCGGCCGTAATTTCTCACAGATCAGGAGAGACCGAAGATTCTTTCATAGCGGACCTTGCTGTCGCAACCAATGTCGGCGCGATAAAAACAGGCGCGCCTTGCCGTTCGGAAAGGCTGGCAAAATACAATCAGCTTATAAGAATAGAACAGGAATTGGGAGCAAAAGCGAAATACGCCGGCGGCGCGGCATTTAAGGTGAAATGAAAATTCCAAAAAAAACCGGCGCGAAAAGGCTGTCTTTTGCGGCGGCCGCCGCGCTGGTTTTTTTATTGCTCTTTTCCAGAACATTTTATAAACTTGCCGAAAATATATGGCAATACTATAAAGCCAAAAAAGCATTGGCTCAAGAAACGGAAAGAAATATAAAACTTAAAAAAGAAGCGGAACTTTCAAATAAAGATTATTTTTTGGAATATTCGGCGAGAACAAAATTAGGATTAAAAAAAGAAGAAGAAATAGAATATCGCTTCGAACCTCCCAAGAGAAAAGAATGAAAATAAAAACCTACCGCAGTTTAAGAATGGACAATCTTTCTTACCTTTTACTCGACGAAAAAAGCGGCGATTGCGCCGTAATAGATCCGTCATGGTCTTCGAAAGAAATACTTTCCGAAATAGAAAAAGAAGAGCTTTCTTTAAAAGCCGTCCTCTTAACTCACGGCCATTACGATCATAGCGAAGGCATAGATTTGTTTGAAAATAGAAATGCCGAAATTTTTTTGGCAAAAGAAGATCTTTTTCTTCTCCCCTACGCTCCAAAAAATCCTTCTTTTTTAGAGGACGGTAAAAAAATAAATCTTTTCGAAGAGCCTCTGACTTGCATTCACACTCCGGGGCATAGTCCGGGGTCTTATTGTTTTCTTTTCAAAAAAACTCTTTTTACGGGAGATACGCTATTTCCGGGATGCTGCGGCAGAGTCGACTTACCCGGCTCAAGCCCTAAAGAATTAAGGAAAAGTCTTATCAAGATTTCAAAACTTCCGCAAGATATAGAAATACTTTCCGGACATTTTTATAACGGCGGAAAAAGCGACATAAAAACCGAAACGGAAACAAATCCGTGTTTTTTAAACATAAACGACGAAGACGCTTTCATAAATGAAATACTCTAAAAAATACGCTTTAATAACCGATTTTGACGGAACTATAACCGAAAGAGACGTGGGGGACTTTATACTTCTCAAATTTAAATTGATTTCAAAAAAAGAAATAGATTTGGGATATCTAACCGATATGCCGGTGGAAGATTGGATGAAAAAACATTTTGCCGCGGCCGCAAAAATCAAAAAAGAAAAAATTGAAAAAGCCGTCGTTTCTCAAATAAAATTGAGACCTTATTTCAAAAAAACGGCCGAATTCTGCCGAAAAAATTTAATACCTTTGGAAATAGTCAGCGGAGGGGTGGATCTATACGCCGACCCCATATTGAAATTTCATAAATTAAAAGTAAAATCTTTTTTCGGAAAATTTAGAGTTAAAAACAATAGCGTATCCATAACATATCCCTATCTTAAAAATAAAACTCTTTCCGAATTTAAAAAAAGCAGAGTGGAATATTACAAAAAAAGAGGATATTCGGTAATTTTCTGCGGAGACGCGCCTAACGATCTGCCCGCCGCAAAAGCCGCCGATACCGCTTTTGCCTGCAGGTTCCTGCCCTCTCTCTTGAGAAAAGAAAAAAAATCTTATAAGAGGCTCAAAGATTTTTCTGAGATATTTAAAATTTTAAAAAAATCTGCGACACTCTATTAAAAAATTTATTATCTGACTTTCGTCGTATTTCATCTTAGCCACCTTTCCTACCGAACCTATATTTTAATTCTGACTGCTTCAATTTTCGGGGGAAGGCCATTTACCTTTACATCCTGGCTGTTAACATTTAAGCTTAATAACATACTTAATATCAAGATTGTTGTTCTCACGGACGGCCTCCTCCGACGAAACATTGTTTTTTCCTTTCAATACATTTTTCCTTTGAATACATTCTTTATCTGTCGCAAAATTTAATACATTTATTCGCCGGCAAAATCAGAGGCGGAAATAAATTCAAATTCTTTACTATTATAATAATATCTTATCTCGCCTTGAATTCCTTGACTTGACAAATGTATATTTAGTTCGTCTTCGCTTTTGTTTTTATTAATTGTAAATATTACATCTTCATATCTTGCGGGAATACCGGAATAATTTATCTCTATTTCCTTGCCGTCCATCCTTCCTTTATCGCCTATAAAAACTCGTTCTTCCCACTTATTGTTAACATATTCCATTATCTTTAACTTATTTAAAAATATAACTTTCTTACCATCATCATTCTCGCCTTCCATGTATTTCATAGCGATATAAACGGGATTGCCGCTTCTTAATAAATCGCCTTTATGCACTAAATCCCATTGCTCGCGCTTTATTATCCTATCAAAACCTGCTTTTGCTTCCTTGGACCATTTATCGCTATTGTCGGGATAATTATATTCAAACCATAATTTATAATTTTCTCCTGGTTTTAAAAAAAGGGAACCACCGTCGCTTACATAAGAATAATCGCCTGTTACTTTAGAATAATAATATTCGCCTACTAACATTTCATTTCGCCTGTATGTTATCCCTCTTAAAACTAATTTTCCGGTGTTTTCTATCTTACTTATACCAAAATCATGCCTGTCATCTTCCGCTTTATATTCGTCTGTATTTCCGTTCATATAATCGATAAAAAATTCTTTATCGCCTTTCTTAATTCTCTTTATATAAATTTCTTCGCTAAATTTATTATCCTTCTTCTTATATATCCCTATTTTATCGATATTTATGCCTTTATCGTTTATCTCCTTAAAATTAAGAAAAACTATCCTCGGTTTATTATCGCCGTTTATATCGCCCTTCCATACAAATATGTTATCTTTGTTCATATCTTTCGTTATGCTCGATATATATGCCTTAAAACTTTCTTCTTCTTCCTTCGACCATTTAGGCTCCGGAAAGTTATTTTCAAAAAACTCCTTTAGCTTTTCTCGGCTTGTTATGTTTACCTTTAGCTCCTGGCTGTTAACATTTAAGCTTAATAACATACTTAATATCATAATTATTGTTTTCACGGACGACCTCCGCCTACGAAACATTGTTTTTTCCTTTCAATACATTTTTCTTTTTCTTCGTCATATTTTTTACAACCGTATTCATAGCATCCTTTTTTTAATACAAATTTATCTTCTTTTTTTATTCTTCTACCTTTTGATGTGCTTATAGTACTTACCGGACATATTTCTTGCGTGCACTTTAATTCATTTTTTTCTTTTTCTTCTTGTTTTTGCTGTAATTTTTCATTATCCTCGCTTTTACTGCGCGCAAACATTACATGAACTATAGGACAGCTCTCCTCTTTGGCGCATTCCTTAAAAAATAAAATATCTCCGGGTTTTATTTCTTCTATATTATCGGTTATCTTGCCGTAACTTTTTAAATATTCGTATTGCTTCTGCGACGGCCTATTACAGGGATAGCCTTCACCGGCGCACCATAAACATTCTTCCTTGCTTTTATCCCCGCAATCTCTAATAGTATGCGTGCTTAAAGCCAATTC
>JAAYVI010000084.1 GCA_012517235.1 Elusimicrobiota bacterium | reverse complement strand
CCGTGATTGCTTAAAATAACAGTCTGGGAAGAGTCGCAGGCTTTTTTTACCGCTTTCGCCAAATCGCCGCTTCCCGGCGTAAAATATCCGCTTTTAGGAAGTTTCTTAAGCATTATTTCAAATTCGGCCAAAAGCGGTTTGTTTATTTTTACTTTCGAACAAGAAAATACCGATATAAAAGGCGGGTGAGTATGTATTACGGCTTTTGCCTTCGGATAATTTTCGTAAACGAAAGCGTGAAGCCGCCATTCGCTGGAAGGTTTATTTTTAGAAAATATTTTTCCGTTTAAGCCCGTTTCGCAGAGATCCGAAATTTTTATTTGAGATTTGTCTTGCGACGAAGGAGTTATCAAAAAAGATTTTTCCGATATTCTTACGCTTATATTGCCGGAAAATCCCGCTAAAAATCCGAGTTCTTTAAGCTTTTTTGCGTAAAATATTATTTCTTTTGCCGCTTGATTTTTTTTCATTTTATCGCTCCCAATATTTCTTTTACCGCTTTGGCTTTATTGAAAGTAAAAAAATGCAAGGCGTTTGTTCCTTTAGATAAAAGTTCCTCGCATTGATTTATAGAAAATTCCACGGAAGCTTTAAAGAAAGATTCTTTGTCTTGCGAATATTTTTCCATTATTTCTATCAGAGCTTTCGGTTTTGATATCTTTCCGGTTTTTTCTTCTATTTTAAGAAGCGATAATGGAGACGCCAAAGGCATTATCCCCGCTATAAGAGGAACGAAAATATTATTTTTTGCCAAATCGTCTCTTAATCTAAAAAAAACCGAATTATCGAAAAAAAGCTGCGTTATGAAAAAAGAAACTCCCAAATCGGCTTTCATTTTAAGAATACTCATATCTTCGTTTAAAGAAGCCGAAAGCGGATGTTTTTCCGGATGAGCCGCGGCGCCGGCGCAAAAATGGGAAAGATTTATTTCTTTTATAAGATCGCTTGCGTAGGAAAAATCTCCCGGAAGTATTTCTCTGTTGGGATCCGGGTCGCCTCTTAAGGCTAAAATATTTTCTATGCCGGCGGCTTTCGCTTTTTCCAAAACGGTTCCTATTTCTCTTTTTGTGCTGTTTAGACAGGTTAAATGAAGTATTACGTCAAATCCGGCTTTTTCTTTTAAAAGCATCGATAATGCTAAGTGTTTATATTTGGCGGCCGAATATCCTGTATCGGTAACGGAAACAAAATCCGGTTTTAAGGGGATTAAATCTTTTAAATTTTTGGCGAAAGATTCGTTTTGACTTTCTTCTTTAGGCGGAAAAAATTCAAAAGAAAAAGTTTTCTTTTTCTTTATTATTTCGCTTATTTTCATTATTTGGGCAGACCTATTCTGGAAGGAGGCCAATATATAATTAAAGGTTTTCCTTTTATGTAAAGTTCCGGCACCGGTCCCCAATATCTTGAGTCGCAGGAACGGTCTCGGTTGTCGCCCATGACGAAATAATAACCTTGAGGAACGGTTATAGGTCCGAAATTATCCCTTACGAAATCCGAAAAAAGTTTTCCGGTTTCTCTGTTCTCCCAATATTTTTGAAAAGCGTCTTTTGCTATTCTTGCGGAGGTTCTCGGATATCTGGCCGAATCTACGAATCTTGCGTAATCTTCGTCGTCCTGTTTTTGTCCGTTTATAAAAACAATACCGTCTCTTATTTCCACGGTGTCTCCCGGCAGGCCTATGACTCTTTTTATAAAATCTTTTCCGTATTGGCTTCCGCCGCATTG
>JAAYVI010000083.1 GCA_012517235.1 Elusimicrobiota bacterium | reverse complement strand
GTCGGACCAGATAATATTTTTTGCGGAATCGAAATATATTTGCGAAGAATATAATTTTGTTTTTTTCTCTTCGGATATTATTCTTACGTTATTTTTTATAAAAGATTTTTCACGGACCATGTCTATTATTCCGGTTTCTCCTTTTATTTCCGCCGTTATCTTATTTTCTTTTAAAGTATAAATTAGCGGTTTTTCGCATTTTATTTTTTTATTTTTTTCGTCTATTTCGGCTTTCTCGCATTTTAAATCCCAATCTCTGCCTTCTTGCGAATATCCCGACAAATATAGACCCTTTACGGATGTTTTATTTTCGGTAAAATCGGATTCTTGCCGGTTTTTGCAGGAAAGCGTAAAAAATAGAATAAAGAGTAAATATATGCGGCGCATCTGATTTATATCAAACCTTCTTTTATCAAGTCTCTTTCGTCTATTACGCCTATGAGTATTCCTTTCGAATCGGTTACCGGAAGATTGTCTATTTTATATTTTTGCATTATTTCGGCCGCTTGAGCCGCGGTTTTATCCGCTTCGATTCTAAGAGGATTTTTTGTCATATGAACGCTTATTTTTTCCATAGGGCTTATTTTACCGAATTTTCTTCTTAAATCTCCGTCGGTAAAAAAACCTATTAGTTTTCCTTTTTTATCCACTACCGAAACGGCACCCAGCGAAGAAGACGTCATTTTTGAACATGCTTGCGACAGCGTCGATTCCGGACCTACTTTCGGATTAAGATTACCGGTTCTCATTATATTTTTAACCTTTATGTTAAGTATCTTGCCTAATCGCCCTCCGGGATGATGGGAAGCGAAGCTTTCTTTTTTAAATCCTTTAAGGCGCATAAGACATACCGCCAGCGCGTCTCCCAAAGCAAGCATCGCCGTTGTGGAAGATGTGGGAACCAGATTGTGAGGACAGGCCTCTTTTTTAACTTTTAGATCTATGTGTATGTCGGATAAAATTGCGGTTTGAGATGACGGATCCGAAGTAGCGGATACTATTTTTACGGCTCTATTTTTTAGGTGTTTCAAAAAAATATTCAATTCTTCCGTTTTTCCCGAATTGGAAAAAACCAAAGCTATGTCTCTTGAGTTGACCGGCCCCATATCTCCGTGCATGCCTTCTACCGGATGGATATATGCGCTGTCTAACCCCAAAGACGCCAAAGTCGCCGATATTTTTTTTGCTATAAGTCCGGATTTGCCTACGCCGCAAAGAATTATTTTGCCCGAGCACATATTTAGAGATTGTACGGCTTGAGTAAATTTTTTGTCCAAAGAAAGCGAAAGCTTTTTAACCGCATCCGCTTCGGCTTTTAATATGTCTTTTCCTAATTTCAATACTTTAATTTCTTCTTTTTTCATAAATCAAGGCGCCGGTTTTTTATGCGGATAAAGCCACGGCGTAGTCTCCGCGGGTATAACTCTTTGGTCGTAAGGGGGGGGAAGTTTTCTTAGAAAATGTCCCAAAGAGAAATATAAAACTATAAGGATCAAATATATTACGGATATTGTTTTTAAATGCCATTTTAAATCCGGAAACCATACGGGCGGCAGAGTAAGATCCTTGCCGCATTTTTTGCAGAATTTTACGTTATTTTTATTTTCAAAAGCGCAGTCGGGACATTTCATTTCTCCTCCCATAAAAACTTATAGTTTGACATCTTTTAGTTTTTTTATAAATTTATCCAGAGCGGCTATGGAAAAAACAAATTTTTTTACGTCTTTAAGATATACGGAATTGGGGCCGTCCGACAAAGCCTTCGGCGGGTTGGGATGGGTTTCTAAGAATAAACCCGCAATTTTACAAGATACGGCCGCTTTTGCCAGAGTCCATGCGTATTGCCTGTCTCCTCCGGTGGATTTGCCAAGAGCTCCGGGTTTTTGAACGGAATGAGTGCAGTCAAAAATAACCGGAAAACCGAAGGATTTCATTATCTCCAAAGAACGCATATCCACGACCAAATTCCCGTATCCGAAAAAAGTT
>JAAYVI010000082.1 GCA_012517235.1 Elusimicrobiota bacterium | reverse complement strand
CCGCCCCAATTTAAAAGCGGTATCGGCTATAAAATGCTGTTCTTTAACAGGTATTACGTCTTCGTTCATCGCTATTTGTATAAGAGGATCGCATTTGCTGGCATAAACTATAAGTTCGCCGGTTTTTTCATGTCTGTCCGCGTTTTCTTCTATGGCTTCCACGCCGCCGGCCATTTTATTAAAAAAAGTTTTTCTTCCTACGGCGTCTTCCAGGGCTTTAAGATATTCGCGGGGGAAGCCGTCGTAAAAAAGTTGATAAGTTCTATCGTCTATTACTCCCATCATCTCTCTATGGCCTATCAAACTGTCGGCCGTAGCAGAAACCTGATTTACGCTTAAAGGCAAAGATTTGCCCGAATATTTGGAAGGCAAATATTTTAAATAATCTTTTCCCAAAATCTCTCCCAATCCCAATTGGGCCAAATTGTTTAACTTTGTTTTTTTACCGTATCTTTCGAATAAATATTTAAAAGTGGAAATTCCGACCGCATCTATCACCAAAACAACGGCGGTTTTATTTTTTTTCATTTTTCCTCCGCTAATTTATAGAATATATTATACAAAGCGGAGGCGGTTTTATGAAATTTCTTTTATTTATTTTGTTTCCCGTTTTATCTAATGCCCAAGCAGTAAAGATAGATTTAAAGGCGCAAATATTCCCCGAACTTTCGCAATTGAAATGCGAGGCGGAAATTCAAGACGATTTTAAAAACGGAAAAGTATTTTTTCTAAATAAAAATTTGAAAATAGAAAAAACTCAAGGAGCTCAAATAAAAGAATTATCCGAAAAAGAGCTCTCTTCTTTGGGTTTAGATTATTCGGATCGCTCTTTAGCAAAAGCTTACCTAATCAAATCTAAATCGCCTAAAGCAAAAATATTTTATTTCGGAGAAATAAACTCGGGTCTAAAAGAAGTAGCGCAGGAATATTCGAGAGGATTTTCCGAAACTGAAGGAATAATATCTTCTTCCGGAGTTTACCTTTCCGGCTCTTCTTTTTTTTATCCTTATTTCGAAAATTCTCTTTTGACTTTCAAAGCCGAAATAATTATGCCGGACAGTTTTTCCTGCGTTAGTTCGGGAGAAAGACTAAAAAAAGAAAAAGGCAAAGAGATATGGAAAGAGACTTCTCCCGTAGACGAAATAACTCTCTCCTGCTCTAAGTTCAAAGAATACTCTTTAAAAGACAAGGATAAAATTTTTTACGTTTTTCTCCTTAAAGAAGACGAAGATTTGGCAAAAAAATATTTGGAAACCGCAAAAACATACGTAAATTTCTATTCTTCTTTAATAGGACCTTACCCTTATAAAAAATTTGCTCTCGTAGAAAACTTCTGGGAAACCGGATACGGCCTGCCTTCGTTTACTCTTTTGGGAAGCAAAGTTATAAGACTGCCTTTTATCGTATCCTCGTCTTATCCTCATGAAATATTGCATAATTGGTTCGGCAACGGAATATTCGTAGATTATTCTTCGGGCAATTGGTGCGAAGGATTGACTGTTTACACGGCCGATTATCTGATAAAAGACAATAAAGGCAAAGGCAGAGAATACAGAAGAGACATATTAAAAAAATATTCGGATTACGTAAAAAAAGACAAAGATTTTCCGCTTAAGGATTTCATAAGCAGACATTCTTCGGCTCAAGAAGCGGTAGGATACGGAAAAAGCATGATGTTTTATCATATGCTTAGAAATAAAATAGGCGGAGAAAAATTTATAAAAGCGCTAAAAGATTTTTATTCTTCCAATCTTTTTAAAAAGACTTCTTTCGAAGATTTGAGAAAATCTTTCGAAAAAACTTCAAAATCGGATTTAAAAACTTTCTTTGATCAATGGATAAATAAACCGGGCGCTTTGGAATTGGTTTTGGATAAAGCCGAAATTTCAAAATATAAAGACTTATGGCGTCTTGATTTTTCAGTTTATCAAAAAGGCAATATTGTTTACGAATCGGTAAAAATGCCGGTAGAAATCATATTTGAGAAAGAAATAGTGAAAAAATATTTGGATTTATCCTCTTCGTCTGTTTCTTTTTCCTTCGTTTTCAGAGAAAAGCCGTCCGCCTTGGCAATAGATCCCGATTACGAATTATTTAGAAAACTATCTCCTTTGGAAACTCCGCCGTCTTTATACGGGATACTCGGCGCGGAAAAACCAAATATAATTCTTCCTTGTTCGAGCCAAAATATCGAAAATTACGAATCCTTGGCAAAAAATTGGAATCTGGATAAAAATAATATGCCCGCCATACGCAAAGACTGCTCTTTATCCGCTCCCGCTTCTGATTATTCTTCCTGGTATTTCGGAAGAGAAAATAAATTCTATCCTTTAATATCGGGATACTTAGGACAATACGCAGCTTCGTTGGACGAAAAGTATTTTTTCGACGGAAAAGATTCTTACGAGATTTCCGGTAAAACTTTAGTTTTCGCATTTTACGATCATTTTAATTCGAATTTGACGGCCGCATATCTTATTTCCGATTCTCCCGATTCTTTAAAATCCGCCGCCGCAAAACTACCCCATTACGGAAAATATTCATGGCTTATTTTCGACGAAAAAGGAACGATATACAAAACCGGAATATGGGAAAAAGAAATATCGCCGCTGAGAAAGGACTTTTCCGAAAAACAATTTAAAAAAATTAAAAACTATTCGCCTTTGGCCGAAATTCCTTCTTTTTTGGACAAATCTGCGGTTAAAAATCATATTTATAAACTAAGCGGCGAAATAAAAGAAAGATTTCCCTCTTCTAAAGGTTTTGAGGAGGCTGCAAAATACGTAATTTCGGTTATAAATAAAAAACTTAAGCCTCTTTACAAAAACTATAGGCAGGATTTTTCTTTCGAATATGAAAATAAAAAAATTTACACATACAACATAATAGGCAAGATAGATGGCAAAAAAAACAAAGACGAATACGTTTTGCTTTGCGCGCATTTGGACCACTTAAAATCCGAACAAAGCAAGAGCTATCCGGGCGCAAACGACAATGCTTCCGGCGCGGCATTGCTTTTGGAATTGGCTTCTTACTACTCTAAAAATCCTACGGATAGAACTTTGATATTCGCTTTTTTCTCAGCGGAAGAAGAAGGCAGAAAAGGTTCGCAAGAATTTATAAAGAATTTCTCGGAAAAAGAGAAAATAAACGCGGTTTTAAACTTTGACAATATAGGACGTCTAAAAGGAAGAAAAATAACTATACTAAACTCCTCGTCTTCCGACAAATGGCGGCATATATTCAGAGGCGCGGGATTTATAACTCAAAACGAATACGATCTGTCTTCTCAAGATTTGG
The DNA here is from genome assembly GCA_012517235.1 of Elusimicrobiota bacterium. Taxonomy (GTDB): domain Bacteria; phylum Elusimicrobiota; class Elusimicrobia; order Elusimicrobiales; family UBA9959; genus JAAYVI01. The sequence continues at coordinate 20,847 of JAAYVI010000082.1, read as the reverse complement.
ATTCTTCGGATCAAATAAGTTTTATAGAAAACGGCATTCCTGCCGTACAATTCTTTGACGGAGGAGATTTAAACTACCATAAGCCGTCTGATACGCCCGATAACATAGATTATCAAGGAATGGCAAATATTGCGGAAACGGCTAAAGAAGCGATAGATTATTTGGCTTCTTCATCCGATTTTATAACAAGGCCGCAAAAGACAAAAGATTCGGAACAAAATCATTCAAAAAGCAGAAAAGTTTCCACGGGTATTATGCCGGACTTTTCTTACGAAGGGAAAGGAATAAAAGTTCAGGAAGTTTCCCCGTCCTCTCCCATGGATAAAGCGGGTATAATGCCCGGCGATATAATAAAATCTTTGAACGGAGAAGAAATTACGGATTTAAAAAATTATTCCCAAAAACTCAAGGAATTTTCTCCAGGAGAAAAAGTAAGAATAGAATATATTTCTCAAGGTAAGACTAAAACCGCTGAAATTTTACTGGAAGGAAAAAAATAATCAGCCGCTTTTGGAAGAATCTATTACGGCCGCGACAAAAGACGATTCGGGTTGAGCGCCTACCAAATGCACTTTGTCGTTAATGACTATTTTGGGAACTCCTTCCACTTGATATTTGGCGGCCAAACCGGGGAATTCGTTTGACTCTATCATTTCGGCCGTTATATTTTCGCTTGCTACCGCCATACGCTGGGCCAAAACTACCGCTGCTGGACAATAAGGGCATGTGGGAGTAACAAATACTTTTATATTAACTTTTGAAGACATCGTTTTTAGTTTTTCGAAAGTATCTTGTTCGAGCTCTGGTTTTCCGGAAGAGGATGTTTTTACGGCTTCCAAAAAAGAAACAAATTCGTACCCTGCCGGAATTCCATAAAAAACTACCCTTTTTTGAGAAAAAGGAGTCTCTATAAAAATAGCCGGCAATTGAGCGGGAGAATATTGAGCGGTTTTTTCTTCGTCTATGTATTTATTATAAATTTCAAGTTTTAATTTTTGAGACAAAGAAGATATTTCTTTCAAGAATTCTTCCGCCGGCAAACACGAAGGACAGTTTATATTTTCCTTAAAAAAAACAATTTTTACTTCGTTTTCCAGAGAATCCAAAATCTTTTTTACTTCTTGTTTTGTTTCTTCGTCCATCATCGCCATAAGCTCCTCCCTTTCTAATATTTAGATGCGTTTTATGGGATAAAAGTTTCAATTAAATAGAGACAAAAGAGATTCGAAAGAAGGGTCTTTAATCATAGAAAAAGAAAACTTTTCCCCCTCTATTTCGAAAGCCAAGTAAAAAGATCTTAACATAAGGCGCGGATATTTTTTATTTTCGGCTATATTACCGTATAATCTGTCTCCTACCAGAGGATGGCCCAAAGAATAAAGATGTACTCTTATTTGATGTCTTCTTCCCGTTTTCGGCGAAACGGTTAAAAGAGAAGTTTTTTCAAATTCTTTTTCCACTTTATACTCGGTAAAACTGTCTTTTCCGTCAAAATCTATCGCGCATCTTCCCGATGAAAATTCTTTTATTCTTTTGTCTATGAAACCGTTTTTTTTATCCGGATGGCCCCAAACCAAAGCTCTGTATTTTTTTTCTATTAACCTTTTTTCAAGCATGTCCGAAAACTTTTTTTGCATATCGGCTGTTTTGGCAAATATCATAAGCCCGGATGTTTCTTTGTCTAACCTATGAACTATAAAAACATCGCCGAAATTTTCCTTAATCCAGTCCGCGGCGGTTTTTTCTTTTGAAAGAGAGCCTCTCGCTCTTACCGAAAGAAGACCGGCGGGTTTGTCTATTATCAAAAATTTTTCGTTTTCAAATATTATTTCAGGATTTATAGGCATGTTCTTTCATATAAAAACGGCCCGCCAATATCGAAACGAATCCCCCGAAAATAAGATATACGGCCGCAAAAAAAATCGCTATTAAAAGGCCCGCCTTATCGGAAACATATCCTATTAATGTCGGAGAGAGAGCGTCTCCCAAAGCGTGCAGTATAAAAATATCCAGAGCAAAAGCCATAGAACGCATCGTAGACGGCGTTATTTCCACTATCGCCGCGTGATAAGGCCCCGAGTGCATAAATATGAAAAATTCGGCTAAAAAAATAAAAATAAGAGACAATGTCAAATCGGAAGTTATAAGAGACATTACCGCGAAAGGAGCGCTTAAAAAAAATGTAAGATATCCGACTATAAAATAACTTCTCTTGGTATATTTTCTCAAATAGTCCGCCAAAAATCCGCCCAAAAGATTCCCGGTTATTCCCGCCGCCACGGTTATGGCTCCGAACTTAAATCCCGCTTCGGCTATGCTCATACCCCAATTTCTGACAAAATAAGTGGGCATCCACGCGCTTAATCCTCCTACCGAAAAAGTTCCTATGGCCTGAGAAGCGGCTATCAGCAAATATGTTTTATTTGAAAAAAGAGCTTTATATTCCTTAAAAGAAGTGATTTCCTTTTTTTCTCTTTCGGGACTTTCTTTCAAAAAATATGCTAAACTTCCCAAAACTATTCCGGGAAAAGCGACTATATAAAAAGCCTCTCTCCACCCGTACTTTTGCCCGAGCCATCCTCCTAATAAATATCCTATCGCGCTTCCGGCCGGTATGGCTAAAGCATAAATGGAAAGAACTCTCGCTCTAACCTCTTTTCTAAACCACTCCGCAAGATATGAAGGCGATACGGTTCCGTAACCGGCTTCCCCTATGCCTACCATACTTCTAAAAAAAGAAAGCTGCTTAAAACTTTGACTTAATCCTCCGGCAAAAGTCGCAAAACTCCAAAATATGGCGCTTGTACCTATTACAAGAGGCCTTTTAACTTTATCTCCTATTAGGCCCATAAAAGGAGACACGCATGTATACACTATCATGAAAGCGGAAGCTAAAAATCCCAGTTGAGTATCGCTAAGTTTCAAATCCGTTTTTATAAGAGGAAATACGGAATAAAGTATATATCTGTCCACATAATTAAAAATACTTATCGAGAAAATCAAAAGAAGAACTTTCCTGTTATATTTCATAACATTTATCATATCAAACTGAACTTAAACTGTCAAAAAAGCGGAAAAATTATGATAATATATTTTTATAAGAAGTTTTACGGAGGAATTATGCCGGCTACAAAAACAAAAAACAATCAAAAATCGGTTTTGGAATATAAAAGAGAAAACGGATATTTGAAAATAGACGAAAAAGAAAAAAAATCGATAAGCGAATTTTGTTCGGCTTACTCGCTTTTTTTGGGAGAAGCCAAAACCGAAAGAGAATTTCACGACGAAGCGGTCAAACTTTTGGAAGGAAAAGGCTTTAGAAACGCCGAAATATTAAAAAAAGAAAATGCCAAACTTAAAGCCGGGGACAAGGTTTACTATTCCGCCTACGGCAAAACACTAATAGCTTTTATAATAGGCAAAAAACCTCTCACCGAAGGGTTTAATATTGTGGGCGCTCATATAGATTCCCCGAGAATAGACATTAAGCAAAATCCGCTTTATGAAAATTCCGAAATGGCGTATTTGGACACCCATTACTACGGCGGAATAAAAAAGTATCAATGGCTTACCATTCCGCTGGCTTTACACGGAGTAGTCGTAAAGAAAAACGGAAGCAAGGTAAATATCAAAATAGGCGAAGAGTCTTCGGATCCGGTTTTATGCCTTACCGATCTTTTGCCTCATTTGGCTCAAGATCAAATGAAAAAATCTTTGGCGGAAGGAGTGGAAGGAGAAAATTTGGACATATTAATAGGATCGGAACCTTTGAAAGACAAAGATAAAAAAGAAAAAGTAAAAGCTCGAATTCTTAAAATATTGTCCGAAAAATATAAGATATCCGAAGAAGATTTTCTTTCCGCGGAACTGGAAATAGTACCCGCCGCAAAGCCCAGAGATCTGGGGCTGGACAGATCAATGATATTAGGATACGGACACGACGACAGGGTCTGCGCTTATACCGGGCTTAAAGCGGCATTGGACTTAAAAGAAATTCCGCAATATTCTTCTTGTTTGATATTGGCGGATAAAGAAGAAATAGGTTCTTACGGAGCCACCGGCATGGGATCCAATTTCTTTGAAAACGTATGCGCCGAGACTCTTAATTTCTGCTCTCAATCTTATAGCGAGCTTGATTTAAAAAGAGCTCTTGCCAATTCTTGGATGCTTTCTGCCGACGTAAATTCTCTTTTCGACCCTCTTTTTCCTTCCGTTTCGGAAAAGAAAAATACCGCTTTTCTCAATTACGGAATATGCGTGACAAAATATACCGGTTCCAGAGGAAAATCCGCGTCGTCCGACGCAAATGCCGAATTTATGGCTCAAATAAGAAGGATATTCGATTCCAATAAAGTAATCTGGCAAACCGGCGAGCTCGGCAAAGTAGATCAGGGCGGCGGCGGCACCATAGCTCATTATATGGCCAGATACGGCATGCAGGTAATAGACTGCGGAGTCGGACTTTTATCTATGCACGCTCCTATGGAAGTAGCGGGCAAATTGGACATATACATGGCTTACAAAGCATATCTTGCTTTCTTAAAAGACGCAAGAAAATAGAGATTATATGACGGTAAAATTGATAATAACGGGCGGGACTTTCGATAAGGAATATAACGAATTAAACGGAGAATTATTCTTCAAAGATACCCACATACACGAGATGCTTTCTTTGGGAAGATGCAGAGTTCCTTTTAAGGTGAAAAAACTTATGATGATAGACAGTCTATATATGACTGCGGCGGATAGAAAGAAAATACTAAAAGAATGCCTGACTTCAAAAGAAAGCAATATCATAATAACCCACGGCACCGACACAATGGCGGAAACGGCCGCGGTTTTGGGCCCGAAAATAAAACATAAAACCATAGTTTTAACCGGAGCGATGGTACCGTATAAATTCGGCTCTTCCGACGGAATGTTTAATTTGGGAAGCGCGGTATCTTTTTGCCAGACGCTTCCGCCCGGAGTATACATAGCCATGAACGGAAAATATTTCAACTGGTATAATGTAAGAAAAAACAAATCCAAAGGCGAATTCGAAGAAATAAAATAATACTCTTGTCTATAACCCGTATAACCTGCGAGGTTATAACAATTTCCCATAAATAACCAATCTTGTTAACCCTGAGGGTTAACATATGGTTTTGAGAAGTTAAAATATCTTGAACTTCTTAGGTTTTTCCCACTTACATAAAGAATCTTGAGAGGCAAAATAGGATACGTTTCCCGCGCCGTCTATCCATACCGCGCACGCTCCTTTTTGTTTTGCTACCATTTCAAAAGCTTTCTCTTTGCCCAATATTGCCAAAGCGGCGGAAGATATAAAATCTTCTTTAATATCGGGAAGATAAACTATCAAATTTGAAAAATTTTCTATCGGATATCCGGTTTTTATATTTAGTATATGAGAATAAAGTTTTCCTTCTATCTCCACAAAATGAGATCTTCCGCTGGATGAAACTATTACGCCCGAAGGGAAATTCAAAACTCCTATTATTTTTTTTTCGTCGAAAGGAGAAGCCACTTCGTAAGACCATTTTCCCTCTCCCCAGCACAACCTGTTAGCTCCTATATCCAAAGAAAGTTTTTCGTTTATATTTTCTTTTTTAAGCATTTCCGCTATTTTATAAAAAGCATAACCTCTAAGTACTCCGCCTAAGTTTAGTTCTACGGGTTTCAAAAAAATAACTTTTAAAGCCTGTTCGTCGAAAATGACGTTATTGTATCCTATTTTTGATATGGCTTTGGATATTTCATCTTGAGAAGGCATTTTTCTTTTGGAAGCGGCTTCTTTCCATATCGGCCATAAAGGAGCAAAAGTAGGGTCAAACCCGCCCGAAGTAAGTTCGTAATATCTTTTGGATATTTTCAATAAATTAATAAATTCCATGTCTACGTTTACCCACTTCTCATAAGCGTTTTTATTTACATAAGATGTTTGACTATAAGCCTCGTTATAACTAAACTCGTCGGAAATTCTTTTTGCTTCGCCTATTATGCTTTTGGCTTTTTTTGAAACGGAAGAGATATCGCCGGAATAAAATTTCACTTCCACCGGAACGCTCATTATATAAGATTTTTCCGAGTATATTTCTCCGTTTTGTTTTTTACCCGAACAAGCCGCACAAAATAGAAAAATAGAAGCGATAAAAATTTTCCTCATATTCTTATTATAACAATAAAACTAAGAATTAAATCAAGATTATTTTTGTATAATTTCTAAGAAGTTCGGGAGGCTAAGATGAAATTTATTTTGACTTCTTTTTTACTTTTTTTAAGCGGAAATATTTTTTCCCAAGAACTTAAAACATTGGCGGAAAAAATTTCGGCCGGACAGCCTAAAGAATCAAAGTATGCCGTAATGGAATTTTCTTATACCGATTCTAAGAAATCTCAAGGCCCGGTCATAGTTCAGGAAAGATTGACCACAATCTTAGCATCGATGAAATTAACATTGGTGGAAAGAAATTTGGTAAAAAAAGTAATGGAAGAGCTTAAGCTTCAAAATTCCGGAGCGATAGATTCTCAAACCGCGGCAGAAGCCGGAAAGCTTCTGGGGGCGGATATTTTAATAACCGGCACTTTAAACGATTTATCCGATACGAAAACCGAAATAAACGCCAGATGCGTAGAAGTAAAAACCGGAAAAATACTTTCCGCTTCTTCGGCGGTAATAGAAAAAACATGGAAGGATTCGCAAACTTCCGGGCAAAACACGGGAGACTATTCCGGAAAATCTCTGATACAGATAGCTCTGCTTTTAGACACTTCGAGTAGCATGGACGGTTTGATAAATCAAGCCAAAACGCATTTATGGAAAATCGTAAACGAGCTGGCCGGTTCTTCCAAAAAAGGCGACGCATCAATCGTTCAGGTAGCTTTATACGAATACGGAAACAACTCCATACCGAAAGAAAAAGGATACATACGGCAAATATCTCCCTTTACTTCAGATTTGGATAAAATCTCCAAACAATTATTCGAATTAAAAACAAACGGAGGAGAAGAATACTGCGGTCAAGCGGTTAAAGAAGCCGTTGAGAATTTAAAATGGAGCAAAAAAGACGATGTTTATAAAGCCATATTCGTCGCAGGTAACGAACCTTACACTCAAGGTCCGGTCTCTTTCGAGGAAGCGTCCGCTTTGGCAAAAAGCAAAGGAATTTTTGTAAACACAATTTTCTGCGGTTCCAAACAGCAAGGCATAGCCATGCAGTGGAAAAGAGGAGCCGAACTTACGGACGGAGAATATGCCAATATAGATCAAAACTTCCAAATAGCCGATATAAGCGCTCCTCAGGACAGAGAGATAAGCGAAACCGCCTCTAAGCTCAACGAAACCTTCGTACCGTACGGAGAAAAGGGCAAAAAAAGTTTTGAAGAAAAGAAAGAAATGGACATGAAGATGAATACCGCGCCCGCGGCCATAGCCTACGAAAGAGCCGCCTACGGAGCCAGCAAATCCGCCGCGCAAGCCAACTCTCAATGGGACTTAATAAGCGCTTTGGAAACGGGCGCGTTAAAAAGAAGCGAAATAAAAAAAGAAGAACTTCCCGAAAATTTGGCTAAGATGAGCGATAAAGAATTAAACGAGCATATCGACGCCAAACTGAAGGAAAGAGAAGAAACGAAGAAAAAGCTGATAAAGTTAAAACAAGAAAGAGACGAATATATAAAGTCAAAAAATGAGAATCAACAAAAAGAAACTTTGGATAATAGAATAATAGAAATAATCAGAAAACAAGCTTCGAAAAAAGGATATTCTTTCAAATGAAAAAACTACATTTAATTTTGCCTTTTGTTTTCGCTTTATTCGCTCAGGCTCAAGAAATTTCTCTCAAAGATAAAATTTCCCAATGCATAATAGTTTCCGCCGATACCGACGATATCGAAAAAATAAAAAAACTTTTATCGGAAAATATCGGGGGGATACAGCTTCAATGGGGAGATTTTTCTTTGCAGGAAACACAAAAATTTACTTCAAAGATATACGAGTCCACATTTATTTTTCATCCTTTTATCGCGATAGATTATGAGGGAGGAACGGTTTTCCATTCCGAAACCTTAGGCCTTATGGATTTGCCGACCAATATGATGTTAGGAGCGGCAAACGATAACAACGATACGGCTTCGCTTTTCTATTTGGCGGGATTGGAGCTAAAAAAAGCCGGAATAAACATGAGCTTTACTCCGGTTTTGGACGTAAACAGCAATCCTATGAATCCCATAATAGGAATCAGGTCCTTTTCTTCAAATCCCGAAAAAGTTTATATGTTAGGCAATTCCGTAATAAACGGGTTTAAAGCGGCCAATATACTATCTTCCGTAAAGCATTTCCCGGGACACGGAGATACTTACTTGGATTCTCATAAAACTCTTCCTCAAGTAAATCTTCCCGAACACGAATTAATAAACAGACACATATATCCTTTTAAGAGGATAATAGACGAAAAAAATGCCGATTGTCTTATGACGGCTCATGTCTTATATCCGGCTTTGGACAAAGATATGCCGGCCAGTCTCTCGGCTAAGATAATGAAAAATATTTTAAGAGAAAATCTTAAATACGACAATCTTATAATTACCGACAGTCTTGACATGAAGGCGATAACATCCAAATACGACATACCTACCGCCGCTTTTACCGCTTTAAAAAACGGGGCAGATCTTCTTTTGATAGGCCGCGGAGATTTTTACGCGGTAAGGGATAAAATAGTTTCAGAAGTATTGAAAGGCAATATAGACATAAACCGAATAAACGAGAGTTTCGAAAGAATACAAAGAATAAAAAAGAGATATAATTTGGGAAATCCCAGAAAAGGAGACGAATTTAACAGAGCTTACGACAGCATAACACGATCGCTTTCGGCAAAAGCGGTAACTCTTTTTAAAGACTCGCTTAATTTTCTCCCCTTAGATTCCAAAAGCGGAGAAATAGCGGCCATTTTCTTTGTCCCGGAAAGATTTTATCCCGATACCATTGTTTTTTATAAAAAAATGTTAGAGTACGGCTATGACATAAAACAATATAATTTTTCCATAAACCCTTCCGCCGAAGATCTCGCCAAAGTCGAAGATATAGCCAAAAGACATAAGTCGGTTTTAATAGGAAGTTTTCAATGGAGCGGAGTTCAGAATTTTAATCAAAAAAAAGCCATAAATAAAATACTTTCGCTATCTTTGAAACCGGTTTTAATAAGCCTTATGAGTCCTTACGATATATCCAATTATCCCAAAGCTCCTTCGATAATGCTTACTTACGGGATAACTCCTTTTACGATGGAAACCTTAGCCGACATATTATCGGGGAAGTCTTCGCCCAAAGGCGTATTGCCCGTTCAGATAAATTTTGATTAAATTATATTATAAAACCGCTGATTAGGAGAAAAAAATGGAAAGAATAATAAGTTTCTTCGGAATATTCGGTCTCTTGGCCATAGCCTGGCTTTTCAGTAAAAATAAAAAAGCCGTAAATTATAAAACCGTTTTTATGGGTTTGGCCATACAGATAGTTTTTGCTTTATTTGTTTTAAAATTCCCCCCCGGCAGAAAATTCTTCCAGATAATGAACGATGTGATAATAAAAGTAATATCCTTTTCCGACGAAGGCGCAAAATTCATATTCGGAGGCCTCATAAACAATCAATCTTTAGGTTTTGTTTTTGCCTTTCAAGTTTTACCTACGATAATATTTTTTTCTTCTTTAATGAGCGTGCTTTATTATTTGGGCATAATGCAGAAGATAGTTCTATTTTTTGCCAAAATAATGGCTAAATTTATGGGCACTTCGGGAGCCGAATCGCTTTCCGCCAGCGCAAACATATTTGTCGGACAAACCGAAGCTCCTTTGGTAGTAAGGCCTTATGTTTCGCAAATGACGATGTCGGAACTTATGGCGGTAATGACCGGCGGTATGGCGACAATAGCCGGAGGAGTAATGGCTGCTTATGTCGGCATATTAAAAGATTCTATGCCCAATATAGCCGGACATCTTTTGGCCGCTTCCATAATGAGCGCTCCCGCGGCTTTGGTAATGGCAAAAATACTTGTCCCGGAAACTCAAGAGCCAAAAACAAAGGGAATAGTAAAAATGGAAGTAAAAATAACCGACGCAAATATAATAGACGCGGCCGCAAACGGGGCAACTACGGGTATGACTCTGGCTTTGAACGTAGCGGCCTGTCTGGTAGCTTTTATGGCTCTTTTGGCTTTGGCAAATTACATAACCGGCCATATCGGCGCTTTGGCAAATTATCCCGCTTTGACACTGGAAAAAATATTCAGCTGGTTTTTCTATCCCATAGCATGGCTGATGGGCGTACCATCGTCGGACATAGCCAACGTAGCAAATTGGATGGGGCAAAAAACGGTATTAAACGAATTTGTGGCTTATTTTAATATGGCCGAATATTTAAAAGCCAATCCGGGACAATTATCGGAAAGAGCGGTAATTCTTTCTTCTTACGCTCTTTGCGGTTTCTCAAATTTTTTATCCATAGCCATACAAATAGGCGGAATAGGAGGAATAGCTCCGGAAAGAAGGCATGATTTGGCCAAATTGGGCTTATATGCCGTATTGGGCGGGTCTCTTGCCTGTTTCTTGACGGCGGCAATAGCCGGCCTGCTTATATGAGTTATTCTTTTCTGATAAACTCATTAAAAGGCGGCGGCGCGGAAAAACAGCTATCGACTCTTATAAAACACTTACCTTACGAAAAAGTTTATACTTTGGAAAAATCCGATACTAAAAGCGACAAAGTATCTCAATTGTCGGAACATACCGCCAAAACGCCGAATCTTATTAAAATATTATCGCTAAATTACTACGGCAAGAAACTTACTTCGCTATTGAGCAAAGAAGAAAAAAAAATAATATCTTTAATGACAAGGGCCAATGCGGTTAATGTTTTTTCTTCTCAAAAAAGCGGACATGAACCGATAATATGCGAAAGAACAAATCCTTCCAAGGAATTTCAAGGAATTAGAGAAAAAATATACAAACCCATAATAAAAAAAACTTACGAAAAAGCGGCCAAGATAATAACCAATTCCCAAGGTACGGCTCAAGAAATTATAAAATCTTTTTTTGCAAAAGAAGAAAAAATAACGACAGTTCCGAATTTGATAGATCTGGAAGAAATAAAAAAAGCAAAAGAAGAATCTTTGGGAGAGTGGCAAAAAATATTTGAAAAAAGCAGAGTTATAATATCCTGCGGGCGGCTTACAAACGCAAAAGCGCAATGGCGTCTGCTGAAAATTTTTTCCCTACTGTTAGCAAAAGACAAAGAATTAAAACTTGTCATATTGGGTTCGGGCGAATTGACAAATTATTTGACGAATCTCTCAGAAGCTCTGGGGCTAAGAACTTATTTTCCGGGAAAAGAACTTTCCGAAAACTACGACGCATACTTTGCCGGGAATACGGAAAATCCTTATAAATTCGTTTCTTCGTCAAAAATATTCGTGCTATCTTCTATTTGGGAAGGATTTCCAAATGTCCTGATAGAAGCTATGGCCTGCGGAACGCCATGCATATCTTCAAATTGCGCTTACGGTCCGCTTGAAATTTTTTCAATAAAACCGGAAATAAATCTTTATGAAAAAAAAGAAATTATCGAAGAGGATTTCGGAGTACTTCTGCCTACTTTAAATCCTCAAAAAATATATAATGCTTTTGAAAAACCGGAAGAATCAGAAAATGTTTGGGCCGAATATCTATATTATTTTATGAACGATTCCAAAAAGATTAATTTCTACAAATCCTGCGTATCGGCGAGAGCTTTAGATTTCTCGCCTAAAAAGATAATTCCTATGTGGGAAAGAATTTTATATGAATGACATCGAAATTCGTAAAAACGACTCGTCTCAAAACGATTTCGTAGAAGCGGAAATAGTAGGCAAGAAAGAAAGAATAGAAAGTCAAAAAAAAGGGTTTCTTAAGCATATTCTCGACAAATTCGGGAAAACGGTTTTTATAATATCTTTTTTGGCGGCTTTAATTCTAATAATAATAGGAGCTCTTTTGTCGGCTACATTCATAGGAGCTTTCATAGGGATACCTCTTATAATTTTAGGGATTATAATACTTACCGCGGGAATAAAAATATACTTTTCTCTGTCGGGAAGAAGTCAAAATTAAAACTCGCCCAAAAATATTTGTTCTTCGCAAAGCATAATTCCGGTTTTTTCAAAAACTTCTTTTTTTACTTTTTGGATCAAGGCGTAAATATCGGAAGCGGCGGCATTTTCATAGTTTATAACAAATCCCGCATGTTTTTCGCTTACCTTTGCTCCTCCTATTCTAAGTCCTTTTAAACCGCAAGAATCTATCAATCGAGAAGCGTAATCTCCCGGCGGTCTTTTGAAAACGCTTCCCGCCGAAGGATAATCCAAAGGCTGTTTTTCTTTTCTTTTGGTTATTATTTCGTTTCTTGTCAAATTAAGACCTTTCGAATCTCCTTTATTAAAAGAAAAACAAGCGGAGATAATAAAATATTTTTCTACGGCCTCCACAAATCTATATCCGTAATTTATATTTTTCTTTTCTATTTTTACTTTTCTTAAAGTTTCTAATTCCAAAGCTTCAAAGTAATCCAAACAATCGAATGTTTCCTGTCCGAACGCTCCCGCGTTCATTCTAACCGCTCCTCCGACGCTGCCGGGTATATATGAGGTTTTTTCCAAACCCGCAAATCCTCTCACACAGGATTCTTCGCATAATTTATCCCAAAGAAAACCGCTTTCAGCTTTTATTTTTAAGCCGGAAAACTCAATCTTATCTATTTTATCGGTAACGATTAAAACTCCGTCAAAGCCTTTGTCGGAAATCAAAACATTGCTGCCGGCGCCTAAAATATAAAATTTGACATCCAAACTTTTTATTTCTTTTAAAATATTCAAAACTTCCACTTCGCTTTTGGGAAAAGCGGCGAGAGAAATATTTCCCCCGGTTTTATATGTAGTAAGAGCCGCCGCGGAAATATTTTCGATACATATTTCCGGAAATGTTTTTTTTAAAGATTTAATTTTTTCCATCCGCTTTACACGTTTTTAAAAAAAATAAAGGTTTGGACGAATTAACAAAGTAAACTCCCAAAAGTATGGCCGCCCCTCCCGCAAAAACTGACGGGGGCGCTTTTTCTCCCAGAAATAAATATGCTGAAACTACCGTGGCAAAAGGTTCGTCGTAAATAAAATAAGAACTTTTAACCGGGCCCAAACCTTCTACGGAATTGTTCCAAAAAAGATATGCCAAAAAAGAAGAAAGAAAAGTCAGATATCCTACGCATAACCATCCTTTTGGCGAAAGATTATGTATTTCTTCAAATCCTTTAAATCCGACAAAGAAAGGAAGCACGGTAAAAGCGGCTACCGACATAGTCAAAGCCGTTATTTTGACCTGACTGTCTTTTTCAAACCATTTTTTGGTAAGTATGACATAATAAGCCCAGGCAAAACAGCTTGTAAGAAATATCAAATCTCCCTTGCCGGAATACAGCGAAAAACCGGAAAATCCCGTTTTTGAAAATATTATCGCCAGCGTTCCGGAAAATCCGAAGAAAAAACCCAGAGATTTGTAAAAGGAAATTTTTTCCCCCGCCATATATCTTAAAAATACGACTATTATGGGAGTAAGAGCTATAAGCCAGCCGGCATTTGACGCGGAAGTATATTTCAAAGCGGAAGCTTGAGTATATTGTTGAAGAGAAACTCCCAAAACTGACATGATAAAAAGTTTAAATAGAAAAGAAATATTAAAGTCCGAAAAGGAAATAAGTCTTCTCGAAACATAAAGCAAAAGCACGGCGGACGGAAAAGCTCTTAAAAAAACCAAAGTCAAAGGAGAAATTTCGGTTACCGCAAATTTTGTAAAAGGATAAGCCGCGCCCCAAACCAAAGTGGCGAATAAAACTTGAAAATAAAGATTTTTCTCCTTGGATGTCATAAATAAATTTTAGCAAATAGATAAGTTATAATCTAAAATAAAAATCCCCCCTTTCGGGGGGATTTGATTCAATAATTTTGCTTCTATTTTGAAAGAACCTTTTTTATTCTTTTAAAGGCCCAGTCTATTTCTTTCTCGGTTATAACCAAAGGAGGAGCAAATCTTATGACATGGTCGTGGGTTTCCTTGGCCAAAATACCGAGTTTCATAAGCTCTTCGCAATAAGGTCTGGCCTTGATATCGAGTTCCACGCCTATCAATAAACCTTTTCCCCTGACCTCTTTTATATGCGGACCCTTTATGGTTCTCAATTTATCCATAAAATATCGGCCCATTTTATCCGATTGGTCCACAAGATTTTCTTCTATCAAAACCTTCAAAGCTTCTCTGGCCACGGCGCAGGCCAAAGGATTGCCTCCGAATGTGGATCCGTGATCTCCGGGATTAAAAACGCCCAATATTTCTTTGGACGAAACAACGGCGGAAACCGGCATTACTCCTCCGCCCAAAGCTTTGCCCAAACAAAGCATATCGGGCTTTATCGAGTCCCAATCGCAGCAGAACTTTCTTCCCGTTCTTCCGAATCCCGTCTGTATTTCGTCGGCTATGAAAAGAACCTTATTTGCCTTACATATTTCATATGCCTGTTTAAGATATCCCTGGGGAGGAACCATTATTCCCGCTTCGCCTTGTATGGGTTCGACTATAAAAGCCGCGGTATTCGGGTTGATGGCATTTTTAAGATCTTCTATGTCTCCGTATTTGACTATTTTAAAACCGGGAGTGAAAGGGCCGAAACCGTCTCTGTATTGAGGTTCCGTAGAGAAAGCGACGATAGAAATCGTTCTGCCGTGGAAATTATTAGTACAAGCTATTATCTCCGCTTTATTTTCCTCTATTCCTTTTACTTTATAAGCCCATTTTCTTGCGGTTTTAAGGGCAGTCTCAACGGCTTCCGCGCCGCTATTCATAGGCAAAACCATTTCATAGCCGGAAAATTCGCAAAGTTCTTTGAAAAAAGGACCTATTTGATCGTTATTGAAAGCTCTGGAAGTCAAAGTGACTTTTTTGGCCTGTTCTACCAAAGCTTTGACTATTTTAGGATGCCTGTGCCCGTGATTTAAAGCCGAATATGCGCTTAACATATCCATGTATTTATTCCCTTCCGGATCTTTAACCCATACGCCTTTCGCCTGGGAAATGACTATCGGAAGAGGATGATAGTTATTGGCCCCGTATTTTTCGGCCAATTCTATCAGTTCGTGACTTAGAGTATTTGCGTTTTCCATAATATTCTCCTTTTTAGAAACAAATTAAAATCTCGCTCCCAATCCCGCGTTATAAGCCGATTGCCCGTGAAGAGAAGAATAAGCTCCGTATATGTAAATCAGCGGCATAACTGTTAATCTTGCCCCCAACGTATATCTGCTTTTGGATATGCTTCCGTCAATACCGTTAACCGAGGGGTTTACATTTTTAACTTCCAAATTTGTTTTATCGAATCCTATGCCGGCAAAAGGCTTTATTATCGGGAAGTCAAAGGAAGCCGCCAGATTAAAAGACATATGACCGCCTTTGAAATAATCGTAGTTTATAGAATCGTAAAAAGCCGATACCGAAAGATCCGGCATAAACTTGGTCAGAGTTCCGCTCTTAAATATATTATATCTCAAGCCTCCGCCGACTATTGAAAGTCCAGAATAAGAAAATCCTCTGGCCATAACATCAATGCCCGCAAAAGGAAGACCGACGGCGGCGTTTACCATAGGAATACCGAAAGCGTCCACTTTGGCATTTTTTAGAACCAAGTTTTCCGAACTCGGCTTAGATTGAACCGCCATAGAAATACCTATGTCAAAACCCGGAAAACCCAAAGCTCTTCCGGAGCTAAAATCGTTTCCGCCCAATACTCCGCCGAAATCTGCGGCAAAAGGTTTTATCAAACCTTTGGCATCGGCGGCTATTTGAGTTTTAAAGTCTTCGAAACTATCCGCTTTTACATTGTTTATCGTTAGTAAAGCGCAAATAAAACTTAATAAAACTTTTTTCATTTTAACCTCCGCGGATTTAGTCCCGCTTGAAAATTATCTTACCAAAAATAATATTTCAAGGCAAACCCGTTCTATTGCTATAATTTACTCTTAAGAAAGTAGTTTTTGAGGTAATAAATGCCTTTTCTGCCGATAAGCAAAGAAGAAATAGACAAATTGGGCTGGGAAGCCCCCGATATAGTCTTGATAACTCCCGACGCTTATGTCGATCATCCCGCTTTCGCCATGGCTGTAATAGGAAGATATCTGGAAAAAAAAGGATTTAAAGTGGCGATTCTTTCCGCTCCAGATTATAGAAATCCTAAAGAATTTGCCGGATTAGGAAAACCTAAAATTTGCTTTGCAATTTCCTGCGGCAATATGGACTCTATGATAAATAAGTACACCCATAATAAAAAGCCGAGAAATCAAGACGATTTTTCTCCCGGAGGAAAACTTCTCAATAGGCCCGATAAAACTCTGATAACATATTCCGCCTGCGCAAAAGCGGCTTTCAAAGACGTCCCGGTAATAGTAGGCGGAATAGAAGCCACTATGCGGAGATTTGTCCATTACGATTATTGGAGCGACGCCGTAAAAAAACCTTTGATTTTAGATTCCAGAGCGGATATTTTGGTATACGGTATGGGCGAAAAAAATGCGGCGGAAATCGCCGAAAGATTAAGAGCGGGAAAAAACATAAAAGAAATAAGAGATTTGCCCGGTACTTCTTATGCTTTGGGCACATCGGAAAAAATACCGGAAGTTTCTTTGATTTTGCCTTCTTTTGAGGAAATATCCGAAGATAAAGAAAAATTTTTAGAAATGACAAAAACTATCCACGAAAACCTAAATCCTTTTTGCTCTTGCGTATTAGTTCAAAAAGCGGGCACAAAAAATGCGGTAATAAATCATCCCTCCCCTCCTTTAACATCGTCGGAAATGGACGAAATTTACGATTTGCCTTACGAAAGAAGACCTCATCCTTCTTACAAAGAAAAAATTCCGGCTTTCGAAACCGTAAAAAATTCGATAATTTCCCATAGAGGATGCTTCGGGGGATGTTCCTTTTGTTCTCTTGGGCATCATCAAGGAAAATTTATACAAAGCAGAAGCTTTAATTCCGTTAAAAAAGAGGCGGAAAAATTAGCCGTTCAAAACAAAGGTAAAGCGGTGATAAGCGATCTGGGCGCTCCCTCTGCCAATATGTATTTAATGGGCGGAAAAGATTTTTCAATTTGCATGAAATGTAAAAGAGAATCTTGTCTTCACCCGTCCGTATGCGGTAATCTAAACTATTCGCATGAAAATTTAAAGAAACTACTAAAAGAAGTTAGCGCGGTAAAGGGAATCAAAAAGGTTTTCATAGCAAGCGGGATAAGACCCGATTTGGCCCTAAAAGATATCGAATATGTGGAAATCTTGTCAAAAGAGCATACGAGTGGAATGTTAAAATTGGCTCCCGAGCATACGGATCCGAAAATTTTAAACTCCATGAAGAAACCTCCCATAGAAATTTTCTTAGAGTTTTCGGCAAAATTCTTCCAATTTTCCGGCAAATGCGCAAAAGAACAATATCTGTCTTTATATTTCATATCCGCATATCCGGGAACGGATCTTAAGAAAGCGGTAGAAACGGCGGTTTTTTTAAAAAAACATAATATAAAACCGCTTCAAATAAACGATTTTCTGCCGGCTCCGGGCGAATATGCTACCGCGGTATATTATTGCGGAAAAGATCCTTTAACCAAAGAGCCGGTATATTCCGCCAAAACCGAAAGCGAAAGGAAGATGCACAGAGCTCTTATGCAATATTTCAAAAAAGAAAATATCCCTCTTATATTAAAAGCGCTTAAATTGTCCGGCAGAACGGATTTGATACCTTTTTTCCTGCGGTGATCGTTATCGGACGGCCGTCGAATAATTATCATCTGAAAGATAATACTTCTTCTTTGGTCAAATGCCTGAATTGGCCCGGAGAAATACCTTCGCATGTTACGATACCTATGGAGTATCTGAAAAGTCTCAATACGGGAAAACCGACCGAAGCCATCATTCTTCTTACCTGTCTGTTTCTTCCTTCGTTTATGCTTATTTCCGCCCAGGAAACGGGAACCGTTTTTCTTTCCCTTATGGGCGGGACTCTGGGCGCTATATTAGGCTGAGAAATTTTATCTGCTTTCAAAGCGAAAGCCGGTCCGTCTTTTAAAGAAACTCCGTCTTTAAGCTTTTGCAAAGCTTCTTGATTTATTTCCCCCTCTACTTGAACCCAATATGTCTTCTCTTTTTTATATTTGGGATTGGAAACCTTTTGATTGAATATTCCGTCGTCGGATAATATCAAAAGCCCTTCGCTGTCGAGGTCTAGCCTTCCGCAAGGATAAACTCCTTTGGGTAAGGAAAAAGACGAAAGTCCGGGGCTCGAACGAAAATCTTTAAATTGACTCAGATATCCGTAAGGTTTATTGAAAGCCGCATAAATCATACCGAATTCTCAATATTATGTTATCATATTATTATGCGTTATGAGCTTATAGATACTCAAGAAAAATTCCTTCAAGTACAACCGCAAATATCAAACTCAAAGTACTTGGGAATAGACACGGAGTCCGACAGCTTATACAGCTACTATGAAAAACTATGCCTTGTCCAGATAGCGTGCGAACACAAAATATATCTTTTGGACTCTTTGGTTTTGGATCTTTCTTGTCTTAAAGAAATTTTTGAAAATCCCGACATAAGAAAAATTTTTCACTCCGCCGACAGCGACATTCCGCTTATAAAAACAAAAATATCCTGCGAGTTCAGCAATATATTCGACGTTATGATGGCCGCAAAATATTTGGGTATAGAACGCTGCGGTCTAAATAATCTGATAGAAAAATATTTTGCCGTAAAATTAAATAAAAAATATCAAAAAGCGGATTGGGGATACAGACCTATTAAAGAAGAAATGCTCGAATATGCCGCCATGGACGTATATTACCTTAAAAAACTTAAAGACATATTCATACCCGAACTTAAAAAAATGGGACTTTTCGAAGAATTTATGATTCACTGCGAGCAATTCTCGGCTTTGCCCGCCAAGCGCTCGGAATTTAATCCGCAGGCATGGCTGAATTTACCCGGAGCGAGAAACATGCCCTGGCCTTACTCGGCCTGTCTAAAAGAATTATGGACGGAACGGGAAAAAACCGCCCAAAAAAAAGACATACCTCCCTTTAAAATAATGACAAACGAAACTTTAATTTCTCTGGCAAGAGAACCTCAAAAAGCTCTCAAAGACCTTAAATCGTTTAAAGGTATTTCCGAATATGTAATGACAAAATACGAAGATTGGATAAAAAAAGCGATAATGAAAGGATTAAATTCCTTTCCCGAAGAAAAACATACGACAAGGAGAAAAGAAAAATCCGACTTTGAAAAAACAAAAAAAATATTCGATTTTTTAAGAGAATGGAGAAAAAATAAGGCCAAAGAAAGAAAGCTTTTTCCCGAGTTGATACTTACAAACGAAATACTTTGGAAAATAGCTTATAAAAATAAACCTTCCCGTCAGGAATTGGCGCAAATTATAAAGAACGGACATAAAGCGGATTTATATGCCGAAGAATTGGCCGAAAAATTGGCATTATTCGGAGATTAAATTGAAAAAGAGAATAGGATTTATCGGATTAGGTATAATGGGCAAGGCTCTGGCTAAAAATCTTATAGCCAAAGGATTTAAAATTTCCGTATATAATAGGACAAGAGAAAAAACAAAAGAGTTTTCGGATTTGGGATGTTCCGTTGCGGCGACTGCGAAAGAATTGGCTCAAATCTCAAACACAGTAATAACAATGGTAGAAAACGACGAAGCTTTGGAAAATATTCTTTACGGTCCGATAGGAGTCTTTTCCGGCTCATCTCACGGAACATATCTTATAAATATGAGCACTATAAGCAGGGATCTCTGCATAAAAATTGCCGAATCTTGCTTTGAAAAAGGAATCAAATTCTTAGATTCTCCAGTGGCGGGAAGCAAGCCTTTGGCCGAGAAAGGAACATTGGTAATATTATGCGGGGCAAAAAAAGAAGACATAGAAGAAAACAAAGATTTGCTTTACGCCATGGGAAAAACGATAATAAATCCGGGGCCTCCCCCCGCCGGAACTTCTCTTAAACTATGCGTAAATATTCTTTTGGCTCAAATGACTATTGGGTTATGCGAAAGCGCGGTTTTGGCAGAAAAACTGTCATTAGACCCTTCTTTTATTTTTGAAACTATTAAAAATAGCCCGGCTTTGGACTGCGGATATTTCAGGATGAAGGAAAATAATATTTTAAACAAAGATTTTACCCCGGCTTTTTCGGTTAAAAATATGCTTAAAGATTTAAATTATGCCGAAATATCGGCAAAGTCTAAACAAATAAATCTTAAAGGCGCTCATTCGGCCCAAGAAATTTTTTTAAAAGCTTTCAAAGAAGGTTTTTACAACGAAGATTTGACGGCGGTATTGAAAACTATCAAAGGTTAATATATCATATAATTATGATAAAGCAAAAAATAAAAGATTTTGTATTAAAAATAGGTATAAGGAATAATTTTCATAAAATGCCTTATTGGATGATAGCTTTGCTGATAATTATTTTTTTTATTAGTTTATATTCCGTTTATTTCGACATACACAATCTTATCGGTACATACGGCGGATGCTCCGACTGCTCCAAATAATATAGCTTTTAATTCCAATCTTCCTATATTCTAATCTTCTTTTTTTATAATACTTCTATGCCCCTATGCATCCATACATCCTTACTTCCACACATCTATGCCTTTATCCCCCCACGCATCCATACCTCTACCCGTCTCTCTAATCATCCAATCCT
>JAAYVI010000007.1 GCA_012517235.1 Elusimicrobiota bacterium | reverse complement strand
GTATTTAAAGATATTTTTTAAATATCCCAAAGCCGTATTTTCAAAACCTTCTTTTTCTGAAAACCATAAAAGTCTTATTTTTTTAAGAGCCTCTTTCGAAACGGCATTTATTTCTTTTTCGAAAGCATACGCTTTTTCTTTTGAAGAATTTATTAAGAAATTTTCTTCAAAAAGATTTTCCGATTCTTCTTTGGAAATATAATCCGATTTTTCTTTTAAGGCTTTTTCCAAAGCGTTTATATATCTCTCATAAGTGCCGTCATAGATTATATTCATAAGTTCCCGGTATTGGCCGATAGCCATGTTTTTGATAGGTCTTTTATTTCAAAAAGTTCGGGCTGCTTGTATTCCAAAAGCAGATTTTCCAGTTTTTCCTTATTATCCGTTCCGATTCCGTAATATTTTCCGTTAAGAGTGATAAAATATATCGCTTTTTTCAATGAAATTCCCATGTTTTTTAATCCGCCGAGCGTTATGTTTGTGAACTTTCTTGCTTTTATTATTTTTTTGGCGGATATTATTCCTATACCGGGAACTCTAAGCAAAGTTTGATAATCCGCTTTATTTATTTCTACCGGGAATCGATCCATATTTTTCAAAGCCCATGCCGTTTTTGGGTCCAAAGAGAGATTTAGATTTTCATTTTCGTCCAGAAGTTCGTTAGCCTTAAACTCATAAAATCTAAGCAGCCAATCCGCTTGATAAAGTCTGTGTTCTCTGATTAAAGGGGGATCTTTTATCGCGGGCAGACGATTGTCCGAATTTACTTTTACAAATCCTGAGTAATACACGCGCTTAAGATAGATTTTTTTATAAAGCCATTGAGAAAGATTTAAAATTTTATAATCGCTGTTTTCGTCGGCGCCTACTATTAATTGAGTGCTTTGCCCCGCAGGAGCAAGTTTTAGAAATTTGCTTTTTTTGCTTTCCATAATCAAGTCGGCCGCATATTTCATCGGCTTAAAAACGCTTTCCTTATTTTTTTCGGGACAAAGTCTTTCTAAGCTTTTATGATCCGGCAGCTCTATGTTTACGCTTATCCTGTCGGCGTATAAAGACGCTTCTCTTACAAGTTTTAAATCGGCTCCCGGAATAACTTTAAAATGTACATATCCCGAAAAATTATATTCTTTTCTTAATTTTTTTACCGCCTTTATCATAAGCTCCATTGTAAAATCCGGATTTTTTAATACAGCCGAGCTTAAAAATAATCCTTCTATGTAATTTCTCTTGTAGAATTCCAAAGTCAATTTACATATTTCTTCGGCGCTAAAAGCGGTTCTTTTTATATTGTTTGATTTTCTATTTACGCAGTAAGCGCAGTCGTATTCGCATATATTTGTAAGAAGTATTTTTAAAAGCGAAACGCATCTTCCGTCCGAGGACCATGAATGGCATATACCCGATATATGAGCCGAGCCTATTGCGCCGCCTTTCCTGTCGGATCCGCTTGATGCGCAGGATGCGTCATATTTTGCCGAATTGGCCAATATTTCCAGTTTTTCGGTTAATTCCATACTTTTATTTATAGTAATGCCGATTAAATATCTTCTTGAATTTCCTCCTCTTCTTCCAGGCCTAAAACCGCTTTGCTTTCTTGCGCGGAGGACGCTTCGACTTCTTTTAATTTTTTGCCTATTATCTGGGTTCTTTTTTCGGCTTTTTCTATGTTATCCGCGGCTTCTTCGAGCTTTTTTCTGGTTTTTGCGAGATTTTCGCCGAAGGTTTGAAATTCTTTTTTTACCGATCCCAGTACTTTCCATACTTCGTGAGATCTTTTTTCTATGGCCAAAGTTCTAAATCCCATCTGAAGGCTGTTTAGAATGGCGGTTATGGTTGTGGGTCCGGTTATTACTATATTGTAGTTTTTCCTTATATCTTCGAAAAAACCGGGTATTCTTAGAACTTCGGCAAATAATCCTTCCGAAGGCAAAAATAAAAGAGCGAAATCGGTAGTTTCCGGCGGATTTATATATTTTTCAAAAATATCTTTGGCCTCGCCTTTTATTCTATCCGCCAAAGCTTTCACGGATTTTTCCAATAAGACCGGATCGCTTTTTTGCTGCGCGTCCAATATTTTTTCATAATCTTCCCTGGGGAATTTGGAGTCTATGGGAAGAAGTATATGCTTTCCGTTGTCGTCTTTGGACGGAATTTTTACCGCAAATTCTACGGAGAAATTTTTCTTTATTCTGGCATTTTCTTCAAATTGTTCTTTTGTCAATATGTCTTCCAAAAGATTTTTAAGTTGAAGTTCTCCGAAAACGCCTCTTGATTTAACATTCGAAAGAACTTTTTTAAGATCGCCCACATCTTTTGCCAAATTATTCATCTCTCCCAATCCCTTATAAACATTTTCCAATTGGGAACTTACGGTTTTGAAAGATTCGCTTAATCTTTTTTCCAGAGTGCTTTGAAGTTTTTCGTCTACTGTTTGGCGCATCTCTTCCAGCTTCTTCTCGTTTTTTTCCTGGAGGAATCTTATTTCGTTTTTTAAAGTGTCGGCTATGGTCTCTTTAAGTTTTTTGAGCGATTCG
>JAAYVI010000081.1 GCA_012517235.1 Elusimicrobiota bacterium | reverse complement strand
TTAAGCCATAGACCTACGAGTTTTCTTGAATTTATAATGCCTTTTTTTTCGCCGTAAACCGAGCAATTTAATTCCAAAAATCTTAAAAAAAGCGCCGCTCTTTCTTTTTCTCCCGCCGTATCGCAAATTCCCGCGCTTAAAAATTTTTCGCTTTCGTAAAATATCATCGGATTAGTAACCGCTCCTCTGCCTATGGAAACCGCGTCGGCGCCGGTTTTTTCAAAAAGTTCTTTTACGCTTTGAGGCGAAACCGCTCCGCCGTTTACTATCAGAGGAATCTTTATCGCCTCTTTTATTTGTCTTCCCAAATCATAGTTAACCGCGCCAGAATGTATTTGCGATACGGTTCTTAAATGTATATGGAGAAAAGATATGCCGCATTTTTCAAGAGTCTTGGATATTTCCAAAGCGTTTTCTTTTCCTATTTCAAATCCGCTTCTTATCTTAACCGACAAAGGAACTTTGACGACTTTGGCTATTTTTTCGGTTATTCTATAAAGAAGGGGGGCATTTAGAGTCAAGGCGGCCCCGGCGCCCGTTTTTATTATTTTCTTCATAGGACAGCTGGCGTTTATTTCCAGCATATCGCAGCCTGTTTCTTCGGCTTTTAAAGCCGCAATTTTCATTATTTCTTCATCGGAACCGAAAATCTGTTTGCATACCGGTCTATCGTCTTTTATTTGAGCTATTTTCAAAGTTTTGATATTTCCTCTCGCCAGACTTTGAGCCGATATCATTTCGGTAAAAACCATGCCGGCCCCGCTTTCCAAGCAAATTTTCCTAAAAGCATAATTGGTTATGCCCGCCATAGGGCTTAGAAAAAGATTATTCTTTGTTTTGAATTTTTTGAAATCGAAGCTTTTTAGATAAGACATCAGTTATTTACGAAATATTCGCCGTCATGGCCCATGGTAAAATCTTTTTCGCCGCGGTTAAGAACTTCGTTTATTTCCCTTCCGGAAGCGCCTATTTTTTTTAAAATTTCCGCCTGATAAGCGCAAGCTTCTTTTTCCGCCTGCAAAAAGCTTTCGAAAGTTTTTCCCTCATAGAAAACAATGGGCTTTAATTCGTAAGATTTTTTTTCTCCGGGTTCGGGAACGGTTCTTTTTACTTTTTTAGCCGATTTTGCCGAAACCTCTCTGTAAGCGTGCCATGCGTTGTGCGCTATTACGCCCGCAAGCCATGTAAGACTTCTTGAAGCATGTTCTTGAGATACGGCCACTATAGGAGAGCCTTCGTCAAAATAGAAACCGGTTTTTCGCTCCTGCCTTATCTCAAAAACATATTTTCTAATGAAATAAAAAGATTCCTTGTCTTCGGTCCAAATAAGCTTTAAGGCTTGTTTGACATTTTCCTTGAAATCGTCTTCGCCTTTTATCTGCAGAGAAAAAGAAAAAGTTTCTTCTTTTTTTTCCTCTTTTTTATTTTCCGAAAAAGAAAAAGCGGCCGGAGAAGAAACGGCTTCGCCCTCGTTTGTTTGCGGATTTATCTTACGATAAACCAAAACGCTTAGAATAAGCAAAGGCAAAACGGAAAAAGCCAAATACTTAAGCCGGCCGCCGGACATATTTTTATTTGTCGAAAGCTTTCAAATAAGAAGAGTAAAAAGCTTCTATTTCTTTATCGGGATTTTCAAATTCCAGTATATGTTTTTTGCATCCTCTTCTCGAGCAAATCTGAACCTGACCGCCTTCCTTAAGATCGAAAGCTACCATTTGAGCTCCGCATACGTCGCATTTTCTGGTGCTTTTAAGATCCGCGGAACAATGAGGACATCTAAAACCGGCTATTTTCCCGGCAGGTACATTTACGGCGGTTTCGACTTCATAGCTTCCGTAAACCGAACTTAGATATAAAGGCGAATTTTTTCCCGCATATGTAAGTTTTACGACTATGGCAGAGTGACCGTTTAGTTTTTTGCTTTTATCCATTAAAGATTTTTTGCAGTGAGGGCATTTTAGCGAAACATGTATCATATCGTCTCCTGAAAAATAATTTATATCAATATAATAGCAAAAATAGAGAGTTTCTAAACCGAATATAAAACTTCAAATGCCTCTAAAATTAACCTTTGTATAACCTACGAGGTTATTACAAGGTTTCCAGATACCGACCTATGTTAACCCTCAGGGTTAACATAGGGTTAAATATTTATTCGTATCTAAGCGCTTCTATCGGAGAAAGTTCGGAAGCTTTTTTAGCGGGCCATAATCCGAAAATGACTCCGACGGCGGCGGAAAATCCGAAAGACATCAATACCGAAGATGTGGAAACATAAACGGCCCACTTTGCGACTTTTGCTATTATAAAAGCCGCCGACGCTCCCAATCCTATCCCTATAAGTCCTCCGGTAACCGAAACTATTACGGCCTCTATTAAAAATTGTAAAAGTATCGCTCTTTTTGTGGCGCCTATGGCTTTTCTAAGACCTATTTCTTTTGTTCTTTCCGTAACGCTTACCAGCATTATATTCATTATTCCTATACCGCCGACTATAAGAGATATACCCGCTATTATTCCGAGCAATACGCTAAATGTCTTTGCCGTTTGAGAAAACATCGCTTGAATATCGGACATATTCATAACGCTTACCGGGTCTTCCTTGCCTTCTCCTGTTCCCAATTCTTTTCTCATAAACGAAACTATTGCGCTCATCGCATATTTGGTAGATTCGGGGGTATCGGTTTCAACCCAAATCAAATCCACATATTCTTTGCCGAAAAGAGTTTTCATCGCGGTATTTAAAGGCACTACTATCATATCGTCTTGATCGCGCATTCCGGCCGCGCCTTTTGCCGGTAAAATTCCTATAACGGTAAAATTTTTTCTGTTTATTTTTATAATTTTGCCTACCGGATTTTCCGAACCGAAAAGATTATTAACCACTGTTTGTCCCAATAAAGCGACTTTCTTCATAGATTGGTCTTCGGACTTTGAGAAAAATCTTCCGTAATAAGGCAAAGCGTTTCTCATATACGGATAGGCGGAAGTGGCGCCTAAAACCGTCGTTCTGGTATTTTTCTGCCCGTAAACAACCTGTAAAGATCCTTGTACGTTGGAATCGGTATTCTTTATGTATTTAAACTTGTTTTTTATTTCTTCGGCATGAGACTCTTTCATTCTGCTAACCGTTCCTCTGCCCATAGATATTCCGCCCTGAGCCATATTACCGGGCATAACCAGCAAAAGATTTGCTCCCAAAGAAGAAAGACTGTCTTGTATGGCTTTTTGAGCGCCGTAACCTATGGCAAGCATTGCTATGAGAGAGCCGACGCCTATTATTATTCCAAGCATCGTAAGGAAAGATCTTATTTTATTTGCGAATATGGATTTAAGCGAAGCGTTTACGTTCTCGTAAACCTCCTGGATATTCAAAAATGCCGACTTAACCGAAAGTTTATGTTTTTTTTCATCGGGAATATGCGCCGCGGCTTTTTTTGAAGTATCTTCGAATATTTTTCCGTCTTTTATTTTTATTATTCTGTCCGCCCAAGCCGCAATATCCGGCTCATGGGTTACCAATATTACCGTTATCCCCTTTTCGTTAAGTTTTTTGAAAACCGACATTATTTCGTTCGATTGATCGCTGGCCAAATTCCCGGTAGGTTCGTCGGCAAAAATTATGGAAGGATTATTTACCAAAGCTCTCGCTATCGCGACTCTCTGCTGCTGGCCTCCGGAAAGCTGATTGGGCTTATGTCCCAATCTGTCCGATAAACCTACTTCTTTCAAAAGAGCGGCCGCTTTTTCTTTGTCATTTTTCTCGTAAAGATATATTTGGGGCAAAGCGACATTATCCAAGGCCGACATTTTAGAAAGAAGATTAAACTGCTGAAAAACAAAACCTATTATCTTTGCTCTTAAATAAGCCGTTTCGGCGTCGGAAAGATTTGAAACCTCTTTGCCGAATATTTTATAACTGCCCGAAGTCGGCTTATCCAGAAGACCGAGTATGTGCATCAATGTGGATTTTCCGGAACCCGAAGGCCCCATTATGGAAACAAATTCCCCCTGTTTTATTTCCAAAGAAACGCCCTTGAGAACTTCCAAATCCTCATCGCCCATTCTATAGACTTTTTTTATGTCATTTATTTCTATCATCTGACT
>JAAYVI010000080.1 GCA_012517235.1 Elusimicrobiota bacterium | reverse complement strand
GTAAAATCTCTTCTTTTAAGTTCTTCCTTTAGAGAGAGCGCTTTAAAAACTTTTGGCAATGCGGCCGGTTTTTCATATTTTTCTTTTCTAAATGAGGCAAAATCCGCTCTAAGTTGACCGCAAAAAACTCTCGCGGTAAGAAATTTATCGAAATATTCTACTTTACCGGAAAATTCTTTTGCGGTTTTATTCGCGGCATTCTTATGATTTTTATCGAATAGAAAATCCAAATCGAAGCATTTTAACCCCAAAAGCCAATCTCTAACGCATCCGCCTACCAAATACTTTTGTCCTTTATGAAAAGAAGAAACTTTCTCTATGAATGCCAAGTCATTAAGCGGCTTCAATTTCATTTTTTCAAAATATTATCTATTTCTTCCGATTTAGAAATTCTCAAGAAATCTATTATTTTGCCCAACCTCTTTAATCTGTCGTTTAAAGAAAATATCTTCTCGCAAGCCGAAAGAGCGTTATCCGCCGAAAATTCTCCCGAATAAGGTATGGAAAAAAGAAAATCTTTTTCTCTGGCCGCGGATCTCTTTATGCAAACAACCTTAAACCCCGATTCCCTGGCTAAAAATTCCATAACTTCCGTTTCCTCTTCTATATCCCTGTCGTTTAATAAAAGGGATGCCAAATCCTGCGCGCCGAAAAAGTAATAAGGCTTAAAAGAAAGAGAACTTTCTTTTTGAGCGGAGTTTTTTATCAATTCATAATCGGCTTTCATTTTTTCTATTAACTCGTTCGAATTTTCCGTATCGCTTGGTAAAACAAAAGCCATTATTTCGCAAGCCGGATCCATATAAACAAAAGTGTCTTCGTATGAAAAAATTTTGCCGCATTCCGGACATAAAAGCAGATCGAATTCGCCGTTTATTATCATTTCTTTAAGTTCGAAGTCCAAATCGCCTCTTACGACGGTCCAGAAATCCGCGTCGAAATCTTTTTTACAATGAGGACAATTTACCCTTTTCTTTCCTTTGTTTGACATCTTAAACCAGCCCGGCTTCTTTATTAAATTCTTCTATGGCTTTATCCAATTTATCGGTTTGAGAAAGTTTTTCTTCCCAGAATTCGGGGTCCCAAAGCTTTCTGAGGTCGTCGGAGTTTTTCCCCTGCTGCTCTACCCATGTAAAATATTTTAAATTATGAACGGCTTTTCTGTCGTAGTAGCCGAGTTCCTTTGTATAGTCTATTTTTACGCCCAACAGATATCTTTCCATATCTATTAAAGCCTGCTCTCTTGAATATTTTCCGAACTGTTCTTCCAATTCTTTCAATCGGGATCCGTAAAGCTCCATCGAATCGGTGAAGACGGTAAATACTATGTCATTTTCGCCAAGTTCGTAGAATTTGGCCGTCTTTATAGCGGATAACATATTGGAAACACCCGAAATACCCAAAAGGTTGAGTTTGGAGATAATATCTTTTTTTACTCCGTATTCGGCAAGAACTTTTAAGCCTTCTTTTTCGTTAAAAAGCCTTATAATTCTCATACAGTTCTCATCGTCTATGGCCGTTACCAAATCCGTATTTCTTACATTATGAACCCAGGGTATATGTTTGTCGCCTATTCCTTCTATTCTATGCTCGCCGAAACCGTTTAGTAATATCGTAGGACATTGCAAAGCTTCGGAAGCGGTTATTTTCATATTCGGGAATTTACTTTTGAGATAATCTCCCGCGGCTATGGTACCGGCGGATCCGGTGGCCGATACGAATGCCGCCAATCTGGAGTTTCTTGTTTTTATCTTATCGAATACTTCGCGAGCGGCGGGGCCGGTTACATTATAATGCCACATTGGATTTCCGAATTCGTCAAACTGATTGAATATAACGACATCTTTTCTTGTTTTTCTGAGTTCCCAGCATTTATCGTAAATTTCTTTTACATTCGATTCGGTACCGGGAGTAGCTATAATTTCGGAGCCGACTTTTTTAAGCCATTCGAATCTTTCTTTACTCATTCCTTCGGGAAGTATCGCTATGGAATGACATCCGAGCAAAGCGCTGTCAAACGCTCCTCCGCGGCAATAGTTTCCCGTGGAAGGCCAAACCGCTTTTTGTTCTTGAGGATCAAATTCTCCGGTAACAAGTCTGGGAGCGAGGCAACCGAAAGCCGCTCCGACTTTATGCGCGCCGGTAGGGAAGAACTTGCCGACAAGTCCGACTATTCTGGCTTTAACTCCGGTTATTTCCTTGGGTATTTCCAAAAAATTAACTCCGCCGTAAAGACCGTCTCCGCCGTTTTCAACGGGATTATTTTTCCATGTTATTCTAAATAAATTTACCGGATCCACATCCCAAAGACCGGTTTTTTTAAGTTTATTTTTTATTTTCTGAGGTATTAAATCCGGATTTCTCATTTGTTTAAAAGTTGGAATAATTATATTTCTTTCTTTGCAAATTTTAGCGGTTTTTTTCAATACCTTGGTATTCATTGATCCTCCGAAAAGATGCGCTTTTTTATATTATAGCAATATCTTAAAATAAAAATCCCCCCGTTTTAAAAACGGGGGGATAGTAAACTTAGACAA
This sequence comes from Elusimicrobiota bacterium, assembly GCA_012517235.1. Taxonomy (GTDB): domain Bacteria; phylum Elusimicrobiota; class Elusimicrobia; order Elusimicrobiales; family UBA9959; genus JAAYVI01. Next base: position 15,974 of record JAAYVI010000080.1, on the reverse strand, counting down.
AAAGACTTATTTTGTCTGTATTACTTGAGTATCGCCTTTGTCCATGTATTTATCGGTGGAGATTTTTCCCAATCTCTTAAATCCCCATTTCAAATACATGCCTTTTGTGTCGAAAAGTTTTTCGTTTCTATAAGTGTCGTCGGAGTTTGCCTGAGGTTTAACCAAATCTTCCTCGCCGAAAACCATTTCATAAGAATCCGCGACGTCAAAAGTAAATTCTTTTTCGCCTTTGGAAGAGTCAAACCAATTGGAAATTGATTTTTTAAGTTCCACTTTTATGTAAACTTTTTCTCCGGCATATTCCTTAGCCCATTTGTCGTTTACTTTGAAAGTATATTTCTTGGTATTCTTGTCGTAAGAAAAAGTTCCTATTTCCAAGCCGGCAAGATCCGGATTCATGGCTACTTTATATTGAGGAGTAAGCTCAAACATCGGATCGTAATTCCCTATTTTTCTGGTCGTATATTTATAGGCGGCTTCGTATTTATAGATATCCATCCAGGGACCTTCCAGACAAACTTCGAAGGTTTCTCTTTCCCAAGGCCAAAGCTTTCTGGCTTTTATGTTTATCTGCGCCTGCTGATTCCAGCTCATGCCGGGCCTTTCATAGCAGTTTTGATGAGGTATTTGTTGACCGTTCGGACCTGGAACATAATAGGTATGGCATTCCTGCACATATTCCTGGCTTCTAAGCCATACTTTTTCCGACATTATATCATTATCCGAGGGACCGAATGTAAATCTGGCGCAATCTCTGGTATATCTGCCGAATCTCCCCGGAACCGGAGTAGGTATATAGTAATCGTTATGCGGAGCGTTTATTATTTCGCTCGTATTTACCCCCTGATCAAAGTTGACATCCGCATAAACTGCGGCGGCCAACGAAAATACTAAAGATAACACTAACATTTTCTTCATTATTTTTCCCTCCGTAACATAGGAATAGAATTATTTTAGCAGATATCTTTTTTAATGTAAACCGTTCTTTTGACCTAAAAGCAAATAGGACTAAAGTCTTACGCATTTACCTAAGATTTTTAGGCGTTTTTCAATAGTTCCTCGGCATGTTTAATTGCGGTTTGAGGGGAATATTTAGAACCTAACATTCTTGCTAATTCTTCTTTTCTCTCTTGTAAAGATAAAGACCTAAATACTATTTCCGTATGAAAGCTTTTGACTTTTTTTTCGGCTTTTATGTGAAAGTCGGCGAAAGCGGCGGTTTGCGGCAAATGAGTTATAAATAAAACCATATTTTTTGACGAAATTTTTTTCAATTTTTCCCCTATTAAAAAAGCGGTATTTCCTCCGACCCCGGCGTCTATCTCGTCAAAAAAAGAAAAACAATAATTTCTCAATCCCGAAAAAGAAGATTTAAGAGCCAAAGACAGACGCGACAATTCTCCTCCGGAAGCGCAATATCTCAAAGGTTTCGCGGGACTTCCGGGATTTGCGGAAAATAAAAATTCGGCTTTATCGCAACCGTTAGGCCCGGCATATTCCAGATTAAAATCTATTTCCGCAAAAAAAGAAGCTTTTTCCAAGCCCAAATCCTTAAGTTCTTTTAAAACCGCGGTTTGAAGTTTTAAAGCGTATAGTTTTCTTCTTTCGCTAAGTTTTAACGCTTTTTGAGAAAGTTTTTTTTCGACGGCTTCAAGTTTTTTTTCAAGCTGAGAAGCGTTATATTCGGTTTCCGAAAGATTTTTTAAATTATTTCTCAGTTCTTCGGCTTTTTTAATAATATCGTTTAAATCTTCTCCGTATTTCTTCTTAAGTTTCTTTATTTTCTCGTCTCTTTCTATTAAAGCGTCTATTTCTTTTTGAGAAAGGTCGTCATCTTGGGTCAAAGAAGAAATATTTTCCGATATGTCGGAAATTTCTTGAGAAATATTTCTAAGTTTTAAGCAAATCTCGTCTATCTCCGGATATTTTCCTTCCAAAGAAGATAAGCCGTTTAAGGCCGAAAATACGGAGTTCTGCGCGCAATTATCGGAATTTTTCAAGAAATCCAAAGCCTTGCCGGCGGCCGAGTTTAATTTATCTTTCTGTTTGAATCTTAAAATCTTCTCTTCGATAGTCGAATCTTTAACGGGATCTATGTTCAATTTTTCTATTTCTTCGAGCTGGAAAGAATACATTTCGTATAGTTTATTTTTTTCTTCTTCTGAAAGAGAAAGCGATTTTAGCTTGGAGATTATTTCCGTCCTTTCATTATAAATCTCGGCATATTCTTTCTTTTCCTGAGATATTTGAGCGAAAGCGTCTATTATTTCAAGCTGCGTTTCCTGAGAAGAAATAAAAGCGCTTTGCTGCTGCCCGTAAAAGTCGGCAAAAGAATTTTTTATATTTTTCAAAAAAGACGCGCAGGACGGTTTTTCGTTTATAAAAAATTTGCTTTTCAAGTCCTTATCGGCCGTTCTTTTCAAAGAAAATATTTTTCCGACATTTTCGATTTCCGCGCAAAAAGACGGATCAAATTCCGCCGTAACTTCGCAGTAGTTCTCCCCTTCTCTTACAATCTCTTTGTAGGCTTTCGCCGCAAACAGGAATTCCAAAGCTTCGGCTATGGTAGATTTTCCCGCTCCCGTTTCTCCCGTAATCGCGCAAAGACGACCGTCAAAATTTATTTCCGCTTCCTTTATTAAGGCAAAATTCTTAAGCTTTAACTTTTTTATCATCTTCTTCGGCCCCAGCTAAGCTTATCTCTTAACACCTTAAACCACGAATAATCCAAATGGACCGGAGTTATCAAAGAAAAAGAAGACTTCTTAACCGATATGCCTTTTCCCGAAGGCAAAATAAAATTTTCCTGTCCGTCTATGGAGACAGTAACCGATATGTCTTTTTCGCTTTCCTCGCAAAAAAAGACTTCCAAAGTTTTATCGGCCGGTAAAACTACGGGCCTATGAGTGAGAGTATGAGGGCAAATGGGAGAAAGACAAAAAACCTGAGCCGAAGGCATTATTATGGGTCCCATTGCGGCCAAGCCGTAAGCGGTAGAGCCGGTAGGCGTAGAAACTATAAGACCGTCTCCGAAATAAGAACTTAAAAAATCGCCGGCATAATTAACCTTCAAATGGAAAGCCCTTGGCTGAGAACTTCTTAAAACGCAATCGTTAAGGGCGTAATACTTTCCGCGGGGGCCTTCTATTTCCAAAAAAAATCTCTCTATTTTTTTAATTTTATTTTTTAAGACTTTTAGAAAAAAACTTTCAAAATCCTTAGGTTCTACCGAGCTTAAAAAACCCAGACCTCCCGCATTCACCGCGATTAGTCCTACGGATTTACCGGCCAGACTTCTGGCCGCGTATAAAGCGGTACCGTCGCCGCCCGCGCTAATGGCTATATCCGCCGAATATTTAGGGGTTTCGCCTTTATTTACGCAAATTTTTTCGGTTTTTATTTTATGTTTTTCCAAAAAAGAAACGGCGCTTTCGGTAAATCTTATGGCGCTTTCCCTTTTTGAATTATAAAAAAAAGCGGCTTTTTTTATCATTTTGTCTTCTTTCATAATAATTTACAAAATTTTTCAATCGCATAAAAATAATTCTTAATCAAAAAAGTATTCTATTTTATCGCCGTATCCCGAGTATCCGCTTTTTGATTCTTTAAAAAAAGCTTGAGCCTTGCCGCAATAATCTCCCGCCCAAACTCCTACCAAATGCGAATCTTTCTTTTGCCAAAAAGGAACGCATACTTTGGATTTTAATTCTTTTTCAATACATAAAGCCGTATCCTTATCGTAATCGCCTTCATATAAAGCGTAAGCCAATTTTCCAAATCCTAAATAATTAACCGATTTTTTAATTTCTTCGCAGGAAGGCCAAGGATTTACAAGATAAAGTTCTCCTTTATAATAATAAATTTTTCTTTTTTCTCCCTTCGCATAAAACTCTTTTTGAAACGGCTTATTCAAATCGTAATATCTGAACATAATAGAACCGAATAAAAATATAGCCGATAAAATAATAGCCTTTTTTTTATTTTTAAATAAAGGCCAATGTAAAAAGACAAAAATACAAAACGATAAAGAAAGCAAAACAAGAAAACCGGGATATGGAACATTTAAAGCCGCGAAATGAAGTTTGGAAAAAAAGTAAACGCAATGTAATAATGATTTTAGAAGAATAGATATCGGGAAAAATAAAAAAACGGCTAATTCTTTTATAAAAAAAGATAAAAACGCCGAAACAAGCCCCGCAGGCAATAATAAACAAGCCAAAGGTACGGCTATCATATTGGCCGCTATGCCCGCGACGGGCACATAATTAAAATAAAAAATAAGCAAAGGAGTCAAAGCCGCTTGAGCAAATAAGCTTATGAAAAAAAGATTTAGAATATAAGAAAAAAATTTATTTCTTTTTCTTTTAAAAAAATCTTTTCTCGCTCCGAAACCGGCCGCCAAACCGTAGACGGCCGCTACCGACATTTGAAAACCCGCGTCAAATAAGTAATAAGGATTTATCAAAACAAGCGCAAAAGAAGCGATAATAAGAATTTGAAAAACATCCTTTTTCCTTTGAGATAAAAAAGCAAAAATACCAGCAACCGCCATCAAAAAAGCCCTAACCAAAGGCGGATCTAATCCGCATATAAAGACATAAAAACCGCAAATAAAAAGACCTATTAAATAACCTAAAAATTTCCCCAGACCGATTAATCTAAATAAAAAGTAAGAGAATCCCAAAAGTACCGCGACATTTCCGCCGGATGCCACCAAAAGATGAGCCGTTCCCGACAATGAAAACGCCCTGTTAAGTTCTTTGTCGTTTTTGGTCTTTACTCCCAACACTATTCCCGACAATATGGAATATTCTTTCTCATTTAAATTGTTTTCAAAAATTTCAAGAACTTTTTTTCTTATTAAACCGGCGGTTCTAAATAAAAGAAAACTTTTCTTTACTAATTGGGCGTCTTTTCCGAAAGCCTGAAGCCCTATGCCTTTATTTTGTAAAAAAAGTCTCCAGTCAAACAAACCCGGAACATAAGAAGAATACGGCTTTGACATTTCCGCGTCAAAACAAATCTCGTCATAAAGAGAAAAATCGGCTTTATCCTTCAAATAAGCTATAAATCTCTTTTTATCTTGCGCATAATCGGCTAAAAACTCAAATCTTAAGAGCCCCCGGCTTTCCTGAGGATAAGACATTACCTTACCGCAAAGTCTGTCTCTTATGTAATATATTCTTTCTTCTTTTTTTTCTTTTAGAAAATTTAAAAATATTAAAACAAGAGAATAAAAAACAAATAAAATAAAAAGAGGTCTTTTATAATATGAAAGAAGCAAAATCCCCCCTTAAGCTTCTTTTATTTATATTTTTCTTCGTCCCTGTAAGGCATGAGTAAGAGTAAGTTCGTCCAAATAATTTATATCTCCGCCCAAAGGCACTCCGAAAGCTATTCTGGAAATTTTCTCAACTTTTTTTTCAAGCAAAGTCTTTATATAGGCGGCCGTGGTTTCGCCTTCCGCCGAAGGATTAACGGCCACTATTATTTCGTTTACTTTTAATTCTTCCGTTCTTTTAATAAGCTCCTTAAGTCTTATAGAAGTCTCACCAAGGCCTTGAGCCGGAGATATGACGCCTCCCAAAACATGATAAAGTCCTTTATAAAATCCGGTTTTTTCTATGGCTTCCAGATCCTGAACATTTTCAACCACGCAAATAATATTTTGAATTCTTTGATTGTCCGAGCATATGTCGCAAAGTCCGCCGTCGGAGTAGCTGAAACATTTGGGACAGGGTTTAACGGCATTTCTTATTTCCTCAACGGCTTCCAATAATTCGCTAATTTCTCCCTCCGGAGCTCTTGCGACATAAAGAGCGAATCTTTCGGCCTGTTTGGGGCCTACTCCCGGCATTTTTCTGAAAGAAGAGATAAGGCGCTCGAAAACTCTCATTTAGCGCTTTCCTTATTTTTAATCTTATGTACTTTGACTATAGATCCTTTAAGCATTTTTGAGATTTTTTTATATTCCGGAAAAGTATCTTTGGGATCGCCTTCGTTTATATCTTGCCAATTAAGATTTTCAACCTCATTATTTTCTTGATTATCTGGAGATTTGGAATTGGTTACGTCTACGACTTCCTGCGGATTATTTTTTAATTCAAAAGATATTTTTATATCGCGGCCAGCCGTTTTTGCTATTAAGGAACTTATATATTGAGATTTTTTAGAACAAAATACTTTCGGGAAGTCTTTTTCAAAACGAAGTTTCCATTCGTTTTCGCCGAAAATTGCTGAACAATCGGATAGGAAGTTAAACAAAGCCGGATCCTCGGAAGAAATGACGTCGGTAACCTTACGCCAAATTTCCGAAGAATGAAGAGGAGCCTTCAAAATTTCAGTTTTTTTTTCCTCTTCTGTGTTTTCCCGCAAAATAGGCTGCGGTTTTTGCTCTTGAAAAGAAGGAGGCGCGGTATAATTTCCGCTTACGGCAGATTCCGCGGCCTCAAGCCTTTTAACCAAAGCTTCTATGTCAACCGGGGTTTCGATGACGGTATAAAGAGCCATCTCGCAGGCTAATAAAGGGTTGTCCGAAAATTTAATTTCTTCCATTATACGATTCATCTTGCGCGAAAGTTTTGCAAAAGAATAAGGATTATGTCCGGCCGGGACATCAAAAGAAGCGTCAAGCGAAAAACTATTAGCCGATAAGAACGACTGAGCGAAATAGTTTCTAAGTTCTCTTAAAACCGCCTGAGGTTCAAATCCGTCGGAAGATATTATTTTGAAAACGGAATTTATTCCAGAAGCGTCTCTGTTTAAAATAGACAGGGCCAGTTTTTTTACTATTTCTTCGGGAGGGAGACCCAAAGTTTCAAAAGTAAGCGAGGTTTCTATTTTCCCTTTGGAAAAAGAAGATATTCTGTCTAAGATAGTGAGAGCGTCGCGCATAGCTCCGCCGCAGGAAGAAGCTATGATATCGAGAGCTTTGTCTTCGTATGAAAATTTTTCCTTCTCGCATATTTCGGCAAGTCTTTTTTTAAGTTCTTCTTTCGATATCGGCTTAAATCTAAAAGTTTGGCATCTTGAAATTATCGTAGCCGGAACTTTGTTTATCTCCGTAGTGGCCATTATAAAAACGGCATGCGGCGGCGGTTCTTCTACCGTTTTTAAAAGCGCGTTAAAAGCGCTGTTTGAAAGCATATGCACTTCGTCCAATATGTATATTTTATATTTATCCCTCGAAGGAGCTATGTTTATATTGTCGATTATAACATCCCTTACATTTTGTACCTGAGTGTGGCTGGCCGCGTCTATTTCCAAAACATCCAAAGATCTGCTCTGGGAAATCTCAAGACATGAAGAACATTTTCCGCAAGGATTATTATCTTTAATATTGCGGCAATTTAAAGTTTTGGCCAGTATTCTGGCGCTTGAAGTTTTACCGCAGCCTCTGGGACCGTAGAAAAGAAAAGCTTTGGCCAAACGGCCGGCTTCTACGGCATTTTTTATCGTTCTTATAAAAGCTTCTTGACCTACCAAATCGTCAAGAATTTGAGGTCTGTATTTTAAAGCTAAATTCTCATATGACATAATAAAACCGAAGCGAATTAGAATGAGGGTCTAATAAGCTTAATTAAAATCTTAATCCCGCCGACACGGAAAGAAAATTAAATCTTTTAAATTTCGGCAAATCATAGGTTTCATATGACACCGTAGCGGAAAGCATATTCAGATCAATATATGCTCCAAACCTATAAGTATTCAAATCATCGTTACCCGATTCTTCGAATTTTGTTTTAGTATAACTTACGAAAGGAGTAATCATCGGGTAGCCTAACAAATCTAATTTTACATTTAAATTATCTTTGGGAAACATATCAAAATATGTATTCATCCCGGCATATTTTAGCGGAAGACTGGCGACATTTGGCGAATTATTCTCTATATTTTTGTCATATTTTGAAAGAGTATAATTTACTGACAGCTGAGCAAGCAGAATTTTAGCGCCAGCAAAAAAAGAATAGTCGCTTTGCAGAAGATCCTTATCGGTATTATTGTCGCTATAACCGCTTAAGTTTATGCCGGCTCCCAAATCTATCTGAGTTACCCCGGAAGCGCTGCGCCCGCCGTATCCGGAATTAGGACCGGCAAGTCTTTTCTTAGAAGACGAAGTAGGATTAAGCGAAAAAGTTATATCGGCTCCTATATACTTTACATCTGTGTCATAAACTCTCGGGTTATATCCGGCAAGAAAAGAAAGAACATAAAGATCTTTTTCCAAACCGACTCTTGTAAGGATTTTTTGAACTTTTTTGGAATTTGTCAAGTCGGTCCAATCATGTACGGAATATTCCGGTTTTACCCAAAAACCGTTTCCGCCGATAAGAAGATATGCGTCATGGCCCGTGTAACCTTTACTTCCGCTGGTATAATTAAGTCCGGCATCAAAATAGGCAAATGTTACGGAAGCTTTGAACAAAAATATCAATAACATTATTTTTTTCATTTTTTTCTCCCTTTATGCGGCCTTTACCGCTTCTTTATTTAGATAATCGCTGAAGTTTCTCGCTTTTCTCGTCTTCCAGGCTCCTTTATGGTAAGCATATCCCGCTATCAAAGGCATGGCCAAAGTCGCTTCGCTATAAACCATTTGTTCGTAAGTAGTTTCTACTTTACCCCAGGAAGAAGCCTCTTTCAATGTAGAGCTGGAAAGAGCTCCGTCTCTGACATCCGCCACGGTAACCTGTATGGCATACTTATGCATGGGAGCTTCATAACCCAAAATATCGGCAGCCACTACGGTGTCTTGAGTAAAATTTTTAGGTACTCCGCCGCCTATCATAAATATGCCCGTTTCCTTCGCGGCTATTTTAAGCTTTGTAAGCTCCAAGAAATCTTTCGCGCTATCCATAGACATATGTTTATCCGGATTATTCCATTGATGTTCCACCATACCGAAACCGGCCGAGCAGTCCGAAAAAGCGGGAACGAATATCGGAACTTTTTTCTCATATGCCGCCAAAACTACCGACTCCTTATTTTTTGCGTGTTTGGAAAGATATCTGCCCATTTCTTCTATAAATTCTCTGGAAGAATAGGGTCTGGGCTCCAAAGAGTCGGATATTTTTTTCATAGTTTCGTCGCAAACTCTAAGTTCGTCTTCGTCTATAAAAGTATCGTAGATTCTGTCTATATGCAGCTCTCTAAGTTCATTATCGTCTATACCGTGCCACCAGCCTTTATAATGCTTAAATCCTAACCCTTCGAAAAAATCCTGGTCTACCATAATGGCGCCGGTGGAAACTATGGCGTCGACCATATTGTTTTTGACCATATCGTAAACGACTTTCTTAAGTCCGGCGGAAAACAATGAGCCTGCCAAGGTAAGTATTACGGAGCAATTTTTATCTTTAAGCATCATATCGTAAATTTTTGCCGCTCTGGCCAGATCTCTGGCCGAGAAAGCCATATCGTCCATCGCGTCGACCATGGTTACGACATTATGCTTTTTAATGTCTATGTGTTTTACCACTTCCTTTAAATAATCGTTTTTTTTCATTTTCCCTCCGTAAACTTTAAAAAAGTATTTCTTAAAAATTAAAACTTCCGAAGTATTTCTTTTTAAGCAACGGATTATATTATAATATTTTGCGAAAGCCAATAAAAGGTATTTTTTTACAATAAAAAAGCCCCCTAAAACAGGGGGCTTTTTTAACTTTTAAAACTTATTTATCCGCTCTATCCATGGACGAACCGCAGAAGGCGGAAGGGCTGCCCCTATATATTATTATCGGCTCTGTAAAATTGCTTGTCTGACTCTTTGTCCATGTATGAGAGTAGGAAAGAGAACCGGTAACACCTTTGCTAAATCCCAAGCTAAGACCCAAGCTATTAGATTCTCCTTCCGTGAAAGACTGCTTTACCATAGCCCTTATGCTTGACACATTCCACTTCCCGCCGGACTGGGAGCATTCCATATTGAATCTATCAAAAACAAATATGCTTTGATCTTTGGTAGCATATCTTCCGTTATTTTGTTTATCAAAAACCAGCGGTTGTATATTTTCGCTCGTAGGAAATCTCCCGGACGAATCTTCCGCTAAAACATAGAACTCATCTAAAAACTTGGCGCATCTTTCGGAATCAGGTTTATCCCTAAGTCTCCACCCCGCATAACCCGAATTACTGAAAGTAATCGTGCTCCAAAAGTTTCTGCATACGGACTTACTATCTACTACCGAACCGTTTGTAAGACCTCTTTGCGAGACATATTGATTCCAGAGACTTTCATAAGTATAAATTACGCTCGAAACGGTTTTAATTTTCCATTTCCTTACTATGGCAAAGTTACCGATCGTTTTACATCCGTCCGCGGTTTCATAACATTTCTTATTCGCATTATTGCCGGCAGAATTATTCGGATCGTTTGCGGCATTATTCCCGGAATTATTCCCCGCGTTATTAACAGAATTGTTTCCGCTATTATTACCGCTATTATTTGCAGCATTATGAGGTCTCGAGCTGACTCCTATTCTTTTTTCAACGCAGGACATATTTATATCTTGGCCGCAAATACTATCGCTTCCGTCGGAAGCGGTTCTAAGTCCTTTACCGTCAAACTTCTTTTGAGCTTCGTCAAACTTCCTTTTTTCTTCGTCGAATTGAGTTTTTATCGTTCTTCTCTCTTCGTCATTTGCGGCTCTTGTCATTCTTTGCTCAAGTTCCGTTAACTTTCTCTGAGAGGCTCTCATTTCTTCCAATGCGGTATTGGCATTTGCCAATTGTCGTTTACATGTATTGGTAGTACAATTATTTGCCGCCACGGCTGTCTGATACCTTTCTCCGGCGCGGCTTAAAGCATTATTAACTACCGTCATATCGGAGGATAAATTATAAGAAGAAACCGCGGCGCCGCCGTTATTTGTTCCGCCGTTGTTCGTGCCCCCGTTATTGGCGCCGCCATTATTTCCGCCGTTATTTGTTCCGCCGTTGTTAGCGCCGCCGTTATTTGTTCCGCCGTTGTTCGTGCCCCCGTTATTACCCGAAGGAGAAACCGCGGCATCGTCAAACCCTTCTATACCCATTGACTTAAGCTGAGACTTAAAGCCGTCTATCTGGCTTTTAAGAACCGCCACTTGAGAGTCCATCTCCTTAATTTTATCTTTCATTCCTTCTATATCCTTGGGCAAGCTTATAAGAGCTCTCACACTGGCGGAAACTATGCTGTTTTTTACTTCGGCCTCTCTGGGAGCTTTTCTTCCGGTAAAAAGCTGAGCATAAGGCATATCCGCAGTTACCAAAGATTCGGCATCTCTGGCTTTTTTATCCTTGACCTTTTCGCCTTCGAAATGTTCTCTTACCATATTGTCCGGCTTATATTCTTCCGGCAAAACACCTCTTGATATAAAAGCAAATTTAACCGGACTTTCCTGATTTGAAACGGCTCCGGCGGTAGAAATACCGACTATCTTCTCATATATTTTCGCCAGCTCTTTACCTTCTTCTATTTGAGAAGAATAAGAAGATATTTCCGAAGCTTTTGTTTCATATCCGGTTCCTAACTGCTGAGCGGCGGAAAATATCTTAGATTTTTGCGAATTATAAAAACTTACTGCATTTCTATGATATTGCAAAGTATCGTTCATTGCGGTAAAAGAGCTTTCTATAACTCTGCTTTGCGCTATCATACTTTCAAGCTGAGGATTAAGATTTCTGCTATCTACTTCCGCTGTACCTTGAGAAGTTCTTACCGTAGATATTCTTTCGCCTCTTTTGGCTTTATCTATGGCCGCTTGAAGCTTCCTATTAAATTCTTGAGTCGCCGCTGCTTCTGTTCTGACTTTTGTCTCCACTTTTCCTATCTCATCGTTATAAGAAGCTACGACCGTGCCGACATTGGAAGAGGTAAGAGAATTTATCGTTCTTGCTATATCTTTACCCGTTCCCAAGGCTTGAGTAAGAAATCCGGCTCCGGACTTCATATCGTCCTTATCTTTTCCGTCGGAATCCGCAAAAGCCTCAACCGCTTTCTTCAGTTTGGAATCGTATTCGTCTATGGATTTCTGCAGGTTTTCAAGAACCTGAGGGCTTATGGAAGCGCTCGAATCTCCCGAAGGATTGGCTCCTCCCGAAGGGGAACCTCCGCTATTGGTTACAAATTGTCCTCCGCTTGCTATACAATCGGCTATGCTCATAGGGCTTGTGGTAGGATTATTATCCTTATTTTTCCCGCCGTATAAAGCCACGGAAGAACCGTTGGGGAATTTACAATATCCTATGGGTTTGGGAGGAGTATAAGGATTCAATAATCCGGATATGGAATCGGATATTTTTTGGCTTATGGGCTTGGTAACACTTTCCACTAAACCTTTAAAAAGATCTTGTTTAAGCTGTCTCTTAAACTGAGCCCAGCTTTTGGCGTCTTCGCAAGCCAATTGCGTCGCCAGGCTTCCGCGGCAAGGATCTCCGGGGCTATAAGAACCGCTATTTCTGGTATTAGATCCCGAAGCGGGTTTTATTTTTTCGCTGTCGGAAACTCCGCCTAAAGCTCCGCTGCCTTCGCCTTTAACTGAAGCCGCGGCGGCGTCCTGCAAAGCTTTAACCGCATTATCGCCCGAAAAAAATCCTGCCGCTTTATCGGCTTGGCCTCTGAGTTTTTCCAAAGCTCCTTTGGAAGCGCTATTTGGAGTATTGGATGCTACGCCCTTGTATCCCGGTATGGCGACGGGCCCTGCCATAGATCTTTTTTCCGATTTTTTAGATACGCCTTGCGCATCGGCTAAAATTTTACCTCCGCCCAAGTTTCCCGAAGTTCTCGAGCTTTCTCCTCCGGAGAAAAAGGAACCCATACCTCTAAGAGAACTTGCAAGTCTCGAAGAAGGAGTAAAAGGAGCGGGAGACGATTTAACCGCTTCGGAAAATGCCTTAGGAGCCACATCTCTCATCGAATCTCTAAAAGTGGAAGGAGGCGCCACGGTAACAGGAGGCGGAGCGGACTGAGAGCCTACTATCAAAGAAGAAGGATCCCTTGCCGTAAGAGGAACTATAACTTCTCCGGAACCGTCGGGGGAACCCGCGCTTAAAGCGTTAACTCCGGAATCATAAAGGTTGGGCATACCTGAATCCGAGCCTTTTCTTTCGCCAAAGCCGGGAGTAAGCAAATTATCGGAGGAGGGTTTGGTCATCATAAATTCGGCTATGGGAGCCATAACAAGAATGCTTAATCCCATTCCTACTATGGCCATATCTTTTCTGGAAAGATTTTTTATTTTTTCCATAAAAGAAGCCGAAGTTTTGCCCAAATTATTTACCGAAAAGCCCGAAGTCTTTTTCGCAAAACTTCCGGCGGCTAAAGTCGGTTTTTCATTTTCGTCTTTTTTAAAGTTCATAACTCCTCCCAATATGTACTAAAGTTGAGATTAAGAAATAAGTCCTAAAAACTTATTCTTACATCTCCGTCAAACAAGATCAAATTCCTTTTACTTCTCAATATACTTTACACCTTCGCCGTTGGAAAATAAAGTGTCCTTAGTCCCTCTGTCAAATGGGACCTAAGGGCAAATAAAATTATGCTATTTTAAAGAGCCAAAAACAAGCCCGAACAAAGCGGTTACCGCTTCTCCCCCCACCTCAAAAATCCGCAAACTCCCGGGGGAGCCGCTTCATTCGGGCTCAATATAAAAACTCAACCACCGATAGTATCTCCGGTTGTATCTACGGCGCTGGAACCGTCTTCCGGTCCCCATTTTTTCAAAGCTTCCGAGCTAACCCATGAAGCCACGCCTAAAGCAATCGCAGCAACGGGACCGGCAAATACCATTGCTACGATACCGGCAACTATGCTAAAAATGGCGCCGACGGCTCCGCCCAAAATTTGCCCTATCAAAAGTCCGGCACCGGCCACTATAAGACCTACTCCTATGGCGGCTCCTATGCCTGCCGTAAATATGGTAAGCAAGGCGCCGATTATTATCAACAAAACTCCAAGTATCACGCCCAGCCAGCATTTCCATTTGGAGCATTTACTTACTCTCATATCGTCGTAAGTCTTTCCGCAGTCATATTGCTGGGGGTTTGAATTTTGACATGCCGCTCCCAAATTAGCCGAAGCCGTATTTATTTTTTTACATAGTTCTCGCATTTTTTCTACCACATTGTTATTGTAATTATCTACCGCGCTATGTTTGCAGCATTTGGGCCTGTCTTTAAGTTTCGGGGCAAGATCGGTTTGCTCTTTTTGATATTGCGATATTTTTGCGCTTTCCGTTTCGTTGGCTTTGGCGCATTTCTCCGCCATATCCGACCATGCGCCAGCGCTTGTCATAAGAGAACCGGTAAATCCCGAATCCGGCAGAGACGGCGCTCCGTCCGTCGTAACAACATCCGCGTTAACTTCATTGCCGTCATATGTCGAGCCTACATAAGAAGCCTGAGTCTCATAGCTCGGATTTTGCTTATAAGCGGCCGAAGTCATAGTAAAAGCTTCCGATGCTTGAAATAGAGCTCTTCTATTGGAATTTATTCTCACATCCATAGAAGATCCTTTGGCTCTATATCCCACATTTTTCCAGCTAAAACCCGACAGACGTCCCATTTTTTTGGCATTTCTTATTTTTCCGGTTTTAGGATCTCTGGGTTCGGGTATATTAGCGGAACCGTATGCCGAATTAAACATTCCCTCATTTTTACCGGCAGTACCTGGGCCTTTTATGTAATTTCTATTCATATAGGGACCATAATCCGAGCCCCCGCCGGAACCGAATGCCATATCGCCCATACCGCCTTCACCCATAGCCAGCATGTCCTCAAAATTAAGAGCGTCGGCTCCCTGTCCCTTGGCTATTTCTTCATCGGAAACTACTCCCTTTATAGGCCCGCCTCCGCGGCCCTTAGCTATCTTATCCCAATCTTCGCCGGCTCTTACCATACCGACGGTTCCTTGCCCATTAGCGCCTCCGGACGCCGCACCGAAGATTTTTTGCCAAAGAGAATATTTATCGGAATCCTCCGAGGCCCTGGCTAAAGCGGATTTAACAAGATCTCTGGTATAGTTTGGATTTATGCTCGATAAAACAGAGCCTAAACCCACGCTTTTAAGCAAGGATACTACCGGAGGCAATTCCAAGAATTTATTAAGCATATCTCCGGAAACGGCGAAAGGCACGGAAAGAGCGACTACAACCAAAGCTATGGCTATATACTTCGCTCTGCCTTGAAATATTAAGAGTAAAGCCGCAAGTAAGCTTTTCCTCTTATGCCTTTCGAGAAATTTAGACATAAAATCTCCTCAAGGGGGCTACTTGCATTCCCCTTTCTCTTTATCCCACGTTTTGCCTTCCTGATAGCATTTCGTGGCATCTTTTTCGTAATCTTTCATAGCCGAACCCGCGGCCATAGAACCAAGCAAAGCTATTATAGCTGCGGCACCCGCAAAATAATTCATAAGCGCCGCAAAGCCGGTAGCTATACCGGCAGCTCCGCACATAGCAGCCGCAGCGGCTGCAACAGCCGCCATACCGCCTATAAGATATATGGTTCCAAGTTTAGCTTGCTTATACTTGGTCATAAGTTCTATACCGCTCATAACGACTTTTATCGCCATAAGTAAAGCGGCAATACATAAGATCCATCCGATAGCTATAACAATTCCGCCCCAAGGTTGAGGAAGTGTTTTACCCCATTTAACAAGTTCAGATCCGGCCCAAGATAAAGCAGCGGCAAGCATTAAGTACATAAGGCATTCTTCGAGCATATTGCCCCAAGGATTGTCTAAGTCATAGTTAGTGCTGCCTGGATAATTATAATCTCCCGGTCCGCCGCCGCCGGATGTAACATCGTTCAAAGAGCTCGGTGTTTCAACTATGCCCGCTCCGCCGTTACTTATTCCTTCTCCGCCTACGCCGGTAGTTCCTTCTCCGGTGGTTCCTTCCCATGCCGCATCGCTTGTCGCTCTTATGGTATCGGAATTTGTACCCTGATAACTTCTCATTGTGTTTTTAATAGCCTGAGCTCTTCCCAAACTTTTTCCG
>JAAYVI010000079.1 GCA_012517235.1 Elusimicrobiota bacterium | reverse complement strand
TTCCGTATCGACTACGTTAGAGCTTCTCAAAGCGTCCAAAAGAGTAGTTTTACCGTGGTCCACATGTCCCATTATTGTTATTACCGGAGGTCTCGGTTTGAGTTTTGCCGGGTCTTCTTTTTCTTCCGTTTCTTCCACTTTTTCGTCGGAATATAAAGGGACCATTTCAAGGTCGTAGCCGTAATCCATGGCGGCAAGTATGGCCGTATCCGGATCGAGTCTTTGGGTTATGGTGGCGAAAACTCCCATGCCTATCAATTTCTTTATTAAATCCGCCGGCTTTATTTCCATTTTTTCGGCCAACTCTCTTACCGTAACCTGAGTGGAAACTTGAAGTTTTTTAAGGTCCTGTTTTATTTCTATTTTAGGAGCTTCTTCTTCTTTTTTAGGCTGCTCCTGTTTAACGGGTTCGGGCTTTGATTCGGCGGGTCTGGGAGCTTCCTGCTTGCTTTTTGACGGAGCTTGCTGTTTATGCTTGTGGGTATGAGAAGGAGAATCCGAAGGACTTATGGTATATGTTTCAAATTTTGCCTCTTCCTTCTTTTCTTCTTTTACCGGTTCTTTCGTTTCTTCTTCTTTTTTCTCTTCTTCCTTTTGAACGGGAGTTTCCGGTAAAACTCCGGCTTTTTTAAGTTTTGCTTTTTCCAGCAAAGCTTTTCTTTTGGCGACCTTTTCGTCTTCGCTTAAAGTTTTTTTGACAGCTTTTTTTTCAGATGTTTTTGGTTCTTCCGATTTTTGAGTTTGTTCTTCCGGCTTGTCTTCTTTTTTTTCTTTGCTTTTTTTAGCCTTCGCTTTTTCCAATAAAGCTTTTCTCTTGGCGGCTTTTTCTTCTTCCGTCAAAGTTTTCTTAGAAGCTTTGGGAGTTTCTTCCTTTTTCAAATTTTTTTCTTCCTTATCTTTTTTTGTCGGCATTTTACACCTCTTGGCAAATTGTTTTATTTATTTTTTTCTTCTATTAACTTTTTCGCTCCTTCTATTATTTTCAAGGCGGTTTTCTCGCCTATTCCTTGAAGAGAAGAAAGGTCCTCCGTCTTCATTTTGGCTATTTTTTCTATGTCGACATATCCCATAGCGGCCAATGTTTCCGCGGTTTTTTGACCCAAGCCTTCTATTTTCAAAAGTTCGTCCACTCTGGACTGCATGTTTTCCGCGGCTTCTTGAGATTTTTGGCCTTCGGATTTTACTTCGAAAGAATAACCGGTTATTTCCGAAGCCAAACGCTTATTTACGCCTTCTCTGCCTATGGCTATGGCTAACTGATCGTCGGGTACTATAACTATCGCTCTTTTGTTTACTTTATCTATGGCTACCGAAAGAACCTTGGCGGGGGAGAAAGCTCTCGCTATCAGTTGAACTATGTCTTCCGTATAAGGTATGAGATCTATTTTCTCGTTTGAAAGTTCGCCCATTATTACTTTTATTCTCGAACCTCTTACGCCAACGCAAGAACCTACGGGGTCTACTTTCGAAGAATTGCTCTTAACTATTACTTTGGATCTTATGCCCGGCTCTCTTACCACTTTTACAAGTTCGACTATTCCGTCCGCTATTTCCGGAACTTCGTTTTCAAAAAGAGCCTTCAGAAATTCCACCGAACCTCTTGAAAGAACTATTTGATAAGCTTTGTCTTTTTCGACTCTCTGTATTATCGCTTTTATTCTGTCGTTTACGGCATAATGTTCTTTTTTTATTTGCTCGAAATAAGGAAGAACGGCTTCCGCTTTTCCTATGTCCACGAATATGTCTCTGCCCATCATGTGATTTACAAGACCGGTAACTATTTCGCCTTCTCTGGGCTTAAATTCTTCGAAAATTTTATCTTTTTCTATTTCTCTTATTTTCTGAAGAAGAACCTGTTTTGCGGTTTGAGCGGCTATTCTGGCAAAATCCTTCACTTCGACCGGTATTCTCAATTCTTCGTCGAGCTTTGCGTCTTCTTTATATTTTTTCGCATGCTCTATATTTATTTCCACTTCGGGAGTATATACGTCTTTTACCACTTTTTTTATTAAAAAAGCCTTCATTTCCGCCGTATCGGGATCTATGTCCGTTTCTATTTGAACTGTTTTACCGTAGTTTTTCCTTAAAGCGGAAGAAAGAGCGTCTTTGATAGTTTTAAAAACGTCTTCTTTTCTTATATTTTTTTCTCTTTCAAGCTGTTCGAGTATCACCATAAACTCGCCTTTTGATTTTTGCTGTTTTTCCATATTTTACCTCGCTTTATTTTTTAGCAATTGTTCGTAATCGGGATTAAGCCTTACTTCCTGCAAATCTTCTTTTTTAAATCTGAGACCTTCGGAAAAAAGAGCTTCTCCGTTTTCGAATCCTTCTATCTTTCCGTAATAAACTCTGCTGCCGTTAAAAGGTTTTTT
>JAAYVI010000078.1 GCA_012517235.1 Elusimicrobiota bacterium | reverse complement strand
TACGGCGATAAAAACATTGGAAAGCCGTCTTTCCGCGATAGCGGCATATCCCAAGGAAAAAAGAAATTTTCATAATACGGTAGCCGCTTTTGAAGGCGCTCTGAGCGATTTTAGCGATTATGTAAATATTCCTATTTTCATGGCTTATGTTTCCAATAATCCGGAAATTAGAAAAGCCGCACAGGAATTGGAACTTAAAATAAGCCAATATTCGATAGACATATATACCAGAGAAGATATTTTTAACGCCTTAAACGATTATGCTTCTTTGGGAGAAAATCTCCCGGAAACGGATAAGCGGCTTTTGGATAAAATACTTTTTGAGTTTAAGCAGAACGGTCTTGGATTAGATAAGAAAAAAAGAGAAAAACTTAAAAATTTGATGAAGGAATTGGTTAATTTGGAACTTGAGTTTTCAAAAAATTTAAGAGAAGCGGAAGATTTTGCCGAGTTTTCCGACGAAGAGTTAGAGGGAATGGGACAAGACTATAAATCAAGACTTAAAAAGAGCGAAAGCGGGAAGTACATAGTTACGGTAAATTATCCGGATTATCTTCCTTTGATGGATAACTGCTCAAATCCGTCGGTCAGAAAAAAAATGGAATTTCTTTTCAATAACAGATGCGCGGAAAAAAATACGCCTCTTATGGAAAAGGCCATATCTCTTAGAGCAAAAATAGCCGGGATGTTAGGATATAAGAGTTTTGCCGATTATGCCACTGCCGATAGAATGGCAAAGAACGCTCAAAATGTTTCCGATTTCCTGGAAAAACTTCATAAAGCCGTAATAAAAAAAGGAAAAAAAGAGCTGAAAGAAAGATTGAAGCTTAAAAAGAAATTTTCCGGCATAGAAGAGAAAGTAATTCATAATTGGGAATGGCGTTTTTATAATAATCTTCTAAAAAAGGAAAAATATTCGGTAGATCACGAAAAAATAAAGGAATATTTTCCATTGGAAACCGTAATAAACGGAATGTTCGAGACATTCGGCACGGTCTTTTCGGTAAAATTTGAACCCGCGCCTTTGGATAAATGGCATAATGACGTAAGGACTTACGAAGTAAAAGATATTTCCGGAAAAACATTCGCTTATTTTTATTTCGACCTTTTCCCCAGAGAAGGCAAATATAAACATGCCGCATGCTTCGGCATAAGAAAAGGAAGAAGACTGGAAGGCGGAATTTATCAATTGCCCGCGGCGGCGATAGTTTCAAATTTTACGCCGGCCGGGCCCGAATCGCCTTCTCTTCTTAAATTCGACGAAGTAGTGACTCTTTTCCACGAATTCGGACATGTGACTCACAATATATTCACAAAATCGGACTATGGAAGATTTTCAGGTACCAATACCGCCATGGATTTTGTCGAAGTCCCGTCAAAGATGCTTGAAAATTGGGCTTATTATCCGCAAGCTTTAAAAAAAATATCTTCTCACTATAAAACCGGGGAGAAACTTCCCGACGAAATAATCAAGAAACTGATAGACAGTAAAAATATGGACAGCGGACTTTTCTATTTAAGGCAGCTTTTTTTCAGTATCTTGGATATCAAATATCACTTAAAATCCAAAGTAGATACTACCGCATTATACGAGAAGTTAATGAAAAAAATATTTTTTATTCCTATGACTCCGGGAACTCATCCTCAAGCGAGTTTCGGCCATCTTATGGGCGGATATCAAGCCGGATATTACAGCTATCTTTGGAGCGAAGTCATAGCCGCCGATGTTTTTTCCGCTTTCGAAAAAGAAGGCATATTGAACCCTCAAACGGGCAGGAGATATGCCGACTCTATTCTTTCCAGAGGCGGCAGCATAGACGAAAACGAACAGGCAAAGATGTTTTTGGGAAGAGACATAGATATTAACGCTTTTCTAAAAAGCATAGGCGCAGAAATAAGCTCGGAGAAAGCGGAACCTAAGGCTTAATATGAAAGAACAATCGGTAAAGGAAAAATATTATAAAGACCTTTCCGATCTTTTTCTCTCATCTTTCAATAAGTCTTCCTGCGAAATATCGGATTTGAGAGCCGACGGTTCCAACAGGAAACTTTTGCGCATTAAATCGGGAGATTTTTCGGCCGTAGGGGTTTACGGCCCGGATAAATTAGAGAATAATGCCTTTGTCGGTTTTTCAAAGCATTTTAAATCTTTGGGATTGCCGGTGCCGGAAATATACGCCTATGACGAACCTAATAAAGTTTATTTGGAAACGGATTTGGGCGATACCACTCTTTTCGACGCATTAATTTCGGAGAGAAAAGACGAAACTTTTCCGCCGCAGATATCGGAACTATATAAAAAATCTCTTTTATGGCTGGCCCGCTTTCAGGTTTTGGGAATAAAAAATTTAGATTTGAAACTTTGTTATCCCAGAGCCGCCTTCGATAGACAGTCCATATCCTGGGATTTAAATTATTTTAAGTATTATTTTGTCAAATTGGGAGGCATAGCTTTTAACGAACAAAATCTGGAAGACGATTATAATGCTTTGGCCGATTTGCTCGTGTCGGCAAAAAGCGATTTTTTCCTGTATAGAGATTTTCAATCCAGAAATATAATGGTTAAAGGCGGCGAAGTCTTTTTTATAGATTATCAGGGCGGAAGGCGCGGAGCGCTTCAATACGACGTAGCTTCTCTTTTGTTTGACGCCAAAGCGGACTTAACTTGCGAGGCGAGGGAAGAACTTTTGGAATATTATTTG
>JAAYVI010000006.1 GCA_012517235.1 Elusimicrobiota bacterium | reverse complement strand
GGGTGGCTGACGGGACTTGAACCCGCAGCCTTCCGGGCCACAGCCGGACGCTCTAACCGTTGAGCTACAGCCACCGTTTCGAACAGATATATATTTTAAAATTTTAATCGCAAATAATCAATATTGCGCCTTTTTTGATAAAATAATTTCTAAATATGAAAAGAAAAATGTCCGCTGCGGGAAGATTTTATCCTTCTTCAAAAGAAAAATTGGAAGAACTTTTAAAAATTTTTTTTGAAGATTGCCCGAAAGAAAATATAAAAAATATAAAAGGTATTTTAGCTCCGCATGCCGGATATGTTTATAGCGGCTCCGCGGCTGCCAAAGCTTATTCTTTTTTAAAATCGAGAGATTTCTCATGCGCCGTAATATTGGCCACCGGGCATACAAAACATATAAAAAGCGCGGCTCTTCCGAAGTCGGATATTTTTGAAACGCCTTTTGGAGAATTGCAAGTAGATTTGTCTTTGAAAAAAAAGCTTTTGTCTTCCGATTATTTTTACGAAGACGAATCTGCTCATTTAGAAGAGCATTCGATAGAAACTCAGCTTCCTTTTCTGCAATTTATCGCTAAAAGAGAATTTAAAATATTGCCTATTTGTATGAACACTCAAGATTTGGAAGCAATAAAAATCATAGGCGGAGAAATTTCGGAAGTTTTAAAAGACGAAAATAACATAATCGTAGTGTCTTCCGATTTATCCCATTATCCTCCGGCCGAAATCGCCGAACTTTCCGATCAAGCTTTAATCGAAAGCTATAAATTGGCCATTGCCGGAGCGGGTACGGATTATTTTTATTTGTCGGCAGGCATATTGTCGGAAAAATTTAGAGAAAACGATACGGCGGCTTGCGGCTTTTCTCCTATGGCCGCCGCTTGCGAAGCTTTAAGTAAAGCCGGTTTTAAAGGATTCGATAAGATTTATTATTGTCATTCGGGAAAAGTTTCGCAAGATTATTCTTCGGTGGTAGGATATTGCGCCGGAGTTTTTGCGGAAAGGGAAGATAATTGTTTTTTGAATTTAAAGCAATCGGAAAAGAAGTATTTGCTCAAATTTGTCAGAAGCGTTTTGGAAAAAAAACTTTTGGGCAAATCGGATTTTATTTTAAAATCAAATTATAATTTTTACGTTCCTTCCGCGGTTTTTGTTACTTTGCATAAAAAAGGATTTTTAAGGGGATGTATAGGTTGCCTTTCCCCTCATTCCTGTTTGATAGACGCTTTGCAAGAGTACGCTTTGGCGGCCGCTTTTTCCGATAATAGATTTGCTCCGCTTACTAAAAGCGAATTGAGAGAAATAGATATAGAAGTCTCTATTTTGTCTCCGATGAAAGAAGTATCTTCGCATGAAGAAATAAAACCCGGAGACGGGGTTTATATAAAAAGCGGAAATTTTTCCGGCACTTATTTGCCTCAAGTTTGGGATCATTTTAATAATAAAGAAGATTTTTTAAATTCTTTATGCCAAGAAAAGGCCGGACTGCCTAAAAATTATTGGAAAGAAAAATCCGCGCGTCTTTTTACTTACCGCGCGGACATATTCGGCGAAAAAGATTTTAAAGATTAGTTCTGCTAAAAGCTATAAAAGCCACTACTCCCAAAGCCATTCCTATGGGCCCCAAAAGGCCTCCGAATAAAAGCCATCCCGCAAAAGCTCCGGCTCCGCCCGCTACCAGGTACGGCGCCCAATTATCTTTTATATCTTTTCCCATCTTGGAAAACATTCCGGGTTCTTTTTCTTCTTTTTTAGGCTCTATAAGACGGCCGGAATTTATTTGCGCGGCCGCAGAAGGATTTACTATTTGAGGCGATCCGGAAGGCAATGACCTCGAACCGTCATAAGTTAAAGAAGCGTTTCCTCCCGCTTTTGATGCCTGATCTAAAGTCTGGCCGGCGAAAGAAAAAGAGGCGCCAAGCCCCATTATAAAGGATATTAAAACGGTTTTTATAATTTTGTTTTCCATAATGATTATATTTTAGAAGCTATTGTATTAAAAATCAAGGGCTAATTTTACTTTATTCATATAGGCCTTTAGCCCTATCCGACCCAGGGGCGAGTATTTTTTAATTTTTTGTATTTGATTTGATTCGGCTTTTGAACTTTTTAAAACAAATTGATATAATTATTTTAGTTTGCCCCCATAGCTTAATGGATAAAGCAACTGCCTTCTAAGCAGTTGATCCAGGTTCGATTCCTGGTGGGGGTAGTTTTTATTTTTCCCCAAGCGTCTCAACTGCTTGAAACGCGTCCGGAATCGAACGCCGCAGCGATGTCTGAGTTTGCCGAAGGCAAGGCGAAGACCGCGAGGAGGGGGCTGCGAAAAATTTCCGTCAGGAAATTTATTTGTAGCCGATTCCTGGTGGGGGTAGTTTTTATTTTTACCCAAGCGTCTCTGCTTGAGACGCGTCCGGAATCGAACGCCGCAGCGATGTCTGAGTTTGCCGAAGGTAAGGCCAAATAAGACGTATGGATGCGTAGATGTATGGCAAAATAGAGGCATAGATGATTGGATGAATAGAAGAATGGACGATTAGAAGATTAGATGATTTGATGAGTAGAGGTATAGACGGTATAGAAAACGGATCTTAAGATAATCCGAGATTAGTTCCCGCATCATTTTATGAAAAGAATTTTGATTTTTCTCCCCCTTTTATTATCTTGTCAAAAAGATTATTATAAAGAAGCCGAAATTTTGGAGAAAAACGGAAGGATTTTAGAAGCGGCGTCTTATTACGAAAAATATGCTTCGGTTTCAAATGACGATATCTTAAGACCGAAAGCTATAAATAAGGCCGCAGATATTTATTCTTCGTTAAACGTATGCTCCAAATCTTCGCCGTTATGGGAAGAATTGGCAAGAAAATATCCGTCATCTTCTTTTTCGGCGCAGGCGGAAAAATTAGTTTATATTTGTCCCCGCTATTTCCCCTATCCCGATATAAAAAAAATAATTTACGGCGATTCTCAAACATACGGAAAAAACGCAAGAGAGGAATTAACTTTAAAAAAACAAGCTTTCGGCGGCGGTTTTTGGGAACATAAGATTTATGCCGGTAAAAAAATTATTTCAAAAGGGAAAACTCAATTATATGAAAAAGATTTGACTCTTTATGAAAAAAAAGATAAAGACATAAAAAAAATTATTAAGTATCCTATTAAAACAGGCGAAGAAATTTCCTACGGCGGAAAGAAAATATATGTTTCGCAATCCGGATTAACCGTAAAAACAAAGGCCGGAGAATTTTCAGGCTGCGTTAAAATATACGAATATGACCCTTCTCAATCTTCTTTTAAACAGGTTTTTTATTATGCTCCGGAATTGGGAAAAATAATTACGGCCATAGAATCTTCCGGTAAGGAAACAAGGATAACCGAAATAATATCTTATGAACGAAAATAATTATAAACAAGAGGATTTATTTTCCTCTTCTTTTACCGGAAAGCAAAATAAACAGACTAAAAAGCTTCTTTTTTCTTATTCTAAAATGTCCATGTATTGCGAATGTCCTTTGAAATATAAATTTAAGTATGAAGACAAACTTCCGGAAAAACCCAAATATTTCTTTGCTTTCGGACAGACCATGCATGAAATTTTGGAAATTTTTCATAAATCGGTTCCCCCTCCTTCCTTGGAAGAATTGTTAGACAAATTTTCAATTTTATGGAATAAGAAAAATTATGAGGAAAAAGGATATCCTAATAAAGAAAAACACGATAACGATTTTTATAAAGGGAAAAATATAATAGAAAAATATTATCTTAAACATAGAAACGATAAAGAACTTCCTTTTTTGCTCGAATACAAAACGGAAGTGGAAATAGACGGTCTAAACGTAATAATAGTCGCCGATAAAATAGAATACTTAGGGAAAGGACTTATAAAAATAGTCGATTATAAAACCGGGAAACCCGCGGACAGAACTCCGGAACAGCTTTATATGTATCAAAAAATATGCGAAAGCGATCCTATGCTTTTAAACCGCATAAAAGAAAGAAAAGGAGAGAATCCGGATATCGTCAGAGTGGACAGTCTTCTTTATTATTATCTGGAAGGACTTAATGAAAAAAATTACAAAAGAGCGCAAGAAGACGAAATAAAAAATTTTTGGGATAAAGTACTTAAAACTGCGGATAATATTCTTTCATCCCGCTTTGAACCTTTACCTTCGGAAAAAGCCTGCGCTTTTTGCGATTTTAAAGAGTTTTGTCCCGTTTTTTCCGAAAAATCTTATCCGAAAAAAGAATTTAAAAAAGATAATAACGAATTAAATTCTTTGCTTGACGATTACGCAAATGCCGTCTCTCAATGGGAATCTTTGCGTTCAAAAATAGAAAGTCTTGAAAATAAAATAGCCGAAAAAATGTCCGGAGAATCTTTAGAATGGGAAAACGATAGTTTTTTTATTTCTCTTAAAAAAGAAATAGGATACGAACCTAAAGACAGAGACGATTTAATTTCCGCGCTTAAAAACTGCGGACTTTACGAAAAAGTTCTTTGGCCTATGAAGGCTAAAATAGAAGAGCTTATTTTATCGGGCGAGCTTGATGAAAAACAGGAAAAAGAAATTAAAAAACATCTTTTGGAAAAAAGAAGACTTAAAAGGTTAAAATTCGGGGTAAAATAATGGCAAATTTTCTTTCTTTGGATTTGGGAAGCAGTAAAATAAAAGCTTTGATATGCCGAGAAAGCGGAGAAATAATCAAATCGGCAGAAAAAGAAATAATGCCTTCTTACAAATCCCAAAAAGTGGAATATGACCCGAAAGAATTTCTAAAATCCTGTTTTGAAGTTTTAGGCCTGGTTTTAAATGACTTCCCGGAAGAAATAGACGCCTTTTGCGTAGCCTCTCAGCGCTCAAGCTTTTTATTTTGCGATTCTAAAGGAGAACCTCTTACTCCGATACTAAGCTGGCAGGACGGAAGGGCGTCCGAATTGCTTGAAAAAATAAATATTTCCCAAGAAGAAACCAATGAAATTACGGGACTTTATAAAACGCCTTATTATTCGGCTTCCAAAGCTTCTCTGCTTTTGAAAGAAATTGCTTCTCTTTCTTCCCAAAAAATACTTTTTATGCCTTTGCCATCTTTTTTAATTTTTCACTTAAGCTTTGGTAAATATTTTATATGCGACTGCGCGATAGCGCAGAGAACTCTTCTTTTTGACGCGGGGAAAGGAATATGGAGCGGACGACTTTGCGATATATTCGGAATATCCGAAAATATTTTGCCGAAAATAGTTCCCACTTTTCTTAAAGAACCTTTAATGCTTAACTTTAATTCCAAAAAACTTCCTTTAAGAGCGATGACCGGAGATCAGCAGGCGGCGGCTTTGCCTTTTCTGGACGAAAAAACCGCTTTGGTTAATTTCGGCACGGGGGCTTTTATATTGGGATTTTGCGGAGAAAAATTTATAAAAATTCCGGGTATTCTTACTTCCGTATCGAGCGCGGAAGAAAAAAACATTTCTTATATGCTCGAAGGAACGGTAAATTCCTGCGGAACTTTTTTAAAGTGGCTTGAACTGAAAATGGGAATAAAACCGCATAAAACTTCCGTATACGGCGAAAAAACTTCGGAAATATTTGTTATCCCTGCCATAGGCGGGATAGGTTCTCCTTACTGGGACTACGATACAAAAACGTCTTTTTACGGATTTGACGCTCAAAGCGGTTCCCAAGATTTAGTTAACGCGGCTCTGGAAGGAATAATTTTTTTACTTAACGAATCTATCGAGGTAATGAGAAAGAAAATAAACTTCTCTCAAATAGCAGTTACCGGAGGTTTGTCGGATTTGGATTATTTGCCTTCTTTTTTAAGCGATATTACCCGTCTAAATGTTTTTAGGCCGAAAGCAAAGGAAGCCACTTCTTTGGGTTTATCGTATTTTACCGCCGCAAAAATGGGATTTGACTGCCGCGGATGGGAAATGTTCAATAAGGAGAAAGAGTTTTCTCCCCTCTTCGAAGATTCTATAATTGAAAAAAAGAAAATAAAATGGAAAAACTTTTTTTCTTCCGTAAGAAACTTAAATCATAAAAAATAAATTCTATTTGGTTTCCAGATATTTTATGGCGTTCATGGCGGCCATGCATCCGCTTCCCGCGGCTACTATGGCCTGTTTATATATCTGATCGCAGACGTCTCCGGCGGCATAAACTCCTTCTACGGATGTTTCATATTTTGAATTTATTATGACATAACCCTGATCGTCAAGTCTTACTTTGTCTTTGAATAAAGAAGTATTGGGAGTATGTCCTATGGCTATAAAAGCTCCCGGAAGTTGAAGAATCTTTTTTTCTCCGGTTTTTACGTTTTTTAATGTTACCGCTTCCAGCTTGTCTTTGCCTGAAAATTCTTCGGCGATATGGTCGTATATTATTTCTATTTTAGGATTGTTTTTCAATTTTTCCTGTAATATGTAAGCGGCTCTTAACTGATCTCTTCTGTGTATTAAATATACTTTATTTGCAAATTTCGTTAAAAATAAGGCATCCTCGGCCGCAGTATCTCCCCCTCCTATTACGCAGACATCTTTTCCTTTATAAAAAAAACCGTCGCAGGTAGCGCATCCGGAAACTCCTTTTCCTATAAACTTACTTTCGCTGGCAAGACCCAGCCATTTGGCTTGCGCTCCGGTAGCTATTATCAAGGTTTTGGCTTGATAAAAAGAATTTCCCGCCCTCAATTTGAAGGGAGAGCAGCAAACCTCTATTTCTTTTACTTCTTCGGATATTACGGAGGATCCTAATCTTTTGGCTTGATTTATGACTTTTGTCATTAAATCAAATCCGCTTATCGGATTTGGAAATCCGGGAAAGTTTTCTATGTCCATAGTTTGAAGCAGTTGTCCGCCTGCGGCGGGTCCGGCAAAGACCGCGGTTTCCATGCCGCCTCTGGCTCCGTATATTCCCGCCGTCAATCCCGCGGGGCCCGCGCCTATTACCGCTATGTCCAGTATTTTATTTTCCATATCATTTTCTCCTTAAGATTTTTTATAAGAGGCCGCCGATGTTTCGGTCTCCCAAAATTTTACGCTTTTTACTTTAAGGCCTAAAGCGGAAATATTATCGTAAATTATTTTACAGAGAATTTCCGCGGTAGGATTTTTTTCCGTCAGGAACAGTTTTTGATTCGTATTTTTAAAAAGAACTACCAGAGGATCTTTTTGGCAAAGTATCGTTTTATGATCGAGATTGTCGTTGAGCCATTTTCCCGCTTTTTCTTTTATTTCGTTAAAATCCGCTACCATTTCTTCTTCGTCCAAATTAGCGCTTTCTATTTTTATTTCTATTTTTCCGTTATGGCCGTGGAGATTTTCACACTTGCCTTTATAGTTTAATAGTCTGTGAGCGTATGCTATATCGAATATTTTTTTTACCGAATATTTTTCGTTTTCCGGCATTTTATCCTCCCAATCCGGCTTTCTTAAAAAGTTTTCTTGTAAGTTTCATAGGAAGTCCTACGACATTGTCGAAATCGCCTTCTATTTTTTTTATGAATTCGTCTTTGGTATCCTGTACTGCGTAAGCCCCCGCTTTGTCCATATGTTTTCCGGCCAAAGCTTTTAGCTCTTTTTGAGAAAGTTTTCTTGCGTAGCAATAAGACTTTTCAAAATCCGAGATTTTTATTTTCTTTTTTCTCCAAATTATGCAAACGCCGGTATATACGCTTTGTTTTTTGCCGTTTTGAAATTTTAAAAGTTTAAAAGCGTCTTTTTTATTTTTCGGCTTTCCTAAAACTTTTCCTCCAAGATATACTATCGTATCGGCCGCTAAAACCGGATTGTCCGGAAAAATAGCGGAAACAGCCAGTGCTTTTTGAACGGCCAGATCTTTTACCATAAGAGAAGGTTTTTTATAGAAAGTTTTTTCTTCTATTTTTGAAGGAAAAACTTTAAATTTAATTTTTTCTCTTTTAAGAATATCTATTCTTCTTTCGGATTGCGATGCGAGTATTAAAATCGGCATTATTTTACTAACTGTTTATATATCATCGCCGCAAAAAAAACTCCGGCTACTGTCATTATGTCAAATTTAAAAACAAGTCCCAGTGTAAATTGTATTACGCTTAAATCTACCGTTACCGGATTTAATCCGGTATTTATCGAAGTGGATATCAGAGAAGCGGCATTCCCCTGAGGAAACCATAAGTGAACGAGTTTACCCAAAAAAGTTCCCAAAAGAGAACCGGTTACAACTACGACTAAAATATGAGCTATGGTTTTCATTTGCTTTTATCCTCTTTGTCCGGCGCTATGTTAGAACTGAATAAAGTATTTGCTCCCAGCCAATCCAGGTATTCTTCGCTTCCGTCTTCTATCGAAGTAAATATTACTTCAGGAACCGAGTAAGTATGTTTCTCTTTTACCGCTCTTATTATATCCTTGGAAAGCTTCGATCTTGTTTTGGCTATAAGAAGGAACTCTTCGCTTTTTTCTATCTTTTCCTGCCAGCGGTAAATAGATTTTATTTGAGGAATTATATTCACACATGCGGCCAATCTTTGTTCCACCAAAATTTCCGCTATTTTATTGGCTTGATTTTTATCCGCGGCCGTTATTAAGCAAACGCAATATCTGTTTTCCATAATAAAATTATACATAATAAGAGTTTTTTATAAAAATAGTTCAAAATAATCGGCGTTTTAATCTTCGGAGCAAACCGAATATTCGTATCTGGCGTTTTCAACTTCCGAAGAATATTTCTTTTCCCATAAGAAAAAATTCTCCAGACCTTTGAAATACTCCTTTTCAAATTTGGAAAGTTTTTCTATTGAAAGATCGCTGTATCCCCTGTATTCTCTATACAGTTCGTAAGAAGGTTTGGATCGCATTAAAGCGGCGTTTCTCGAGGCTTCGCTTTGGCTTATCAGTCCTTTTTTTACTTTTTCCAAATCGCTTTCGTACATTAACCGAACAAAGCTGCCGTCGCCGAGGGATTTTTTAAGTTTGTCAAACCATATTTTCTGTTTGCTTACCGATTCCAAAGGCCATCCGCATGCCGGCAAAGAAGAAAGATATTTATTTTGAACATGGTTTAAGAATATTTTGCCGTTCATGGAAATAAATACGCAAACATTCCTTTTCATTAATTTATTAAGGGC
>JAAYVI010000077.1 GCA_012517235.1 Elusimicrobiota bacterium | reverse complement strand
TATTAAAACTTCCGTTTTTTCTTTTGATTTTTCCGAAAGAAGTTTTGTTTTTATTTGTTTTTTGTCGAATATTTCTTTTGTAAGTATTGCTTTATTTATGTGTCTCGGGACTATAATAAAAAAAACATCTTCGCCTTCATTTTTTAATATTTCAAAAGAATCGGCTATTATTTCTTCTTCTTTAGGATGAGTGCTGCCGAAAATTATTTTGTTTTTGTTTTGGATATCGGCGGATTTTATTATGTTTTCGGCCAAATCTACGGCTTTCTCGTCTTTTTTGAGAGAATCGTATTTTATATTGCCCGTGATAAATATTTTTTCTTTGTCGAAAAAACGAGAATATCTGTCGGCGTCTTTTTTACTTTGAGCGCAAATTCGGGAGATGTTTTTTAAAGAAAATCTTATCAAAGGAGATATTTTTAAATATGAGCCGAAAGTTTTATCGGATATTCTTGCGTTTAATATTTTTACCTTACATTCTTTTGAAGCGTGCGCCAAAAGATTGGGCCAAATTTCGGTTTCGGCGACAAATAGTTTTAAAGGCTTTAAGTTTTTAATGAACCTTTTAATCAAGAAATAAAAATCCGCCGGCAGTATTCTGACATAAGGAGTCAATGAAAGGGCTTCTTTTTTTCCGCTTAACGTGGAAACGGTTATTATAAAAGGAATATCGGGTTTTAATTCTTTGGCTTTTTCTATTATAGATTTTATAGCTTTTACTTCTCCAATGCTCGAAGCGTGAAACCAATATGCTTTTTGAGGAAACCCTTTTGTAGAAAAAGAGATTCGTTCTTTTAAAGCATTTAAATTATCCGAAAATTTATGCCTTAAAGAGAAAAAGGAAATGAAAATAGCCGCAATGAAAAGAAAAGGAGTAAGCAGATTGTAAAGGATATAAAGTATAAATCCCATATTATCTTTTTTTGGGACTAAGCCATGGAACGGCAAATACGCAGGTATGATAAGGACTTATTTTATCCGATATCTCAACGCCGTGTTTTTGAGCTTCCAAACGAAGAAGCAGTTCTTTTACCATCTCAGGCTCAAAATCTAAAATATACTGCGAATCGCAGCAGGCCGTAAAATTCTCTTTTTGCCATATATGAGCATAGTACGGCTTTGAAAGATTTAACCCTTCGTTTTTGGCTTCTTCCTGAGCAAGGTCCGAAACAAGAGAAACGGCCGAGGATAATATGCAGTGAGCGGCAAGTTCGGCGCAGTTTTTTTCCAAAGGATCGGATATGGAAGAGATTTTTTCTTGAAAAGGTCCGAAAAAAGAAACGAATCCCAATGTCGCCGCTACTTGTTTGTTTTCCAGATTTAATCTCATCCATAAGGGGGAGTCGGGTTCTATCGTATCAAAAACGGCATAAGGTTCTATGGAAGAATAAAGAACCGATACGAATTCCTTTAATCCTTCTTGCCCTCTAAAATGGGAATTGTCAACTTCGTATTTAAGCTTTTTGGCTTTTCTATATATGTCGTAATGATATAGAGGTATTTTGAATCTCTTTATTTTTTTCATTTTCCTTTTTGCCATTCATAAGCCAAAGGCGTGGCTATGGCTATGGTAGAATAGACGCCGCAAATATTTCCCACAAGCATGCAGAAAGAAAAATCGTTTAAACCGGAACCGCCGAAAAGATAAAGTATAAAGAGAACTCCTATCACGGTGGCGCTTGTGAATATTGTTCTCGATAGCGTTTCGTTTATGCTGGTATTTATAAGCTGAGCCATAGGCATTTTGGGAAATTTCCTTATATTTTCTCTCATCCTGTCGTAGATTACTATCGTATCGTTTATCGAATAGCCCGCTATGGTCAAAAGAGCGGCCACTATGACAAGATCTATTTCCCTATTGGTAAAAGACATAAAAGCCAAAGCTACCAATACGTCGTGAGCCAAGGCTATTACGCCGGTGGTTCCCAAAACGGGATTTGAAAATCTGAAAGCGACATATACTATTATGCCGAATAGCGAAAGTATTACGGCAAAAATCGCCTTACGGGCCATGTCTTTCCCGACTACCGGTCCTACGTAATCTCTTTTTTCTTCGATAAATTTTTTACCTAATTTTGCTACCGCGGCTAAAATTTTTTCGGCGGCTTCGTTGACGTTTTCTTGGCTTCCCTTTATTCTGATACCGAAAGAATTGCCTTCGTAGCTTTGCACCGAGGCTTCTACTTTGGAATCTTTAAGGGCCTGTCTTAAGTCGGATATCGGGGTTTTATCTTCGAATTTTATTTGTACCAAAGTGCCGCCGGCAAAATCTAATCCTAAATTTACGCCTTTGTAAAATATGGATAAGACGCCCAATCCTATGAGAAGAGCGGAAAAGGCGAAAAATTTATAACGCATCGATATAAAATCTATGTTTGTCTTTCCTATTATTTTTATCATAATCGCTCCTTAAATTCTAAGCTTTTTGGGATTTGAGGTTAGCCAAAAATCATATATGGTTCTCGTTACGAAAACAGAAGTGAATACGCCTATGACCAAACCTATGGTAAGAGTTGTCGCAAATCCCTTCACCGGTCCGGATCCGAATTGAAAAAGAAATACGCTTGTTATCCATGTGGTTAGGTTAGAATCGAATATTGCGCTCCATGCTTTGTCGTATGCAGTAGGTATTATCATGGCGACAGGTCTTGAAAGCTCCAGCTCTTCTCTCATTCTTTCTAAAATAAGTATGTTTGCGTCGACTGCCATGGCCAAGCTCAAAATCATGCCGGCTATGCCGGGTAAAGTCAAAGTTGCGGAGAAAGAGCTTAAAGCGGTTATTAGAAAGAAAAAGTTAAGGAAAAGAGCGGTTACGGAGATAAGTCCGCCCATAGAATAATATCCTACCATGAAAATTACGACCAAAAGAAAACCGTAAAAAGAAGCTTTTAATCCTTTCTTTATGGAGTCCTCGCCCAAAGTGGGGCCGACAACTCTTTTTTCTATTATCTTAACCGGCGCGGGTAAAGCGCCGGCTCTGAGTATTATCGCTATGTCTCTGGCTTCTTCCATGGTAAAATTGCCTTCTATTATGCCTTTGCCGCCGCCTATTTTGCTTTTGATTACCGGAGCCGTATGAACTATGTCGTCTAATACTACGGCCAAATTTCTTCCGACATTTGCGCCGGTAAAATTTTCAAATATTTTGCCGCCCTCTTTATTAAAAGAAAAAGCTATGTGAGGATATCCCATCTGGCTATCGGTTTCTACTCTGGCATTTTCCAGATAAGCTCCGGTAAGAGGTGCTGTAGCTTCAAGAACATAATATTTTTGTTCCGATGCCGTTCCTTCCATGTCATAAGAAGTTTTCCCTTTTACCAGAATCGTACCTTTGGGCATAAGTTTGGATATTTCGGGAATCAGTTTGCCTTCTTTGTCAAAAGGAGGAACCGATAATGATTCGACTTTTTCCAACACCTTTTGAGCAGCCGGATCGGTGCTTACCAGTTTAAACTCCAAAAGCGCCGTTTTACCTATTAAAGCTTCCGCCTGTTCGGTTTTGGAAATGCCGGGCAAATCTACGGAAATCCATCTATCTCCTTGTTTGGCTATCGGTGTTTCGGCCATTCCGTATTGGTCTATTCTGTTTCTTATAATTTCTATGGCTCTAAGCATGGCGTCTTGAATTTTTTCTTTTTTGTCCAGTTTATCGGTTTCAAGTTCCAATAGCAAATGGGTTCCGCCTCTTAAATCCAACCCCAAATTTAGAATTTTTTTGGGTCTCATTCTCATCGCTTCGAGCTTTTCTCTTTCGGAATCCGTTTTGGAATACCATTCGAAAGTGGGATAAAGAAGATAAACGGAAAGTATGGTCAAACCCAAAACAAGAGCCATTTTAAATTGAAGTTTATTCATTTTATTCCTCTCTTATTCTTTTAAAAGTCCCGCAACGGAATTTTTAAGAAAATTTACTTTGACATTTTTGGATATTTCTACTTCTATTTTGTCGGCATTCAAGGAAATTATTGTGCCTATCATCCCGGCTCCGGTTATTATTTTATCTCCGGCTTTTAGAGAATCTAACATTTGTTTTCTTTCCTTCATTTGTTTTTGCTGGGGCCTTATAAGTAAAAAATAAAATATTACTATCATTAATATAAAGGGAACCATTTGCATAAAAGGGGAATTGGCGTTCATTTAGCCTCCTTAATTTTAGCAGCCAAATTCTTATCAATTATTATTTTACAAAAAAAATCAAACTTATTGATAGTAAGATTGATTTTATTGTTTTTCTTCTTTGTTGAAATAAGAGGAAAAAAAATCTTTTATGGCGGATTCAAAGTTGTTTTCTTCTATCGCTTTTCTCATTGTTTCCGTTTGCTTTATGAGAAATCTCAAATTGTGTACGGATAATAAGCGGTGAGAAAGAAGTTCTCCGGATTTGTATAGATGAGACAGATATGCCTTCGAATAGTTTTTGCATGTCTCGCAGTCGCATTTCGGATCCAAAGCCGTTTCGTCCTTTTTATATGCGGCATTTTTTATATATATTTTTCCAAAAGAAGTCAAAGCTTGACCGTTTCTTGCGTTTCTTGTAGGAAGAACGCAGTCAAACATATCCACTCCGGCCTCGACGCATTTCCATATGTCTTCGGGAGTTCCCAAACCCATAAAATAAACCGGCTTGTTTTTCGGAAGATTTTCCATTACCGCATTTAAAGCCTCAAACATTTGATCTTTGCTTTCTCCGACAGAAAGACCGCCTATGGCAAAACCGTCAAAGTCTTCTTCGGCCGCTCTTAAAGCGGCTTCCCTTCTTAAATCCGGAAAAACAGAACCTTGAATTATGCCGAATAAAAGAGGCCTTTCGTTTTTGGGCAGATGGGAAACCGTTTCTTCATGTCTTTTTTTGGCTCTTTTAGCCCAAACCAAAGTTTTTTTTAAAGCTTCTTTTGCTTGCGCATGAGACGCGGGATTGGCAAGGCATACGTCGAGACATGTTCTTATATCCGAGTCTATGACTTTTTGATAATCTATGACTTTTTCGGGAGTAAAAAAATGTTTGGAACCGTCTATGTGAGAGCTGAAGTGAACTCCGTTTTCTGTAATTTTTCTAAGTCTGCTTAAACTATATACCTGAAAACCTCCCGAATCGGTAAGTATCGGGCCTTGATGATTCATGAAACCGTTTAATCCTTTAAAAATAGATAAAGTTTCAAGTCCCGGTCTAAGGTAAAGATGATATGTGTTTGACAGTAAGCATTGCGCTCCTATCTTTTTTATGTCGTCTTGACTTAATGCTTTTACCGATGCCTGAGTGGCTACCGGCATAAATACGGGAGTTCTTACCGTTCCTCTCCTGAGATTTAATTGAGTATTTCTGGCTTTTTGATTTTCATTTTCTTTTAAAATTTCAAAGTAAGACATTAAGATTCTCCTTGTTCTTTAGATTATCATCATCGAATCTCCGTAAGAGTAGAATCTGTATTTTCTATCTACGGCGGTTTTATAAGCTTTGTATAAAAGTTCTTCTCCGCAAAATGCGGCTGTCATAAAAAGGGGAGCCGACGACGGGACATGAAAATTGGTTATAAAAATATCCGGAACTTTGAATTTATATCCCGGATATATAAAAAGATCCGCCTGTTCCATGCCGGATTTTACTTCTCCTTGAGGGGAACTCATTTTTTCCAAAGTTCTCACCGAAGATGTCCCTACCGCCGCTATTCTTCCTGTTTTGTTCGTTTTTACGGAATTTATTATCTTAGCTTCTTCTTGAGAAATTTCGCATTGTTCCGCAAGCATTTTATGCTCTTTTGGGTCCGTCCTTACCGGTCTGAAAGTGCCCCATCCGACATGAAGAGTTACATAAGATACGATCACTCCTTTCAGCGAGAG
>JAAYVI010000076.1 GCA_012517235.1 Elusimicrobiota bacterium | reverse complement strand
GCTGGCGGCAAAGAAATTATTGAGAAAAAAAGAAACGAATAATTCTTACGTTGCGCAAGCAATTCAAGATTACAGAACCCCCTACGAAAAAGCTTTGCAGGAAATTCAGGAACTGGAAAAAAAAGCCGAGGAAAATTTTTCACCCAAAGAATTTTACGATTCTTTAAGCAATATTTTTAGAGTTTATTTGGCTCAAAGATATTATATAGACGCTCCCAAAATGACAACGGCGGAATCGATAAAAGCTTTTAAAAATCAAATAAACGATTACTCCCTTTTGGCTTCTTTAAGGGAAACTTTGGACATAGCCGATCTGGCAAAATTCGCCAAATTTGCCGACTCAAAGTCTTCCGCTCTTGAAAATTCCGATAAAAGCAAAAAACTTATTTCAAGACTGGAAGAAATAAAGCTGGATAAAGAAAACAAATCCGCGGGGGAAAATAAATGAGTTTTAAAAATCCCCAATTCTTCTTGCTATTTATCCCTCTGGCGGCCGCGGTTTTTTGGATAGGATTTAACAGAGAAAAAAGACTTTACAATTTAAATTTTCCTTTTACTTTTTTGGTTCCGCATAAAACTTTTAAATCTTCTTTTTACGAAATTATTCCTTTCTACGCCAGGATACTCGCTCTTGTCCTGCTTATTATAGCCTTGGCGAGACCGCAAAAAATGCTTAGAGAAACTCTTCCTCCGGCGGAAGGAATAGACATAATGCTTTTAATGGATACTTCGACAAGTATGGCGGCTTTGGACTTCGAACCTAAAAACAGATTGGAAGCGGCAAAAGAAACGGCAGCCGATTTTGTCTCTAAAAGACCATATGACAGGATAGGAATAACAATTTTCGGCGGAACCGCCGTAATTTCATGCCCTCTTACTTTGGACAAGGAAACATTGTTAGAATATCTTTCCTATCTATATCCCGGGATGACAATGTCGGACGGTACCGCCATAGGAGACGGCATAGCAACCGCATTAAATCACATA
Organism: Elusimicrobiota bacterium; assembly: GCA_012517235.1. Taxonomy (GTDB): domain Bacteria; phylum Elusimicrobiota; class Elusimicrobia; order Elusimicrobiales; family UBA9959; genus JAAYVI01. The sequence goes on along the minus strand of JAAYVI010000076.1, from coordinate 8,562 downwards.
AAAGACGGAAAAGCAAAAAGTAAAATAATAATACTTTTGACCGACGGACGCTCAAATGCGGGCATAATACAAGACACCGCCGCGGCGGCCAAATTGGCCGCCGAATTTTCGGTAAAAATTTATACCATAGGAGCCGCAAAAAAAGGCAAAGCAAAGATTCCCACCGGGGATCCTTTCGCTCCTTATGTTTATATAGACGACGATTTAAACGAGCCGGCATTAATGGAAATAGCAAAAATAACCGGAGGAAAATATTACAGAGCGACAAATTTTACGGAACTTCAGCAGATATATCGGGAAATAGATTCTTTGGAAAAGACAAAGTTTGACAGTTTGAAAAAAGCGGAATATTCCGATTTGTATCTTAATTTTGTCATAGCCGCATTTTTTATTTTGGCCGCGGTAATAATTTCGGAAAAAACTTTTTTTATGACGGTGCCTTAATATGAATTTATTTAAAGATCAGGAAATCTTATATAAGCTTTTCGGATTTTCTTTGGTTTTAATATTCGTATATTTTCAGCTTATTTTAAGGAGAGAAAAAATAATTTCTTCTCTTTTCAAAGAAGACTCTATTTACAGACTTGTTCCGGAAAAAGTATTTTTTCTTAAAAATCTAAAAGACAAATTATTGATTGTCTCTATTTTCCTGATAGCTTTTTCCGCCTCCGGCCCTCAATGGGGAAGGGAGTTTGCGCAAAGCGAAGGATTCAGCGGAAATATAGCGGTAGCGTTGGATACGTCTTTATCGATGTCGGCTTCGGATATAAAACCTTCCAGATTAGACAGCGCAAAGATAGCCGTAAAATATCTTTTCAAAGAACTTTCCGATTATAAATTCGCGGTTATCGCTTTTCAGGGGAAACCCTATATACAATGCCCTATGACTTCGGATTACGACGCTTTGTCCTTTTTCGCCGATTCCGTCAAACCAGACATGCTTCCGGCCAAAGGTACCAATATTCCGGCTCTAATAAAAACCGCCGCGGCATATATGTCAAGATATGAGGGTGAAAAGCTGCTGGTTATATTTACCGACGGAGAGGACCATCATAAAGACGAAATCAAAGAAGCTTTATCGGCCGCTCAAAAGTCTTCTCTTAAAATAATGACCGTTTCCATAGGAACATCGGAAGGAGATCTTATAAAGGATCCCAAAACCGGAGAATATAAAAAAGACGAAATGGGCAATACCGTTTTGAGCCGATTGGACGAAAAGCATTTGGTAGCCGTGGCCGAAGCCACAAAAGGTAAATATCTCAGATATTCAACCCCGGAAAACGTAAGCGAAGAAATAAGAAGCTTTGCCGAAACTTTAAAAAAAGCGTCTTCTCAATCCAAAAATTTTTCCATTTATAAAAATAGATATCAAATACCTCTTTTTATCGCCTTTCTTTTAATTTTGATAGAATTTATTCTTATGGAAGAAAAAGTTTCTTTTTCCTTTTCGTCTTTTTTAAAAAACAAATCCGTTAATTTTATTTTTCTTCTATTATTTCTTCCTTCCGTGTCTTTTTCTTTGACAATAAACGACGAAGCGGCCAAAGGCAACGAAAGTTATAAAAAAGAAAATTATTCCGAAGCTTACGGTCATTATAAAAAAGCATACGGAAAAAATCAAAACGACAAAATACTGTTCAATATGGGGAACGCCTTGCATAAAATGGAAGAATACTCAAAAGCGGCGGAAGTTTTCGAATCGATAAAAGACGAAAAATTAAAAGCCAAAGCTCTTTATAATGCGGGAAATGCCAGATATATGTCTCAAGACAAAGATAAGGCGCTGGAAAACTACAAAAAAGCTTTGATTCTTTCGCCGAAAGACGAAAGGGCGGCATACAATCTTCAGGTTTTGCTTGAAAACAAAAAAAACTCTTGTTCTTCGGATCAACAACAAAACAAAGATCAAAATAAAGAAAACGAAAAAGACAAAGATAAAAAAGAAGAAAATAAACCTCAGGAAAATAAAAATAAAGATAATCCCGAAAGAAAAAGAGCCGAGCAAATACTTAACATGATGAAAGAAAAAGAAAAGGAAAACAGAAAAAAAGCCGACAGACAAAAAGCTTCTCCTCAATCTTCCGACGAGTATGAAAAAAACGATTGGTAAACTTGCGATATTTATTCTTTTATTTATATGCTCGTTTGGCGGCGCATATGCCGCTACGGAAGTCACGGCTTCCGTAAATAAGCAGATAGTTCCTCTTAACGATTATTTGATTCTTACCGTTTATGTTTCCGGAGATAATGCTAACTCCGCCACGGTTCAAATTCCTTCTATGGCCAATTTTTCCGTATCATCTTCGGGAAGATCCACGAGTATTTCGATAATAAACGGAAGAATAAGTTCTTCGGTAGAATACTCTTATATTTTAACTCCCAAATATGCCGGGAAGACCTCTATTCCGCCGATATCCGTTTTTACCGGCAAAGAAAAGTTTTTCACAAAAGAAATAGAAATAACCGTTACGTCGGCAAAATCTTCGCAAGCTTATCAATCGCAACCGTCTCAGCCTCAAAGAACGTCGGTTCAGCCTAAAAACAGACCGGCAAAAGGAACCCCTTTGGAAAATCTGGTTTTTGTAAAAGCCGAAACCGATAAAAAAACGGCTTATCCGGGAGAACAAATAAATCTTTCTTTTAAGTTTTACACGGCCGTTCCCATAGCAAGAAATCCGGAATATTTTCCACCTAAATTATATAATCTTTTTTCGGAAGACTTACCTCCCGTAAGAACGGGAGAACAGGTCATAAACGGCATCAAATATTATTACAGCGAGCTTAAAACGGCTCTTTTTGCCATTAACGCCGGGAAAGCGAGAATAGGTCCGATAGAGATAACCGCTCAAGTACAAAAAGAAGAAGACATAGATCCTTTCGATCCTAACTTTATGCAGAAATTTTTTTCCGGATTTACCAATTACGAAGAGATAAAACTAAATACCAAAGATATGGGACTGGAAATCATTCCTCTTCCGGAAAATCCTCCTTCGGATTTTTCCGGAGCCGTCGGTAATTTTTTTATATCCAGGGAAGTAGACAGAAAAGAAGTAAAAAGCGGAGAGCCTCTCAATCTTACTCTTAAAATAACCGGCAAAGGAAATCTCAAAGATATTTCGGTTCCGGAATTTTCGGCCGAAGGCGTGAAAGTTTACGACAGTCTTTCTTCGTACAGCATAACCAAACACGACGACATAATAGGCGGAGAAAAGAAAGTTACGTATATAATATCGTTTAAAGAAGAAGGTTTAAAAGAAATTCCTCCCATAAAATTTTCTTTTTTTAACATAGACACAAAAAAATACGAAACGATCGAAACTTCTCCTCTAAAAATTAAAGTTCTTAAAGGCGAAGGAGGAAAATCCTATGATTTTTCCGATAAGCCCGCCGATTCCGGAGTCGACATAAAGGGCTCGGACATAAAATATTTATTAAAACCTTCCGCCGGACTTTCGGCAAAAATAGCTCGAAAAATATCGACGGCCCCTTTATATGCGCATTTATTTTTCTGCTCTATCTTAATATTTTCTTTCTTAAAAAACCGATCTGTTTACGAAAGATTAAGAAATCCCGCTTTTTATGCCTATAAAAACGCTTCTTCGGTTTTACAAGCCGCTCTTAAAAAGGCTCAAAAAGAAGCTTCGTCGAATCCTTATAAATCTTTGAGTTTAATTTACGACGCCATAACGGACTATCTTACCGCAAGGATAGGGGAAAATGTTTACTCTCTGCCCATAAACAAAATAGTACAATTATATTCGTCAAAATTTAAAGCGGCGGAATTTACTTTGGGAGAAATAAAATCGCTATTGGAAGAGATAGAGTTTTTAAACTATGCTTCTTCCGGTTTAAATGAAAAAAAAGTCTCGGAAGTAGCTCAGCGCGTATCGACTCTAAGCGAAATGATAGAAAAGGAAACTAAAAAATGAAGAATATCTTAATTCTTTTTTCGTTTTTTATATTTTTAGTATCAAGCGCTTTTTGCTCTCAAGGGGAAGAGTATTACAAAAAAGGAGATTTTAAAGCGGCCGCCGATTTTTATTACGCCCAAACGCTCGAAAATCCTTACGATTATTCCGCTTTTTATAATTATGCCAATTGTCTTTACAGACTCAAAGATAAAGCCGGAGCCTTGGCTTATTATATGAAAGCTTTCGAAATAAATCCGAGAAATTCCGATTTATTCTACAATCTGAATTTTCTATCCGTTCAAACTCAAGCGGGACTTTTTCCTCAAGACATCCCTTCCTTCGTTTATAGAATATATTTCTTTTTATCTCTAAACGAAATTAAAGCCGCCGCTTTCTTGTCTTTTTGGACTTTTTGCCTTTTTTCTTCTTTGTTTTTTCTGGAAAAGGCCAAGAATTTCTCCAAGACGGCTTCCGTTTCTTTTGCCGCTTTGGCCGTTATTTTTTCTTTGCTTTATTTTTTTAGAATAAATTCCGTTTTTCATTCGGCAGCCGTAATCAAAAACTCTCAGGCTAGAATAATGAGCGGGCCGGGGGAAGACTTTAAATTGATAGCTTCGGCGGAAAATGCGAAACCCGTAAAGATAATATCGGAAGCCGGAGAATGGATAGAAATAGGACTTATAGGACAAGGCATCAAAGGCTGGATAAAATCGGAAGATATCATAAAGATATAAAATACGGAGGATAGATGAAAATAGCTTTGGCAAGCGATCATGCCGGATACGAATTAAAAATAAAATTACTCAAATTTCTTTCGCAAAAAGGGCACGAAGTAAAAGATCTGGGAACGGATAGCCCCGACATACCGGCCGACTATCCGGATTTCGCGGCAAAAGCGGCCGAAGAAATAATTGAAAAAAGAGCTCAAAGAGCCGTTATAATATGCGGAAGCGGAGTCGGAGCCTGCATAGCCGCAAATAAATTTAAGGGCATAAGAGCCGGGCTTTGTCACGACGCTTATTCGGCCAGACAAGGAGTAGAACACGACGATATGAACGTATTATGTTTGGGATCGCGAATAATAGGAGAAGAATTGGCAAAAGATCTTTTATCGGCTTTCATAAACGCTCGGTTTACGGGGGAAGAAAGACATGTTAAACGTCTTGAAAAAATAAAAAAAATAGAAGACGGGGGGATTTAATGGGAATAACTTCTCTTTTAAAAGAAAAAAAACAATCTTTGTGGCTTGATAATCTTTCCAGAGAAATGTTTGCCAACGGATTTCTCATTTCTATGAAAGATAAGTATTTAGTATCGGGATTGACTTCCAATCCTTCCATATTCGAAAAAGCTTTGTCAAAAAACGGCGGAGCTTACGATTTTCAAATATCGGTTCTAAGCGGAAAAAATATTTCTTGCGAAGAAATTCTTTCGGATTTAATGATACAAGACATACAAATGGCCTGCGATTTTTTTAAACCGGTATGGGAAGAAAGTTTTGGGGAAGACGGTTTCGTAAGTTTGGAAGTATCGCCTTTATTTTCTTTCGATATGGAAAGCATTTTAAAAGAAGCCCAAATGCTCTATGAAAAAGCGGGCAGGGAAAATCTTTTGATAAAAATTCCGGCTACCGAAAGCGGACTTAAAGCGGGTAAAATTCTTTTAACCAAAGGCATAGGAGTAAATTTCACTTTAATTTTTTCTCCTTCGGTTTATCAAAAAGTTATCAATACTTACGACGAAGCTCTAAAAGAAACTTTGACCGATCAAGTTAAAAAGAAACCTTTTTCCGTCGCAAGTTTCTTCGTAAGCAGAATAGATTCGGCGGTAGACTCGGCTTTGGACGAAAAAGCCGCCGCATCCAAAGATCCGGCCGAAATAAATATGATTCTTTCTCTTAAAGGCAAAGCCGCTGTCTCATGGTCTATCTTGGCCTATGAAAAATACTTAAACTTTTTCTTAAACGGCAGCCGCTTAAACCAAGGGATTCAAAAACTTCTCTGGGCTTCTACCGGAGCGAAAAATCCGTCCATTCCAAAATCTTATTACATATCTCAGCTCGCTTTACCAGCGACAATAAATACAGCGCCGGAAGACGCGATAGAGGACTTCGACGGTTCCGGATATTTCAACGACGAAGATATATACTCTAGAATAGCTCAAGCGAAAAAAACGGTTTCGGATTTGTCTTTTTTAGGAATAGATCTTGAAAAAATTTCCGAAGACTTAACAAAGCAAGGCGTTGAAAAATTCATAGCTTCTCATAATGCTCTGTTGAAAATGGTGGAAAACAAAAAAAACGAATCGGCAATTAAAGAAAGAAATATCGTTAAGGGGGAAAAAATGAACATATCAAAATTAAGCTCTTTGAATTTCGCGGACAGATTAAAGGAAAAAGATCCTTCTTTATGGAAAGAAGACCCCGAAAGCAAAATTCAAATAAAAAATTCTTTGGGCTGGGTAGACGTACCTTACAAAATGAAAAACAAAACCGAAGAAATAAAAAAATTTGCCGAAAGCGTAAAAAAATCCGGTTTTGAAGACGCGGTTCTTCTGGGAATGGGAGGATCAAGCCTGGCTCCGGAAGTCTACAGAACTTTATTCCAAAAAACAGGATGGCCCAAACTTCATGTTTTAGATACTACCAATCCCTGCGCCGTCTATACAGTAAGATCTAAAGTAAATCTAAAAAAAACTATTTTTATATTCGCAAGCAAATCGGGATCGACGGTCGAACCCAACAGCCAATTCGCATATTTTTATTCGGAACTTAAAAAATCGGGAGTAAAAAATCCGGGAATAAATTTCATAGCTATAACCGACAAAGGAACTTCTTTGGAAAAATTGGCCGTATCCAAAAAGTTTGCAAAAATATTCATAAACCCTTCCGACATAGGAGGAAGATTTTCCGCTCTTTCCTATTTCGGACTTGTTCCTGCGGCTTTATGCGGAGCCGACGTATCGAAACTCGTAGAGAAAGCTTGCGCCGCAGCCGACGAGTCTCTTTCTTCTTCTTTTTCAAATCCGGCTATGGCTTTGGGCTCTTTTATGGGAGAAAACTGTCTTAAAGGCAGAGACAAACTTACATTAATTCTATCTAAAAAACTTAAGACTCTCGGACTCTGGATAGAACAGCTTGTCGCAGAAAGCACGGGGAAAGAAGGGACCGGGATAATTCCGGTATGCGAAGACTATCCCGCTCAACCGTCTTTATATCAGAATGACAGAGCTTTTGTTACATTGGAATTCGAAAACTTCTCGGCTCAAGATTACGAAAATTCTTTAAATAAACTTTCTCAAGCGGGATTTCCCGTTCTCAGGTTATTTTTAAAAGATCCCTACGATTTGGCCGCTCAATTCTATTATTGGGAAGCGGCTACGGCCGCGGCTGGAGCGATTCTCAAAATAAATCCTTTCGATCAGCCCGACGTTCAATTATCCAAAACGCTAACGAATAAAACTCTGGAAAGGTTTGTAAAGACAGGAAAACTTGAAACCGAAAAACCGGTTTTCGATTCTCAAAGAGCGGCCGTATATATATCCGACGCCTTGAAAAATTCCGTAAAAGGCAAAATAAAGAATTACGAAGATATATTCTGGGAAATTTTTTCCGCTCTTAAAGAAAACGAATATTTTGCGGCCTTGGCGTATCTGGAACCTTCGCCTTTAAACGAAAAGCTCTTATCTTCTCTCATAACCGAAATAAGAAAAGCTACCGCAAGCGCCTCTTTTTATTCCTACGGCCCCAGATATCTCCATTCTACCGGGCAGCTTTTCAAAGGAGGCAAGGATAACGGAGTATTTTTAATCTTGACTTATAAATCCAAAAAAGATATAAAAATAGAAGGGGAAAAGTATACTTTCTGGCAGCTCCACATGGCCCAGGCCCTGGGAGATTTCCAAGCCCTTAAGGAAAAGAACAGAAGAGTTATAAGAATACATATAAAGAAAGATCTCGAAAAGACTCTGAAAAAACTGGCGGAAAGGATCTGCGCGCTTAATAGCGAGAAAGCTCCCGAAACGGAGGAAGAAATGGTAAAGTTAGCGTTAAAAAAGAAACCGGCCTTAAAAAAAGCCGAAAACAATAATAATCAGGACTATGTGGTTATAGATTATCCGAAAAATCTGGAAACCATATCGTCTAATAATTATACGGTGAGAATAGGCGCCAGCAATTGCCTTAACGTAGAGATCTCAATAGACGATCAGCCCTGGCAAAACTGCAGGCATTCGGTAGGATACTGGTGGTATGACTGGCATAATATAACTCCGGGCAATCATCAGCTTACGGCGAGAATAAATCTCGGCGACGGAAACTATCTCATCTCCAAAAGAAGGAGATGTAAAGTCTCTTATTGATAAAAAATATTTTTAACGGGAAAAGCCCTTCAAACGCCTTAGGCGGGAGAGGGGCTTTTATCTTTTTGTATAATTAGAACATGGTAAAAACCAAAATAATAGCGACTCTCGGACCGGCGTCTATCGAAAGAAATATCATACGCCAAATGATAAAAAACGGCGCCGACATAATAAGAATAAATTTTTCTCACGCTTCTTTTGACTTCGCCGAAAAAGCTTTAAACGAAATCAAATCCGCCAATAGAGATCTTAGGAGAGATGTAAAAATTTTGGCGGACTTAAAAGGCAACAG
>JAAYVI010000075.1 GCA_012517235.1 Elusimicrobiota bacterium | reverse complement strand
GAATAAATAACATAAAAAAACCGAAATTGTATAAAAAATTCATATATTGATTATCATATTTCAAATAATTTTTTTTACTCAAATCGCCCAACCAAACATATTTTAATCCATGATTAAGGAGGGCAAATTGCTCCTCTCTTCTATAAAGCGTCCTCGGCTTATCTTTTATTGAAATTTTATATTTATCGATATCAAAAAAATTACCGCCAAGTTTATAATAGGCTATATTTGCTATCTTATCAGACATATATTTATCCGTATTAGAAAAATCGGTAAAAGTCAAAGAAAAACTTTTTAAAGAAATATATTTGACAGCAAATGCAAAAAATAAAATCGCAAATGGCACAATAAGAACCAAAATAAGACCTTTATACCCATATTTTTTTAAAAAAAATAATAAAAAAGCCAGAGAAATAACTAAAAAAGCCGTAACGGAATTAGCCAAAACAAAGGCGATACATAAAAAAATAGAAAATAAAAACCTTAAAAATATAGGATATACGGATGAAAACGATAAAAGCAACAATGATAAAGATATAAGTATGGCAAGATTATTAGGATCTCCCATAGTAGAAATAATCCTTCCGTCCCATGTCAGGTCCAAATATTCACGAAAAGCTCTTGTTGCTATACCGAAAGCTGAAACTATTAAAGATATGTTTATTATTGTTTTTTCAATCTCCTGTATATCATATTTTCTTCTAATAAAAAACGGAATGAAAGGTATAAACAAAGAATAAAAAAGTATATTACGAAAATGGTGATGTAAAATATCAAAAGGGTCTTTTAAAAACATATAAACAAGTCCATATAAAATATTTACAGCAAGCCATATATAGAAAATCTTTAAAAACTTAGAATAATATAAATTCGATTTAAGATAATAAAAAAGACTTTTAAATCCTGTTGAAAAAAAGAAAAAACTTATCAATAGCAAGAAAATTATATCTCTGGATATAAGAATAACAAAAGGAGCATTAACTTTGAATATCGGAATAACTCCATAAAAAAAAGCTATGGTATAAAACAAACAAGAGAACCATAAAAATACCTTAAAAGATAACATATTATTCTTCAATTTAATTTCTTCGTTCATAAGCGACTTTTTATTAAACTTTTATCTTCATTATGAAAAATTACAAAATAAGAAAAAATGAAATAACATGGAATCATAAAAAAGAAAAAAGATATTCCTCTGTTTAAAAATATAATCAAACTTAGAAAAAATATTAAAAACAAAGGTTTTATAAGTTCTTTTAAAAAAACAAAAAAACTAATACCAAAATATTTTAAAAAACATTTCAAATATCCGAAAGAAACGAGAAATGACGCTAAAAAACTTCCCCAAGCTACCGCGAGAAGTTTATAATGATTTATCATATAAATCATTAATAAAAATCCGACTATAGAGGACACCAAGCTATATACTACAAGATCCTTTATTTTCCCTATCCCCGCAAAAATCTCGGCGCCGGACGAAGAAAAGAGTACCGGCAACAAGGAAAATGAAAGTATCGAAGCGATTATAAAAGACGGCTCAAAACCTTCTCCCATCCATATCTTTATTACGGCCGAAGAGTTAAAACTTAAAAAAAGTATAAAAGGCGAACATATTACTACCGTATAATATGTTGACTTGAGAAAAAGCTTTCTTAATTTATCATCCTCATTTTTAGCCTTTAATTCCGAAGCGACGGGGATTATAGCCGAAGAAAGAAGCGATATGCCATATTTTAAAAGTTCATATATCTTTGACGCCACATTGTAATACGAAATATAACTTGTCTCAACAAATATTCCAAGCACAATAGTGTTTAGACGATACATTATAAGAGAGGAAAGTTTTGAAATTATAATCCAAATACTAAAATTAAAATTAATTTTAAGGATATTGAAATCAAATTTTCTAAAATCCATATCTATTTCTTTATGAAGTTTCAAAGAAATATACCATATTGTAAAAAGTTCAATAATTCCGGCAAAAAGATAAGCCCAACATACGGGAATTAATCCTTTCTCAAATTTAAAAAGAATAAATATAAGAATAAACCTGAAAAACCATTTAATATTTTCCATTAATCTCGCATAAAAATAATTTTGAAAACCTTCCATAACGCGTATAAATCCGACAACCCAAAATTCTATAAAAGAAAGAACGATAAGTATTCTTATTGAAATTTTAGCCTTATACAGCAATACGGGCGAGATTTTAAATATGGTGCCAAGATAAAATTCATTTATTAATAAGAGTATAAACGCAAAAAATAAAGCCATAAAGGTGTTTATTATAAAATTTGTCGCTATTACCTTATTAATGCTTTCAATATCTTTTTTAGCATTGTATTCGGCTATATATTTAGTAGAAGAAAGACCGAAACCGGCCTCCAATAAATTGGAATTCCCTATAAGAGCTACGGCAAGAACAAATACGCCATATTCTTCTACTCCCAGCGTTTTTATTAAATAAGTTATAAGGACTAACTGAAGAATATAGTTAAAAATCTTACCCAATATATTAAGGAGAGTATTCCCTATTACAGTATTTTTCATTTATATTTTGCAGAAATCAGCAGATTGGACAACTCCCTAAATGCTCCTTCTCCTCCTTTGGCATTTGTGATGAATTTTGCATTTTTTTTCACATCAAGTTGGGCGGAAGAAGGGCAGCACGGCATCCCCACGCATGACATAATTCCTAAATCGTTTATATCGTCTCCGATATAGGCAACCTGTTCTTTTTTAAGTTTATATTTATGAAGAAGCTTTTCAAGAACAACCGACTTATCTTTTACACCGGAATATAATTCTTTGATATTTAATTTTTCCGCTCTTTTAGCCACTGAAGGAGAATTTTCTCCTGTTATAATTCCTACCACAAAACCCTCTTTCATAAGCATAGATATTCCCATACCGTCCAATGTGCTGAACTTTTTAAACGCCTCTCCATCCTTGCCGTAATACATCCCCCCGTCGGTTAAAACACCGTCCACATCGGTAAGCACCATTTTTATTTTATTGGCAACAGATATCAAACTATTATTATGCAAAGATGAGGAAAACATTTCCTCGCAAATTTTAAAATCAAATATGGAATCAATCTCAATAGACGATTCCTGAGACATTTCATAAATCGCAACCTTGCCGCCAAGTCTGCAAGATAATTTTTCATATATCATTCTTTTGGTAATATATATGGCTCCATTTTCAGCATATTGATTCATTTCTTGCCTTCGCGGACGATGTAAAAAATCATAATTTATCGGAAAAGCAAAATTTCCTTTTTCTTTCCAAAGAAAAATATGGTTTTTAGACACGCTTAAGAGAGAGTCTGCGCCTGTTTTTACGAATTTAATAAAAGCTTCTTTTATATTTTCGCCGGTACGCAGAGGAGAAGTAGGCTGCAAGAGTATTACCACATCCGGGATATATGATTGTTTTTTTTTCAATTCCGAAAGGGCGTGAAGTATAGCTGGTTCCGTCGGAGATGAGTCTTGTGCCAAATGAGCAGGACGATCTATTACAGCAGCTCCGAATTCTTGTGAAATTTTTTTTATCTTTTCATCGTCGGTAGATACGACAACCTTATCGGCACAGCCGCAGTCAAATGCCGCCTTAATCGTATGTGAAATTAACGGAATTCCCGCAAGAAATTTTATATTTTTACCCGGAATACCTTTAGACCCTCCCCGAGCCGGGATAAACGCCAAAACTTTTAGTTTCTTTTTCATATTCTTTTTAATTTTTTTCTCTGTACCATTTCTATATCAAGAATTTCTTCTTCTTTATAGCAAAGAGACTTATGAACATTTCTAATATCTCTAACAAGTTTTCTAAGTCCGTCGGGCTCCAAAGAAGCCGCATGGTCGGTACCTTTCCATGTCCTATCTAAAGTGAAATGCCTTTCTATCCACTGGGCACCTAAAGTAAGAGCCGCTATGTCTACCGCTATGCCAAGATGATGTCCGGAAAAGCCTATCCCTTTAACTCTCGAAGAATAATCTTTTTTAATCCTTAGAATTTCGTAGAGACAAATTTTTTCGAAAGGAACAGGATATCCCGAAGTACATGAATATATTACAAGATCATTATTTCTTTTTTTAGTTTCAAAAAAAGAAATAATTTTTTCTTCTTCCGAGCGAGTAGTCATCCCAAAGGACAGATGAATTTCACCGCCATAATTATCGCATAAATAATCAAGCATTTTAAAATTAAGATTAGACGCCGAAGGGATTTTTATAAGTTTAGGATTAATGGAAGCTATTTCTTTAGCGGAAGTCAAATCCCAAACGGACGTAGAATAGACGATTCCCAAATCTTCGCATAATCTCTTAAGTTCTTTATGCTGTTCGACATTAAACTCTAAAAATTCTCTATGCTCTCCATAAGTCTTGCCATAGGAGTTTTGAGGATTAGGATGAGGGGCATCGTATTCCTCTTTAGTAAGCAATTCTTTCGGGGTTCTTTTTTGGAATTTAACAATATCCGCTCCGCAAAATTCGGCCGCTATCTTTATCATTTCACTGGCAATTTTCATATCCCCCTTATGATTACATCCTATTTCCGCTATAACCTTAGGTATATTAGTTTTCTCTTTCATAAATCTCTCCTCAAATTATCTATTTTCTTTTCCCAAAGCAAAATATCCTTTTTCATTATTATTTTATCGACATGTCCTATATCGTCTATTTTATCTTTTTTCCATATTTTTAAAGCTTGCTTAGGAGAAGGCCCTAAGACGGTATTAATTAAACCTTTCAAATATAAATCCGCATTACCTTTAATATGGGGATTTTTTATTTTTATTTCTTCCTTTTCGAAAAGTTGGCTTATTGCTTCCGCATAAGATTCGCTGCGAAATCCGTCCACTTTATAAAGCCATTTTTTTATATATTTTTTCCTATATATCATTTTATCAGAAGCAGGTTTTCCGCCATTAAGATAAAAATCCGTAATTTCAAAAAATTGTTTTTCATTTAAAGCCATGTCATTACCTTTAGCACCGTCGGATGCGGATCCGTCCAAAGAAAGAGACCAAGGCAGATAATCTTTTATATGCAGTTCTATTGAAGGCTTATCAAGAAACCATGCTTCTATGCCGGTAGTACATAATCTATGAATATGTACATCAGTTGCATTTAAAACATCCCAAATATATTCAAAACCTATAAAAGCAACTCTTTTACCTCCCAGCTCTTTATTACATTCATTAGCAAAATCAATATAAAAACTATGGTCTTCGGCCGGATGAGGTTTAATCATAAGCTGAAGATTTTTATGTTTTTTTAAATATTCCTTAATTATCTTAGAACTTTCTATTCTGCAAAAATAATCATCCTTTGCAACTCCTAAAGGGTCGGAATAGGATTTATATTTTGTTAGTCCCAAATCCTTCCAGTCATTTAGCATAAATTTAGTATTGTTTTTGAAAAATTTTGCGTGAGTAAAATTCGTAGCCCAGCTTATAACCGGCATATCGGGATTTAGCCCATATTTAATGAGAAAGTCTTTTTTATTTTGTATAAGTTTTTTATAACTACCAAAGTAAATATCAAATCTGTTACATCCTAAAACCGGCAGTTTTTCTTGCGGTAAAACTTTTTCTTCCAACATATAGTTTCTTACGGTTTCGCTCCAACATATCCATAAATCCGCATATTTCGAATTAGATTCCGGTCCCGTAGAATATTTCAAAGAATCAATAGTATTAGGCCTTCCTTCTGTCATTAAAATCGCTATTTTTGCGCCGGTTTGCTTACAGGTTTCTATAATTTTCAACCCTCTTTTGCCGTATAAAATACTAACACATAAAATTTTTGGCTTATCAAATATTAAAGTTTTTTCCCACAAATTATAGGGAATAAGTTTGACAGAAAAACCGTATTTTTTCTTCAATATATCCGAAAGCAAAACCATTCCCGGCAGATCGCGCCATTTATGATCTACCACTAAAGCTATATCAATCATAAATAAACCATCTTTAAACTTAAAGGAGTTCCTTTTTTAATATTTTCTTTGGATTTTTTACCCAAAACTTTGTAATAATACTCCGGGTGAAGACCGTATCCCGGTCTTATCGAACGAATATTTTTTTCTGTAAGAACTTCACCCTTTTTAATATCTTCAACTACAAATAAAGACCTTGAAAATATTCTGCTTTTTTTTACTTTTGCCGATAATTTGTAAGAGACTTTTCCTAAAGCTTTTTCAATATTTCTTATCGCCTTTACCATCTCGGCAAACTCATTCGGTTGCATTGAAAAAGCGGAATCGGGACCGCCTAATTTCCTATCAAGTATAAAATGTTTTTCTATAACTTTTGCCCCTAAAGAAACGGCCGCGACCGGCACTTCCCAACCCATAGAATGGTCAGATAATCCTATAGATAGTTTAAATCTCTTTATCATATCCGGTATAGTTAAAAGGTTTATCTCCTCGTAAGGCGCAGGATACGCTGAGGTACATTTTAAAAGTGTTATATCATTATTTCCCATTCTTTTGCACGCTTTAATCACCTTTTCTATATCTTTTAATTCGGCTATTCCCGTAGATATTATTATCGGTTTCTTTTTTGATGCTATATACTCTATCAGAGGAATATCGGTTATCTCAAAGGAAGCGACTTTATATATCGGAACTTTCATTTTTTCTAAAAAATCTACCGCTGTTTTATCAAAAGGTGTAGAAAAAAACATAAGTCCTAAATCTTCCGCTATTTTTTTTAACTTTGGCTGCCATTCCCATGGAGTATAAGCTTTTTTATATAAATCATACAGGGTCTGTCCATCCCATAAAGTTCCTTTGTTAATTTGAAAATATTTGTTATGACAATTTATTGTTAAAGTATCCGCAGTATATGTTTGAATTTTTACCGCATCGGCACCCGATTCTTTTATCGCTTTAATAGTTTTAACCGCCAAATCAAAATTTTGATTATGATTTGCGGAAATTTCTGCTATAATGAAAACTTTATTCATATACATATTTATGGGCTAAAACGCTATTAATTTTTCTTAATCCTACTTTTTTAAAACCAACTTTTTCAAATAATTTAACAGAACTTATATTTTCTTGTTTTATGTAGGCTATTATCTTTTTTTTAGAAAACTTTTTCTGGTATAGACTTAAAGTTTCATTCAATATATAATCGGATAATCCAAATCCTCTATATTCACTATCCAAACTTATACTTATGATATCTCCTTCTTTGGTTTCTTTAAATCTTACTTGTGCCACTATTTTATCTTTATATTGTGCAACAAAAAACTTATCTTTATCTAAATTCTTAAACCAATTTGCATGTTCTTTTTTAGTAATTTTTTTAGAATTAAAAGAATTTTTTCTTACCAATGGGTCATTAGAAATTTTATAGATGTCCCAAACGTCGCCATTTTTTACTTTTCGTATATTTATATTTCTTAACATTGATATATATATAATCTCTCTAATAAATAATAAAAGGGGGTGATTATTAAAATTAATCCAAAAAACATCTTTTATCTTTTTTGTTTCTCTTATTTTATTTAATAATTTTGATAATACATCTTTTTCATCATACCAACCAGCAAATTTCAAAAAACCATATTTTTCAAAATACTTTAAATTTAGTAATTGATTATCCGCAAAACATATGCCTATGGTCGGAACACCTACTCTTGCAAGTTCATACAATGTTTGCCCCCCGCCCGATATACATAAATCTGCTTTAAGCATAAGTTTCAACATTTGCTTTGCAGTTAGTTTCTTTTTATTTGGATTAACTACATATATTTTAACACTTTTAAAATTCTGCCTTATAAAATTCCCTATTTTATTTATAAACTCTTCCGTCGACGCGCCGCCGAATGTAACCAATATATTCTTAATTTTTCTATTTATTTTTTTCTTAGGAACATTCCAAAATTCTTTTCTTAAAATTATATACTTTGGACCTAAAAGATATTTAACTCCTTTGGTTTTAGGATATTTTAATTTATCACCATATATCGAAGGGTTTACAACTATGCCGGGAGGATAAATTATTCTTCTATAATCGTCTATCATTAGAAGTTTTCCGTTTTTAATTTCGGATATTTTATCGTATAGTTTTTTAGGAGCGAGGTAAGAATCAATAACCACAAAATCGTAATTTTTTAGTATTTCGAATGTTTTTTGAGTATTTTTAATCCAATTAAACAACTTATACTTTTTACCTTTTAATAGTTCAATAACCGTTTTGTCTCCATTTATTAAAAAATAAGAATTTATTTTTTTTACCCTAAATCCGTCCGACAAAGCAATACATCTGGTTATGTGCCCAAAACCTATATTTTTTCCGCCTTCGGTTAAAAATAAAATCTTCATACTTTTTTAATCTCATCCGTAATTATACTTGCTGAATTATTTAACTCTTGAAGTTTTAAAATTTTTACCGCT
>JAAYVI010000074.1 GCA_012517235.1 Elusimicrobiota bacterium | reverse complement strand
TCGGGATTTTCTATTTCCCCGACATTTCTCGGATTTTTAAAATGGTCGAAAACTTTTTCCGTATAATTCCACATAAAATCTCCCGGGATTAATCCCAAATATATTCTATAAAGTTAGACTTTAATAGTCAATTTGGTATTTAAATACCAATTTATAAAAGGAAGGATAAAAAATTGCCGTTTTCTGTATTCTTATGTTTTCTTTTATCCGCAAAAGCCAAAAGATTTTTAAAAAAATTTTTCTTGAGAATTAAAAACTAAATTTTAGCTATTTGGTTTCGGATATTCTATCCTTTATTATAACGCAGGCGGCGCTGTCTCCGGTAACGTTTACTACCGTTCTAAACATATCCAGTATTCTGTCTACGCCTATTATTATTCCTATTCCGTCTATGGGAATATTCACCGAATTTAAAATCATAACAAGCATTATTATCCCCACACCCGGAATCGGCGACGATCCTACCGCCGCAGCCACGGCCATAACCACTATGACCGTTTGCTGGTATAAAGAAAGATTTATTCCGTATATCTGAGCTATAAAAACGGCGGCTATGGCTTGATACATCGCCGTACCGTTCATATTTACGGTGGCCCCCAAAGGCAAAACAAATCCCGTCACGCTTTTTGGAACTTTTAGATTCTGCTCGCAGCATTCGAAATTAACGGGCAAAGCGGCCGCGCTGGAACTTGTGCCGAAAGCAACCGCCATAACGTCTTTTACTCCTTTGAAAAATTCAAAAACGGAAGTTTTAGATAAAAATTTAATGTAAATGGAATAAAAGCCGAAAAGATAAATTAAAAGTCCGCCTATTACTACGCCCATATAAAAAAACATTTTTCTTATCATATCGCTTCCCGCATCGGCGATAACCGAAGATATCAGACAAAAAACGGCCATCGGGGCTATCTTCATTACGTTTATCACTATTTTTATCATTATTTCGGAAACCGTATCGGTTAAAGATAAAAAAGTTTTCACTTTCTCTTTATCCGAAGAATTAAGGACAACTCCTACAAAAATGGAGAAAAATATTATCTGAAGCATATTATTTTCGGCTATGGCTTTAAAAGGATTTTGAGGAACCATATCTATCAAAAATGTCTTTAAATCAAAACCGGCGTTTACGGCGGAAGAAAAAGCGAAAGAAGAAGCGGTAAAAGAATCCGACACCCCCGGCTTAAACAAATTAACCAAAACAAGTCCCAAAACTATTGCCGCTACGGTAGATACGAAATAAAAAGAAAAAGTAAGAAAAGCCATTTTTTTAAACTTATTCATATCGCCTATGCTACCTACGCCGCTTATAAGAGAGGCTACGACAAGCGGCACGGAGATCATCTGAAGAAGTCTTATGAAAATTTTTCCTATGACTTCAAATAAGTCGTAAATATTTTTTTTAACTTTCAAATATTTGATATCTTGAATCGAAAAAATCTCTTCGCGGCCTGAAAATTTAAAAGAAAGTGTTTTAAAATCTTTGCTTTTTATCTTTTTATCCAAATTAATAATTTCTTTTTTAATTTCCGCTTGTTTAAATTCCAAACACTCATGAGAGCATAAAGAAATAGATTCTATGTCTTTGATAATTTTAACGTCTTCGTTAATTTTTATCTCCAAAACTTTATCGTTTTTAAAATAAAGGCCGAACAATATTCCCAAAATGAAACCTATTAATACTTTAAAATGAAAAGGTATCTTCACGAAAAACCTCCCGGGATCAATAATTGACTATCAAAGATATTCCGGTCAAGGTGTCTGTTTTTTTGAAACCTTTAACCGGAGAATTAAGATATTTCCACAAATAGGAAGCCTTAAGAGAAAAATGACTGTTTATGGAAGTTATAAGCGAAGTTTCCGCGTTCATCCTATAGCCGGAACTATCTTTTAAATTACCAAGGTACTCAAAATCCTGGCCGAAAGACGCCGTTTCCGACAGTTTCCTCCAATATTTCAAATATCCTCTGTAAGTTCCGAAAGATTTGTTTTCTTCGGGATAAACCCTGTCTTCGAAAATATAACCGCCGCCGGCTTCCAAAGATAATTTGTCTTTTTCCTTATCTACGATATTTCTACCCAAACCCAAGGAAAAATCCCATCTGTCTTTTATGCCCGAAAATCTGTTTTTATCCCATGAAACTTTTTCGAAAGCGTAATTTTTACCGAATAATTTCAAACTTACTTTTTTTGAAGCGTAAAATTGTTCGGCCGTAATGTCTTTGTCGTTTTTTGTACCAAGCCCGCCGGCAGAAAGATCCAGAATCGCTTTTTGCCATTCGTAATTAAAAGTATTTTTAGCCGAAATAGTCTCCGTTTTTGAATTACCGGAAGTTTTCACGTATGAAAGTTCCGCCGAATCTTTCCAAACTTTATTTTGAGCCGAAGCATATAAACACAAAAAATAAAGCGGAATCATAAAAAATATTTTTTTCATATATTTCTCCTAAGAAATATATTTTACAAAACCTGAGGTGATTATATTTCTTCTAAACTTACATTCCCGTCGCTCGATATGGCCAAAACGCACAAACCCATAACGGAGTC
>JAAYVI010000073.1 GCA_012517235.1 Elusimicrobiota bacterium | reverse complement strand
TAATAATATATCAAATATTAAGCTTTTAAGAAATGCCTAAAGTAGAGACTTAGATGTATAGATGCGTGGATGTACGGCAAAAAGAAGATTAGACGATTAGATGAATAGAAGATTGGAAAAGAAGTGAGATTGCGTTTTCGATCCGAAAAATATAATACGATAGATGTAAAGAGTATAGTCGTACGAAAAAGCTTTCGGCGGTTTTGAAGACGGCCCGTATCCGAAGGGGGGCCCGATTTATCGGGGGAAACCGACGGGACCGGTTTCCCAATCGGGCCGGCGAGAAATTGCCGAAAGCTATGGGCTAAATTTTGAGGACATTGTTAAGCGGCTTTTTAGCGGCGAGAATAGCAAGCGAGCATGTAGAGGATTAGATGACCAGAGGATCGGATGATTAGAGGGAAACGGATAGGGGCGTAGATGTATGGAAGAAAATTGCTAATTATGAGACGAATGAAATCTATACTAAAATAAAAGCTGCTTATTTTTTTTCGCTTTGAGAACCTACGGAAGATTTTTGATTTTTTACGGCATTCATCACTCTGGGATCCGAAGCCATTTTCATCATAGTCGTCATAAATTGCGGATTTTTCATCATTTTGTCCATAACCTTTTTCATTACGGCCGGATCGTTTATTTTCTTCATCATTGCCGAAGGGTCTTCCCCTTTGGCGCCTTCCATTATTTTGGAAAGTTCGGGATCTTTTTTAAATTCTTCCAGCATGGCTTGCATTTCGGGCGTTTCCTTATATTCGTCTATCACTTTTTCCATTTCCTGACGGTTCTCCGGGTCTTTGGCGGCTTCGGCGGCGCTTTGACCGAAACTTATCATCGAAAGAGAAGAGCCGGAAAAAGAAGATTGAGAATAAGCGGACGGAGAAGAAATAGATTGAGAATAAGATTGATTTTGAATTTTATTTGCTTCCATAAACTCGGAAGACTGTCTCGCCATTTCCGCCGCCGTTTCGACAAAAGGTTTGTATTCGTTAATTTTTTTATAAAACCAATACACGAACAATATTCCGCTTACTGAAATAAAAGCCAAAACAAAAACAAAAATTCTTAAAACTTTCTGTCTTTTTCTTATTCTTTCTATTTCGACGGATAATTTTTCATTTTCGGATACGCAATTTTGATTTCCTGCCTCAGGCGGTTTAATACTCGAATTTTTATGTTCATTTTGAATATTTTCTTCCATAAACCCTCAATTTGACATTATACTAAAATAAATTGTAAACTATAAATATTCCTTACGCCCTCATCGTCTAGAGGCCTAGGACGCCGCCCTTTCAAGGCGGAGATCAGGGGTTCGAATCCCCTTGAGGGCGCCAATCAAAATTATTTATTTTCCGCTATTACCGCGGCGTTAAGTTTTAAAATTTCCAGAGCATAATTCCAATTAAGGGAATCTATTTTATCGCAAGACTTATGATAGCACGGATTATGATCCTGCCAATGCTCTATGGAAAGATATGAAAAAATTCCTTGTTCCAAAAAAGGAACATGATCGCTGCCCCAAGCCGGCATGGCAATATAAGGTTTTAGAGACGTATAAGTTTTTGCCAAAGAAGCGACCTCTTCGGCTTTGGCCTTAAACTCTTTGTTTGTTTCTATTTCTATTATTCCGTCTTTATTCCAAGCTATCATATCCATATTTACGGCAAAATCTATTTTTCCCAAATCTCCGGTCTCTTTAAATCTGTTTATCAAAGCGTATGTGCCGGCTATGGAATTTTCTTCTCCGTTAACTGCGGCAAATATCAATTCTCTTTCCGTTTTATATTGGGAAAAAACTCTTGCCAACTCCAGCACGCCCGCGGCTCCCGAAGCATTATCGTCGGCTCCGGCATCCTGATATCCGACGGAATCAAAATGACCTACTATTACTATTTTTCTTTTATTCTCAAAATTCCCCTTAGTTCTGGCTATAATATTGCATTCCTTATCGGCTTTTCTGTCTTTATAACAATGTTTTTCCGTTTTATAACCGAAAGAAGAAAATTTTTCCCATATAAAATCGGCCGTTTTTCTATTTCCCGAATCGGAAGATAGATCCAATCCCCCCGTATTACGTTTGCCCGAGTATGTTATGTTTTCGACATAAGACTTATAAGTCGAAAGATTTATCGTCGAAATCAAATCGGATATTTCTTTATTAAAAGCTTTTTTTGAAATATGATCCGCCGGAGCATTGTAAAGCTCGCCTATTTTTACCGGTTTTAAAAATACCTTAATATCCGATGGAATATCGGATAAAGGTTTTTTAAGTTTTACCGCTCTGGTTCTTCCCGAATCGTAGACTATATCGGAAAATTCGCTTATTTGCGAAATAAAAGCCTCGTCTCTCGAGATTAACAGATAATAATTCTCCTGACAAAAAGAGGCTAAATTTAAAGAAAATAAAGCCAAAAAGAGAATTTTAATCATATTACGATATTATACGCAATTTAAAGTAATTTTCAAGTCCGATATATCAAAAACTATTGACAATGTCTAAATTTAGATGTATAATAAAAATATGAACAAAATAGCCGAAGCCCTTAAAAGCAAAAAAATAAGACCCACTATGACGAGATTGGCCGTAGCCGAAATATTTTTTGAAAGCTTCGACCATCCCTCCGCGGAAGATCTGCTTTTAAAAATACAAAAAAAGTTTTCTTATATTTCCAGAGCTACGGTATATAACACATTGGAACTATTGGCCAAGAAAGGTCTTGCCAAAAAGAGAGCCATAAAAAGCGGAAGATTTATTTATGACCCGGTAATATCCCCCCATCATCACTTTGTAGACAAAATCTCCGGAAAAATATACGATATCCCTTGGGATAAAGCAAAACTCCCGGAAAAGATTAGTATTCCCGGTTTCGAAACGGAAGATTACTATTTGGTTATAATAGGCAAAAAATTAAAGGAGGAAAAATGATACCTAACAAAAAAATGGAAGAGATGTTAAACAAGCAAATGAACGCGGAGTTTTATAACTCTCATTTGTATATGGCGATGGCGGCATGGTTTGAAAATCAAAATCTGCCGGGCTTTGCTTCCTGGATGGAAGTTCAAGCCGAAGAAGAAAGAAAGCATGCCTTGAAATTCTATAATCATCTAAAAGAAAGGAGAGGAAATATTAAAGTTTCCCAAGTACCGCAGCCTCCGGCGAATTATAAAAATGCTCTTGATGTTTTTCAATCGGCATTGGATCACGAAATAGCCGTAAGCAAAGAAATAAACAAAATGATGGAAGCAGCTTTGGCGGAGAAAGACTATGCGGCCGTTCAGCTTCTAAATTGGTTTGTAAGCGAGCAGGTAGAAGAAGAAGCGCAAACAGACGCGGTAGTCCAGCAGCTAAAAATGATAGGCGAATCGCGCGGAAGCCTTATGTATATAGACAGACATCTGGCAAAAAGAAAAGAGTAATAGCATATATCTTTCTAAAACCCCGCTTAAAGCGGGGTTTTTTATTTCTTATTTTTTGAAAAATATTCGGAAGTAAAGAAAGCCGCCGCTATTATTCCCACCAAACATCCCGACGCTATGGCGGAAACGGTATGAGCTTTTAATGCGAATCTCGCATACATTGTCAAAGCGGTGATAGGCAAAAGATAATATAGATGCTTACATCCGTATCTTCTATATACGAAATACATTGCCGAAGAAGCCATCGCGCAATGTCCGGAAGGTACATTATGAGAACTGTTTTTATTATAAGGCCTCTCCCCCAGTCTGGTTCCGAAAATAGTTATTTTATCGAATATTCTTTTTAAAGAGTGAACCGCAATAGTAGTCGAAGCTCCGACCATACAAGCCTGAGCTATGCCGATAGGATCTCTGTAAACTATCGGTAAAATAGCTTGAGCCGCGGTATTTACATATCTTACGTAATGTTCTATCGAATATACGAAAATCCCCTTATTTTTCTCTCTCGATTGATAATATTTCATATCGGAAGGATAAAACATCATAATAATACAAATAGGGATAAAACAATAAAGCATTTTCTTCGGCAAACATACTTCGGTACATGCTCTTTTAAACAAATCTTTTATCATAGTAATCACCTTTTTGCGAAAATATCTTTGGATTTTTCATAAACCGGGCTTTTCATCAAAAAAGCGCCCATAACCGAATGAAAAATATTATCTTGAGAAAGATTTTTTATTTCTTTAAAATCCGAATCGGAAATTTTTCTTCTTTTTTTAAACTCGTCGGACATCCATACTATAAACGGAATATTTTTTTGGAAATCGGGGGCCATTGAATAAGGAGCGCCGTGCAGATAAAATCCGTATTCTCCCAAAGATTCTCCGTGATCCGAGATATAAATCATAACGGAAGACATTTTTTTGATAGAGCGGAGAAAAGAGATTACCTCATGGAGGAAATAATCCGTATAAAGTATGGTATTATCATATGCGTTAATAAGTTCCTGAGAAGAACATTTCTGCAAATCTACCGATTTGCAAGCGGGCTTAAAAACTTCGAATTCCGCGGGATATTTTGAAGAATATAAAGGGCCGTGACTGCCCGTCAAATGAAAAACCATAAAATTATCGGAACTTTGATTTTTATTTAACTCTTCTTTTAAACCGCGAATCATTAGAGAGTCATAATTTTGATTCCCGCAAGCGGCACCGCATTCTTCTCTCAGTTTAGAGGCTTTTTTATAATAAGAAACGTCAAGTTTAGGTTCTCCCCAATTATTGCTAAACCAAAAGACATTTATACCTTGTCTTTGCAGATAAGAAGGCAGCGGCTCGTAAAAAATTTTAGTTTTTTGGCTTCCCAAATGAGAAAGCATAAAAGCGACCGATTCGGTGGTATAAGTGGATAAAGAACGAGCATTAGGCAAAGCCACAACCGAATCGTTTTTTAAATAAGCGTTTGTTATTCTCGGATATCCGTATAGAGAGAAATTGGAAGATCTCGCCGATTCTCCTATTACTAAAATAACCGTAGTCTTATCTTTGTTTTCAAAAGATGCGTCCGGAAGTTTTACCGGAACTTTATTCAAAGCCGCTTTCTCGGAAAAATATCTCATTGTATTTCCGATATAAGAAAAGGGCATAGTAAGACCGCCTATTTTCTTAGAATTTTTGTCAAACCAAAGCCATGTTTTGGAATTAAGATAAGCAAAAACTGATATCGCCAATACTATAGAGATCAGCAAATAAATTTTTCTTATTACGGAAGTTTTCTTGATATTTAAAGCGAGAACCGATAATGAAGGGATTATTCCGAGAAAAAATATATAAATAAAAAACTTATATCCTATCAATTCCCCCGCCTCTCCGGTATTAGTATTGAAAACATTTCCCATCATAGTTTTATCCAAAACGGCATTATATTCGCATACGAAATATAAAGCTACGGAATTAGACAAAAATAAAATCGACGAAATAATTTTAAGAAGAGACGGAATAAAAGAAAATACGGTTAAAAAAATATATACGAAAGATATCTGAGCTAAAAAAAGTCCTATGAAAGAAGCATATCCTCCGTAAGAATGAAAATCCAAATTTTTAGCCGCAAATATAAAAAGAGGAATATTATAAATCAAATTAAATAAAGAATAAAATAAAGAGAACAAATCCGCATCGACTTCTTTTTTAAGAAAAAATCTAATTTTTGAAAGCATCTGCTTATCCGTAAAATAAATTCTATTAATAAATTTTACAAAATATGAACCTCGACAAAAGATAAAAATGTTTTTTTAATACTTTTTTTCGCGACAAGACGTTGTCGCGAACACATGCTATGATTTTAATACGGATATGATTAAAAACATTAAAAAATATTATTTACCTACCATTTTCCGAAGTCTGCGGGTATTGACAGTAAAATATTTTGTCTCCGGGAATAAAAAGAGACGTGCCGTCCCTATCGCTTCTAAAAACCCTTGCTCCGAAAGATTCTATACGGCTCAATGTGGCGTCGGACGGATGGCCGTAGCTGTTTTTCCCTACTTCCACATAGGCAAGTTTGGGAGACACGTAAGAAAGAAACTTTTCCGAAGAAGACGTAGGGCTACCGTGATGTCCGACTTTCAAAACATCGGAACGAAGCTGAGAACCGTATTTATCGGCGATATAGCTTTCGGTTTCCCCTTGGGCGTCGCCCATAAAAAGCAAGGAAACATTTTGATAAGAAATTTTCATTACTATGGAACAATTATTAAGTATTTCCCCCTGACTGCTTTGAGAATAATTCGGACAAGAATGCAAAACTTTTACCTTTACCTGAGAATCCCATTGAAACTCTTCTCCTTCGAAAGGATAAAAAATATTTATTCCCGGCTCGGACAAAACCGTTTGCCTGAATTTTTGGAGTGTAGAAGATTCGGGATTATCTATCCTGGTATCGTAAAAATTAGATACGGAAAGATTATCAAAAACATATTGAAGACCTCTGAAATGATCGGTATGAGGATGAGTAAGAACCACATAATCCAGGGAGGTAATTTTATGTTCGGTTAAGAATTTTGAAAGCTTTGAAGAAGAAGAGGCCGAAGGACCTCCGTCTATTAAAACCGTTTTACAGTTAGGAAGACGGATAAATTCCGCGTCGCCTTGTCCTACGTCTATGAAATACACTTGAAATTCGCAGCTTCCTCTTTGAGTTTGAGAAGAATCTTCATTTTCATAAGACGGAGAATAAGGAACAGGCAAAGATGTCTCTTTTAAATTATTTGAAAAAGAAAAAGATGAAAATCCGCTTCCGTCAAAATCTAAAATTTTACCTTGAGAAAAAGAATTGTTTATATAAAGAAAAGATAAGGCCAAAAAAAGGTTTTTTACTTTCGAGGGAATATTCATATCCGCCTCCGGTTTCCTTAGCCGCCTTACCTTGGTGACTTCGGATTAAGGTCCGAAGGTGGATGCTCTCCGGCCGATTCCGGAGATTACAAGGATGCAAAGATACTTTACTTGACTAATATCAAACCCTCAAGTGCCAAAAGACCTATTGCGCACATAGGACTATAGACCTACATTAAATATAAGGATATTTTATTTTATCTTTATTTTGTCGATTTTTTTTATTAACAGTGCCTGACACCTATATAACAACGTTTATTATTCTGCCCGGCACCACTATTATTTTTTTGGGCTTTTCGCCTTTAAGCCATTTTTGAGCTTCCGGAGAGGATATTACGGAATTTTCCAATTCCGCTTTATCGGCCGAGGCATCGGCTTCGAGAAAAAATCTTGTTTTTCCGTTAAATGATACGGGGTATTTTATTTTATTTTCAGCCAAATACTTTTCGTCGTAAACAGGAAAAGCCGCTTTTGAAACCGAACTTTTGTTTCCGGACATAGCCCATAATTCTTCCGCCATATGAGGGGCAAAAGGAGATATGGCTATTATCAAAGGTTCTAAAACGGATTTTTTTGAACATTTTATTTCGGTTAATTCGTTTACGCATATCATAAAAGCGCTTACGCATGTATTTAAAGAAAATCTTTCTATGTCATCGGAAACCTTTTTGATTGTTTTATGAAGTATTTTTAACTCTTCTTGAGTAGCTTCTTGATCGGAAAGTGAAAATTCTCCTTTCTCGTTAAAAAATAATTTCCAAAATTTTTTTAAAAATCTGTGAACGCCTTCTA
Source organism: Elusimicrobiota bacterium (assembly GCA_012517235.1). GTDB lineage: Bacteria > Elusimicrobiota > Elusimicrobia > Elusimicrobiales > UBA9959 > JAAYVI01. Next base: position 27,270 of record JAAYVI010000073.1, on the reverse strand, counting down.
TGCCTTTAATATCCCAAGGCTTAGATTGTTCTACCGGCCCCAAAAACATTTCATACATTCTTAAAGTGTCGGCGCCGTATTTTTCTATCAAATCGTCGGGATTTTGCACATTATACTTGGATTTGGACATTTTTTCCACTTCCCATCCGCATATATATTTTCCGTTTTCTGTTATAAACTTTGCGTTTTTGTATTCAGGACGCCATTTTTTGAAAGCTTCCAAATCTAAAACATCGTTATCGACTATGTTTATGTCCACATGAACCGGAAAGCAATATTCTTTTACTCCCGGCAAATTTTTAGACACAAAAACCGGGGCGTCACTATTTTCTATTTCGGAAAGGATAGAAGCGTCCGCGGCCGAAGCCAAAATTTCTTTTAACTTTTTTAAATTTTCGGCTTTGGCTCTGTATACGAAATTGCTTCTTCCCTGTATCATGCCTTGATTAAAGAGTTTTTTAAACGGTTCGTCCTCGGGAGTCATCCCCAAATCGTATAAGAATTTATTCCAGAACCTCGCATATATCAAATGGCCCGTGGCATGCTCCGAACCGCCCACATAAAAATCTACGCTTTTCCAATAGTTAACGGCTTCTCTGGAAAAATATTCTTTATCGTTTTTAGGGTCCATATATCTCAAATAATAACCGCTTGAACCCGCAAAACCAGGCATAGTGGAAGTTTCCAAAGGATATCCTTCTTTGCTGGTCCAATTTTTAGCTCTCGCCAAAGGCGGCTCGCCTGTTTCGGTAGGCTGATATTTGTCTATTTCCGGAAGTTTCAAAGGTAATTCGGATTCGTCCAAAGTAAAAGGAATTCCTTTTTTATAGTATACGGGAAAAGGCTCGCCCCAATACCTTTGTCTGCTGAAAATAGCGTCTCTTAATCTATAGTTTATTTTTCTTTTTCCGAAACCTTTTTCCTGCGCATAATCGGAAACTTTTTCAGCCGCTTCAATAGGAGAAAGTCCGTTTATAAAGCCGCTGTTTACGCAAATTCCTTCTTTGGATTCGTAAGCTTCCTTAGAAATGTCTCCGCCTTTTATGACTTCTTTAATCGGAAGATTAAAATATTTTGCAAAAGCATAATCTCTCGAATCGTGAGCGGGAACGGCCATTACCGCGCCGGTCCCGTATCCTCCTATTACATAATCGGCTACCCAAACGGGAACTTTTTCCCCGTTAAAAGGATTTATAGCATAAGAACCGGTAAAAACACCGCTCGGAGTTTTTGCCGATGCTATTATTTCAAGTTCGCTTTTATTCTTTGCCGCCTGCGCGTATTTCAGAACTTCCGATTTTAAATTCGGTTTTGACAAAATATCCAAATATTTATGATCCGGAGCCACCGACATAAATGTTACGCCGAAAACCGTATCCGGTCTGGTAGTAAAAATCTCCAAATATTTTCCTTTATGCTCTTCCAATTCGAAACGCAAAATAGTTCCTTTGCTTTTGCCTATCCAATTTCTCTGCATTTCTTTGACATTTTCAGGCCAATCTATTCTATCCAGACCTTCCAATAATCTGTCGGCATAAGCCGTTATTCTCAAAGACCATTGTTTCATTTTTTTTCTTTCTACGGGATGACCGCCCCGCACGCTAAATCCGTCGCTTACTTCGTCGTTGGCCAAAACGGTTCCCAAAGCGGGACACCAATTAACCGATGTCTCGGCCAAATATGCCAATCTAAAATTCATTAATATTTCCGATTTTTCCGATTCGGATTTCGAAATCCAATCTTGAGCGGTAAAATTTCCTTCAAAAGAAGAAAATGCCGGCAAATCTTTGGTTCCGTTTTTCTCAAAATGGGAAATTAAATCTTTTATCGGTTTGGCCTTACCCGCATTAATATCGTAATAATGATGAAAAAGCTTTATAAATACCCACTGGGTCCACTTGTAATAATCGGGGTCGGAAGTTCTAAACTCTCTATCCCAATCGTAAGAAAAGCCGAACAAATCCATTTGCTCTCTATATCTTTTTATATTTTTATCGGTGGTAACCGCGGGGTGCTGACCTGTTTCTACCGCATATTGTTCTGCCGGAAGACCGAATGCGTCGTATCCCATGGGATGAAGTACGTTAAATCCTTTAAGCATTTTATATCTGGCATAAATGTCGGAAGCTATATATCCTAAAGGATGTCCTACGTGCAGTCCGGCTCCGGAGGGATAAGGAAACATATCCAATATGTAATATTTCGGTTTATTTCCGCCGTTTTCGGTTTTGAAAATTTTATTATCAGCCCAGTATTTTCGCCATTTCGATTCTATTTTCAAATGTTCGTAGTCCATAAATACACCTTCCGATACCTTCAACTTTAATGTAAATTATATAAAATTTGTCCGAACATAATAGAAAAGGTATTTGCTATACTATTGCAAATGATGAGGAAAACATATTTCGCGATTTTTTTATTCTTTCCAATTTTTTGTTTATTCGGCAAAAATCTTTATTCTATGCAGAATAATTTTTTTATTTCCGCTCCTGAACCGATAATCTCGGCAGATACGTCAAATGATTTTTATTTCGGATACTTTTCTTTAAAGAATAAATACACAAAACTACCCGGACCTAATGTAAATATGTCATTTTCCAAAAAAAAATCTTCCGACACATATACGACCTCGTCTTTCGGTACGGCCTTATTCGGCTTTCCGGAAAAAGGATTTACTAAAATTTACCTAGAGAAAAAGAGAACCGTAGGGACGACTTTTTACGGACAATCATCCGTAAGAAAATACTATGGGCAAGGAAACTTTAAAAATTTTTTTCTATCATTTTCAATACCTGTATCCTTCGGAAAATTTGAGATAGGAAATACCAACAAAGACAATCTATCTTTCTATAACATTCTTTTGGGAGTCTCAGAATCGGCCGGATATGCGACTCAAAAAAAATCTTTCCTATTACAGATGTCCTCAAACATAAAAGTAATATCCGGATATAATGAAAAATACGAAGGCGGAGAGTATTACTCTAATATGAAATCCGGAGTAATAAATCCATTCTTTGCCGCAAAAATTGAAACGGCGGCACAATACATTCCAAACTCATTAAACCTGATAGTATTTTACGAATCTTATTTTGCTTCGAGTGAAAATGACAAGATGGAAATGCTCTCGGCGAATATTTCTTTTAAATTTTAAATCAAAAATACTTGCAGAAAATTAAACATATATCCTATTAGTATTATTCCGAGAGACACTATGGAAAAGAATATAAGAATAAGTTCGGTTTTTATGACTCTTCTAAGCATAATAGCTTCCGGCAAAGACAAAGCGCTTACCGCCATAAGAAAAGACAAAACGGTTCCCAAAGGAATTCCTTTGGAAAATAAAACATAAGCTATGGGCAAAATAGACACACATCCGCCGTAAAGAGGAACACCTACGGCTACCGCCGCGGGCACCTGCATAAAGCCCGCAAAAGAAACTATTTTCTCTATATTTTCCTTAGGAACATATCCGTGTATCAAAGAACCCAATAGAACCGATCCCAATATCCAGAGCCACATTTTTTTTATTATATCCGTACTTTCGTTAAATCCGTATTTGACTCTGGAATAAAAAGAATCGAATCTTTCCGATTCTTGCGATTCGCAATATTCCGGCTTTATATCTCTTAAAACATATTTTTCAAATCCGTATTTATCGGCGATTTTTCCAACTATTACTCCCAGCAGAATTCCGTTCAGCACATAAACAAGCGTAACTTTATATCCGAAGAAACCTAACATAAGAACGGCCAAATATTCGTTAACCAAAGGCGAAGTTACAAGAAACGAAAAAGCTACTCCCAAAGGAACGGACGACTTTATAAAACTTATAAATAAAGGCAAAGAAGAACAAGAACAAAAAGGAGTAATCGCGCCGAATAAAGCGGCAAAAAAATAAGAAGAAATTTTCTTGCTTCCTATGTAAAAATTTATTTTTTCATCGGAAACATAACTTCTTAAAAAAGCGAGAACGGCTACGAAAAAAAACAGCATAAAAAATATTTTCAAGCTGTCATAAATGAAAAAATGAATTATTTCGTAGAATTTTGAACTTTTGTTCAAATTGAGCAAGTCGGCGGCAATAAACGAAGATATTAATTCAAACATTTATAATTCTCCTCAGCAGCAGCCTTTGCCTTTGCAGCAGTCTTTTTTAGATTCTTCGGAAAGTTTTCCGTCTATTTTGGCTATTATTTTTTTAAAAAAACCTTTATTCTCTATTTTTTCGGCCTCGCAGCATATGCGCTGCTGATCGTTTGAAACTCTAAAACAGCAATGACAAATATATTCCGCTTTTAAAGCCAAGGATTTTAACTCTTCTTTATTCTTTTCTTTGGCCAATTCGCATAAACTTTTTTTTCCGTCTTTCATATTATTCTCCTTATTCTTTTTCAAACCATGTTTTAGTTTTTTTACACAAACTTACTACGCTTAGCATTACCGGCACCTCCACCAGAACTCCCACAACCGTAGCCAGTGCGGCTCCGGAAGAAGGCCCGAATAAAGCTATCGCCGTGGCAACGGCGAGCTCAAAAAAATTGCTCGCGCCTATTAAGGCTCCGGGAGCCGCTACGCAAAATTCGACTTTAAATTTTTTCATAAGCCAGTATACCAAAGAAGAATTAAAGTAAACTTGTATCAATATGGGAACTGCTATCAAAATCACGTGAAAAAACTTGGAAGTTATATTATCGGCTTGAAAAGCGAAAATAAAAACGAGAGTTATAAGCAAAGCCGTTATTCCTATCGGACCGAATTTTGGCAAAAAATTAGTTTCAAACCACTCTTTCCCCTTTGACTTTATCAAAAAAGAACGGGTAATCCATCCCAATAAAAGAGGTATAACTACAAATATGAAAACGGACCACAAAAGGACATTAAAAGGAACAATAAGATTAGACGCGCCGCTAACAAGCAGTTTTACTATGGGAGCAAAGGCTATAAGCATAATCAAATCGTTCAAAGCCACCTGAACCAAAGTATAGGCGGCATCGCCGTCTACCAAATAACTCCATACGAAAACCATAGCGGTACACGGCGCCGCGGCCAATATTATCACGCCGGCTATATATTGCTCGGCGGTAGAAGAATCTATCCATAAGCCGAAAATATTTTTAAAAAACAAATAACCTAACAAAGCCATTGAAAAAGGTTTTACAAACCAATTTACAAAAATAGTTATCATAAGACCTTTAGGTTTTTTCCCCACATTTTTAAGAGAGCCGAAATCGATTTTAAGCATCATCGGATATATCATAAGCCAAAGTAAAATCGCAATGGGAATGTTTATGTGAGAACCGGAACCGAATTCCAACGATCTTAACTTTTCTGTTAAAGATAAAAAGTTTTTTCCTATAAATACTCCGGCTATCATACATAAGAATACCCATACGGTAAGATATTTTTCAAAAAAATTTATTTTTTTCTCCATATTTATTTCCTTTATAATTTAAGATTCTCTAAAAAAAATCTTATCTCGTCTCTGACTTTTCTATAATGCGTCAGAGCTTCTTCTTCGGTTTTGGAATCTTTGGCCAAAGCCGGAGGGTCCTGAAAACTGTTATGAAGTTTTAAGACTGCCTTACCCAGCCACAAGGGACAGCTTTCCTTGGCTTTATCGCAAACCGTTATTACGGCATAAAAATCCATACCCTTAAATTCGTCCGCATGTTTTGATCTTTGAGAAGAAATATCTATTCCTATTTCCCCCATAACTTTTATGGCATTAGGATCTACAAAAGATGGTTTTGTCCCGGCGGAGTAAATCTCAAATTCATCTTTGGGTAATATTTCTTTGGCCAAACCTTCGGCCATTTGACTTCTGCACGAATTACCGGTACATAAAAAAAGAATTTTTTTCATTTTATTTACTTATTTCAGCATTTACAGCCGATTACGCACATTCCGTTTCTGCGTAAAGACAATCTTTTTTTTAGCCTATCTATATCGTCTTTTATATTTGAGTATTTTTCAAAATTAGAAGAAAGCTCGGATATCATCTTTTCCGCGACACCGATATTATCGCTCAAATAATACATGACCCATCTTCCTTTTTTTTCGCTCGATACTATGCCGCAATCCTGCAATGATTTTAGGCAGCGCGATATATTATATTGGCTTTCTTTGAGAGAGTCTACTATTTCGCAAACGCAAAGAGGAGCAGAGGCATAATAAAGAAGGACAGCCGTCCTTAGTCTTTTCTCATCGGATAAGGATTTTATTTTTTTTACGGTATCTTTTATATCGCAAATATATTTACTCATATATGCAATTATACACATATAAGCATATGATTGTCAAATTTATTCGATAAAGTAAAAAACTATTCGTTTAAAATTTCCCTACTCTCGTTAAAATTAATCGTATATTTCGCAATTCTTACGAGGATTTTTATTCCGAAATTATTTTTTTAAGTTCTTCGCGAGAAGGAACTCTTCCGGTAATTTTCACTTCTCCGTTTATAGCCAAAGCCGGAGTCATCATAACTCCCATATCGGTTATCTTATTTATGTCGGCTATTTTTTCCATTTCATATTCTATCCCCAAATCTTTTGCAGCTTCTTCCGCCGCAGCATAGAGTTTTGCGCATTTCGGACATCCCATTCCGAGTATTTGTATTTTTTTCATTCTTCCTCCTTAAAAAAAAGCTCCGTAAAACATGCCGCTTAAAGTAGCCATAATTACGACAAGAAAAACATAAACCGCAGTCTTTTTAAATCCCATTATATTTTTCAAGACCAGCATATTTGGCAGAGATAAAGCGGGACCCGCCAATAGCAAAGCCAAAGCAGGACCTTTACCCATACCCGATCCTATCAGACCTTGCAGTATGGGTATTTCTGTAAGCGTCGCAAAATACATAAAAGCCGCTACTACGGAAGAGAAAAAGTTAGCCGAAAAAGAATTTCCTCCGACCGCCCATGCTACCCATGAAGAAGGAATTATTCCTTCATGTCCGGGCCTTCCCAACAAAAAACCCGAAACCAATACGCCTCCTATAAGCAGCGGAAATATGTCTTTAGTCAAAGTCCAAGAGGCCGAAAGCCAATCTTGTAATTCTTCTCTTTTAGAAGATTTCAAAACAAAAGACAATCCGATAAAACCGGCCGAGAATGAAAGTACGGGTAAATCGGAGAAAAAAAACGAAAAAAATACGACCGGAACGGAAGCTATCGAAAGCTTTTTCCAATCGGCGCCAAACCATGCCGCTAACATAAATCCCAAAGTTACCGCAGATAATGCGGTAAGGGGCCACTTTATAACATATACGGCATAAAAAAATTTATCCGAAGCGTCGGTTTTCGACCAATTTGCAAAAATAAGCACGGCCGACATAGCCGCGAAATAAAGAAAGGTTTGCCATAGAGGTCTTTTAGGTTCTTCTTCAGGCAAATCCGAAGTTTTATTTTTTTCGTTCTCTTCTTTTTTAAAAATTAAATGCATTATAAATCCTATAATTAAGCTGAATAAAATAGCTCCTGCGGCTCTGGCAAAGCCCATTTTAAAGCCGAGAATTCGAGCCGTCAAAACTATCGCCAAAATATTTATGGCCGGCCCGGAATATAAAAAAGCTATTGCCGGACCCAATCCCGCTCCGCGTTTATATATTCCCGCAAAAAGAGGCAAAACCGTGCAAGAACAAACCGCAAGTATCGATCCCGATACGGAAGCTACGGCATAAGACAAAATTTTATCGGCTTTTGCGCCGAAATATTTCATAACCGAAGCTTGACTTACAAAAACAGAAATAGCTCCCGCTATAAAAAGAGCGGGAATAAGACAAAGTATTACATGCTCTCTTACATACCACTTTGTCAATTCGAGAGACTCTCTTAAGGCATTATCGAATATCGGACGGCCTATAGGTAAAAAATAAAAAGTAAAAAATATGAATATAAAAATAAACAGTATTTTCCTTTCCTCTTTCATATTCATACTATTCTCCTTTATCTCTTTTTATACAAAGAGCTATGGAAAGTACGCATTTTAGTTTAAGCTTATAAACTATTTTATTTCCTATTTTTACGCTTTCTACTATCTTGGCCGCCTTTAAAACGGAAAGATGTTTAGACACGGTAGATATGTCGTCTCCTATCATTTCGGTCAAATCGCATACGCAAGTATTTTCCTTTCCCAATTGATGAACTATAAAAAGTCTTGTTGGATGCCCCAAGGCTTTAAATATTTCAGATTCTTTTTTATGCTTTTTAATTATATTTTCTTTCATATTGGCTATTTTACCAAATAGCCAAATACTTGTCAACAAATATGCCTGTGATATAAAAAACTCGATATGCTATTCTATTTATTGGAAATAATAAACGAAATAAGAAACGCAAAGCTTATTATCCACATAAGAGGTTTTATTTCGTTCCATTTCCCCTTCGCGGCCTTAACGGCGACATAAGAAATAAAACCGAACCCTATGCCGTGGCTTATATTATATGTCAAAGGTATGCCGGTCATTGTCAAAAAAGCCGGCAAAGATTCGTCAAATTTATCCCAATCTATTTCCTTAACGGTTTTCATCATAAGCGCCCCTACTATTATTAGAGCGCCCGCCGTTATGGGATAGACAAAATAATCTCCGTTTCCCGGCGGCATTATGTCTGGCGGGATTTGAAATCCTCCGGCAGCCATCAAAGAATAATGTTCTTTATTAGGCATTCTGTAGCCGCCTCCGATCATTTGTATAAGAGGAGAAAAAAAAGCGCATAATGCAAAAAATATTCCGGTAAACACCGCCGTAAGCCCGGTTCTTCCCCCTTCGGCTACCCCGGCCGCGGATTCTATATAGGTAGTAATAGAACTTGATCCGAATAACCCTCCTATCGCGGCCGCCGCAGAATCTACAAAAAGGATTTTTTTAGCGTCTTTAACCGAACCGTTTTTATCTACAAAACCGGCCTGTTCTCCTACCGCGACAACTGTTCCCATAGTATCGAAAAAATCTGTCAGCATTATCGCAAAAACCGCAGTTAGTAGAGCCGGAGTAAAAATGTAAAAAACGGCGGCTTTTCCTTCTAAGTTATGAAACGGAGCCATAAAAGTAGAAAAATCGGGAGCCGAAAAAAAAGAAGAAGGAACGGAAACCACCTTTAGCGCCATTGCTGAAATACCGGCTATTATTATTCCCCAAAGAATTTCTCCTTTAACTTTAGCGGACATCAAAAAAACCGCGGAGAAAAAACCTATCAGCGTTACCCATACGTAACGTTGAGAAAAATCGCCCAAAGCGACCAAAGTTATCGGAGCCGGACGTATTATCCCGCCTTCGTTAAGTCCTATTAAAGTTATAAATAAACCTATTCCTACTCCTATCGCCCTCTTAAGATTTACGGGAATTGCGTCCATTACGGCTTCTCTAAAACCGGTCATAACTAAAATAAGTATTATAATTCCTTCGGCAAAAATTACCGACATCCCTACTTGCCATGGGACATTGGCTTGCTGAAATCCTATAACCGAAAAAGCCAAAACCGCATTTATACCCATACCGGAAGCCATAGCCAAAGGTCTGTTTGATATAATTCCCATAGCAATACACATAATCGCGGCTCCCAATGCCGTTGCGGTCACCGCGCCTGCAAAAGGCACTCCGGCAGCCGATAATATGCCCGGGTTTACAAAAATTATATATGCCATCGTAAGAAAAGTTGTAAGTCCGGCCAGAAACTCCGTTTTCAAACTGGAATTTCTTTCTTTTAGCCTAAAAAAAGTTTCCATATTTTTCAATTATACTATAATAAGAATATGAAAATCTTTTTATTAAAAAACAAAAACGGACAAATAGTCGAAAAAGCGGCCGACATAATGTCCGAAAGTTCCCCCTGGATAAAGTTAGGAATAAAAAGAAAAGATTGTATTAAAACCATTAAAAGCAAGAGATATGATTTTTATTACGCTTGCGAAAATAGGGAATTGGCCGGATTTGTACTTTTGGAAAACTTCGGCTCTTTTAAAGGATATATAAAAATATTATGCGTATCCGAAGATTTTAGAGGAAAAGGCATAGGAAAATCGTTAATAAAAAAAGCCGAACAAATAATTTTTTCTCACTCTAAAAATGTTTTTTTATGCGTCTCTTCCTTCAATAAAAAAGCTTTTATTTTCTATAAGAAATTAGGATATAAAAGAGTGGGCATATTAAAAGATTTCTTAGTTAAAGGCCGCGACGAGTATTTAATGAGAAAAACAAAAGGTCCGATACTCAAAAACTAAATATTAAAAAAATTTCTTATTTTTGAAAGTATGTTTTTTTTCTCGCCGTATGCGGAAATAGTTTCTCCGTTTTTCATCTTTTCTTTTGCCTGAGACAATTCGCTTTTTCTGCCGGCTAAAATTTCGGCTACGGATTCCGCTATTTGGGGTCTGGAAGAAATTATCGATGAAAATCCTTTTTTACTTATACGATAACAGAGAGTTTCGTCATTAGAAACGGCGGTAGCGGTTCTCGGTTCTCCGGTTAACAGCCCCATTTCTCCGAAAAAATCCCCGGATCCCAAAGTTTTTATAACTTTATTTTCAAAAGAATTTGAAGAGGATGATAAAATTATGTCCACTTGACCCGAGCAAATTATATAAAAACTATCCGCCGACTCTCCTTGATTCATTATTATTTCGCCTTTATGAAAAGGAGATATTTCCAACGAGGAAGCCAAAGATTTTAATTCTTCTTCGTTTAAGGGTTTGAATATGTCGACACTTTTAAGAGCGGAAACCCGTTTTGAATGCTCTTGATTTTCCTTATTTTCTCTAAACTCTTTCGCGGCTTCGCTTGTAACTACGGATCTATTGGGAACAAAAAGTTCTATTCCTTCGCGCGCCAAAGCATAATATATCTTTATTCTGACGTCGGAATCGGTCCTCCCGGGCGAATATAAATCGGAAAGATAATATCTCAAAGAATACACCGCGCAATTCGGCTGAAATTCTTTTAAAGCGCAATACGGTTTAGGATTAGGAGAAACATTTTTAGGAGGATTTTTTACAAATGCGTCTTCTATTATTTTTATTATTTTCCCCGGCGGGACATCGTAAAAAACATTAAAAACCACTTCTCTAAATCTTATATTTCCGGCCGCTTTACCCATTACGTTTACTACTCCTTTCATAAGCATTATATTCGGAATTATAAGCAAGTCTCCGTCAAGAGTTTCCAAAGATGCGTATCTCCACCTTAATTCCTTTAATATCCCTTGCTTACCGTCTATTTCTATCATATCTCCCGGCTTAAAGGAATTTTCCAAGTGTATTACCGTTCCGCCTATTATATTTGAAAGAGTGTCCTGAATAGAAAAAGCTACCACTCCGGTTAAAACGGCCGACGTAGCCAATATACCGCTTAAATTGGCTCCGTATGCCGAAAGTACTATGAAAGAGGACAAAATATAAGATACGGCCAAAGCCATATCTTGAGCGAAAGTCGAAATATTTATTTTTGTTTTTTCCGAAAATAAATTAAAAATTATTCCGGAAAAAGCCGTTAAGACAGAAAATATCGAAAGCAAAGAATAAGAAATATTAGCCGTTTTTAAAAAACCCGCGGGGATAAAAGATCTAAAAAAATAGCAGACAATCCAAATACAAAAAGCCGCCGCGGCCAAATAAAAAGCCGATTTTATTCTCTTTATTTTATTTTTAAAAATAATTTTTACGGCATATAAAAATAAAAAAAGAAAAAGAAAAAAGAAAAGTCCGAAAAATGAAAATCCGCCGATATTTTCCATAAATTATATTTTAGGAAATTAAAAGTGAAAAAATCACAAATAATTATCTTACTTTTTTTATTTTTCCCCCTAACATAAACATATCTCCGGTTATATGCCTGAAAGTATCGGTAATTTTAACCGATTCGTTTAGATATGCTTTCACGACTCTGAGAATAAAAAAATCGTATTTTTTTGCCATAGAATAATCATGAAGCACGCATTCCATACAAGCCTGACATCCTTCTATAAGCGGAGCTTTTACGCCGGAAGCTTTGATTGCTTCAAGTCCTGTTTTTATGAATTTATCCGTTTTACTTCCGCTAATTTTTCCGGCTAATAAAGATTGCTTTATCATCTTAACGGACGGAATATTTATCGCCGCTTCTTTAGTTTTCAGCAAAGCTTTATGAGTAAAACTTTCTCGGCCTACTACCACTCCTATTAAAGGAGGATCAAAATCTATCATAGTATGCCAGCTCATCGGCATAAAATTATTTTTTCCCTTATAATTTGTGGAAAGAAGTATTACCGGTCCGCTTTGCAGAAAAGTATTTACTTTATTTAATTTTATTTCTTTCATAATATTTTTCTCCTAAAAATTTTCTTTACGACAATTTATCAAAAAACGCATATTTAGTCAAAGGCGCTTTTTTTATTTGATATAATTCTAATCATACAATGAATTTCTTTCAATCCCAAACGGACTATATTTTCTTTATTTACGGATTTTCTTTTTTTCTCTTATCCGCGGCCGCTTTTTTTCTAAAAAAGAACAGAAATGACGGGATTTATTGGGAACAAATATCATATTTTGCATTGACACACGGCCTATCCGAATGGCTCGATATGATAGCCTTTATATTCGGAGATTCGATTGTTTTTAATTCTTTTAGAACTTTTTTGATGATTCTTTCTTTCTTTTTTCTTTTCGAATTTTCTTTTAAAACTTTATCCATTAGCAAAGACTTAAAGGAAACGTATAAATTTTATATACTTCCGACCGCATTAACCGCCATATTTTTTGTAAAATACGATCATTTTGCGGGCAATGCGGCGGCAAGATATTTTTTTGCTTTTCCATCGTCATTATTTGCTTCTTTTATATTGTTTTCTTTTTATAAAAAAATACAAGGAAAAGATAAAAAAATACTTTTATCGGCCGCTTTGGCTTTTTTTATTTATTCTTTATTCTCCGGACTGGTAGTGCCAAAAGCCGATTTTTTCCCGGCAAGCGTATTAAATTACGATAGTTTTCAAAATATATTTCACATACCGGTTCAGCTAATAAGAGCTTTTTTAGCTTCATTATCGGCTTTTATATTATGGCGCCTATATTTATCGTCCATAGAAAACTCCGCCAATTCCTCAAAAAGAGAATATTACGGTAATATGCTGGCATTTGAAATAGCGGCGATTTTAATTTTCGGCTGGATTTTTACCGATTATTTGGGGCGTTCCGCTTTTAAAAATGTAAAAGAAATAAGCGAGAATACGGAAAAGGCTTTTTCAGGAACCATAAGAAATCACATGAGAGCGGCCGAAGGAGCGTCAAAAGCGATAGCGGAATCCCCATGGGTAAAATCTCCCGACTTTGAAAATAAAAATTATATAAACAACGCCAATTCGGTTTTAGACAGATACTGTTCGTCTTTTTCTTTTTCCGTTTGCTATATAATGGATAAAAAAGGAACCGTGAGAGCTTCTTCCGATAGGAAAAACGAAAAAACTTTCATGAATAAAAATTATTCTTTCAGACCTTATTTCCAAAGCGCTATCAAAGGGAAAATAGGAAAATATTTTGCCAAAGGAGTAACAAGCGGAGAAAAAGGATTCTATGCGGCCGCCCCTATAAAGAAAAACGGAGAAATAGCCGGCGTAGCCGCTATTAAAACCAATATCTCTTTAATGAACGAAATCTTTTCCATTTCCGAAAACGCATACCTCTTAAGTCCGGAAGGAATAATCTTCTCATCTTCCGATTCTCAATCGGAAGGGAGCCCTATGTGGCCCATAAGAGGCGAACTAATTTCTAAAATATCTGAGAGCAACCAATTCGGCGATTTGAAAAACGAACCTTATTTAAAAAAAGAAATAAAAGACGACGAAATAATTCAAGTATCCGGTAAGAATGTATTGGTATCAAGAGCCTATTTATCGGATTTCGGATGGTCGGTTGTAATTCTCCATAACCTTCATCGGGTAGATTCGGTAAGATTTTACGGAATACTTTTCATAATAGTTTTTTCGCTTACGGTATTATTGTTTTTCATTTTTTTGGTAAGCGAACAAACCGCAAAAGAAAACGCTCAAGCTATGCTGGAACTTTCGCAAAAAGTAGAGACATTGGAAGGGATAATACCGATATGCGCTAACTGTAAAAAAATAAGAGACGACAAAGGATACTGGAATAAAGTGGAGTCTTACATATCAAAACACAGCAAAGCTTCTTTCAGCCATAGTCTGTGTCCCGACTGCGAGAAAAAACTTTACCCGCAATTTCAAGAAGAAAATAAAAAATACGAGCCTAAAAAGCTTATTTAAATCATCCTAATGTGGCTACCATAACGGCTTTTATGGTATGCATTCTATTTTCCGCCTGATCGAATACTATTGAAGCTTTAGATTCGAATACTTCTTCGGTAACTTCTATGCCGTCTTTCATTCCGAATTGTTCGGAAACCTGTTTGCCTACTTTGGTATCGGCATTATGGAAAGACGGCAGGCAATGCATAAATTTGACATTTTTATTTCCGGTTTTTTTCATAACTTTGGAATTTACCTGATAAGGTTTTAAAAGTTTTATTCTTTCCGCCCATACTTCTTTCGGTTCTCCCATAGAAACCCAAACATCGGTATGTATATAATCGGTTCCTTTAACGGCTTTTTCGACTTTATCCGTTACAGTAATTCTGGCGCCGGAAGTCTTGGCTATATTAAGGCAAGTATTTATAAGGTCCGCGGGCGGCTGAAGACCTTTAGGAGCGCCTATTCTTACGTCCATGCCCAATATGGCGCCTATTGTCAAAAGAGAGCGCCCCATATTAAATCTCGCATCTCCCAAATAAGCGTAGGCTATTTTTTCCAGAGGTTTGTGAGAATGTTCCATCATCGTCAAAACATCCGCAAGCATTTGAGTAGGATGCCATTCGTTAGTAAGTCCGTTCCAAACAGGAACGCCGGCATATCTGGCAAGCTCTTCGACTATTTCCTGACCGAACCCTCTATATTCTATTCCGTCATACATCCTTCCCAGAACTCTGGCCGTATCTTTAACTGTCTCTTTATGACCCAACTGACTTCCGGTAGGCTCCAAATATGTAACATGAGCGCCCTGGTCGTGAGCGGCGACCTCGAAAGCGCATCTGGTTCGGGTAGAGGTTTTTTCAAATATTAAAGCTATATTTTTGCCGACAAGTTTCGGAACTTCGTTACCCGCATATTTTGCAGCTTTTAGATCTTTTGAAAGTCTAAGAAGAAAAACCAATTCTTCTTTTGTAAAATCAAGTTCTTTTAGAAAATGTCTGTTTTTAAGGTTTATCGGCATAAAATCTCCTTTTATAAAAGAATTATCGGGTTATTCCGACAAAAATATTATAACATATTGAACAAAAACGATATTACTTACTATCCAATGTTTCCCGTACTTTTGCCAAAAAAGAGTTTACGCTGAAAGGTTTATATATGAAAGCGACTCCTTTTTCCAGAACTCCGTGTTTGCCTATTATATCGTCGGTATATCCGGACATAAAAAGTGTCTTTTTTATTTTCCCTTGAGAAATAAGTTTATCCGAAAGTTCTTTACCGCTCATGCCCGGCATTATCAAATCCGTAATCAAAATATCTATTTTTTCTATTTCTAAAGCCAACGACAAAGCTTCTTGAGCGTTTGAAGCGGTAAAAACTTTATAACCCAAGCCGCTCAAAATTCTCTTCCCAAGTTTCAAAAGGGAATCTTCGTCTTCTACAAGCAAAACGGTTTCCCTATATTCTTTATTTATCGAAAAAGAGTATGGTTCTTGTCGATTTTCTTCATTGTTATTTTTTGATTCCGCAAAAAGCAAAGTAAAAACCGACCCTTTCCCTTTTTCGCTTTCAAGATAAATTTCACCCTTGTTTTGTCTTAACAAGTTTAAAACGGTAGACAATCCCAAGCCAGTTCCTTTTCCTTTTTCTTTAGTAGTATAAAAAGGCTCAAATAAATGCTTTTTAGATTCTTCGTCAAATCCGCAGCCGTTATCTTTAATTTTTAAAGAAATTATTTCCGACGAATCGGAAAATTTTGAGGCAAGAAAAGTTTCGATTTTATTTTTGGAAATTTCTATTTCTATATATCCGGATTCCCCTACGGCATCTCTGGAATTTAATACTAAATTCATTATAATTTGTTCCAGCTGAGAAGGGTCTATAACTGTCAGACACGGTTTATCGCAGTATTTAATAGATAAAGTTATATTTTCGCCTATCAAGCGTCTCAACATTTTTTCAAACCCTTTTATGACTTCGTTTATATCGCATATTTTCGGAGAACTTACCTGCTTTCTGGTAAAAGCCAAAAGCTGTTTTGTAAGAGAAACGCCTCTTTGGGCGGCGGAAATTATTTCCTTAATATCCTCTTTGTTTTCTTGCGAAGAATTTTGATAAATTATTTCCGCATACGAATTTATGGCCGTAAGTATATTGTTAAAATCGTGAGCCACTCCTCCCGCAAGAAGTCCTATTGCCTCTATTTTTTGAGCATGCATCAATTCTTTTTGAGTTTTAATTTTTTCAGATATGTCTCTTTTTACGGCCACAAAATTTATTATATTTCCGTTTTTGCCGAAAACGGGAGATATAACGGCTTCTTCCGTGTATAATGAACCGTCTTTTTTCCTATTAACCATTATGCCCGACCATATCATTCCGGAAGATACGGTTTCCCATAATTCTTCGTAAAACTTTCTTTCTTGAACTCCGCTTTTAAGTATTCTCGGATTTTTCCCTAAAGCTTCTTCTTTTGAATATCCGGTTATTTTTTCAAATGCGGGATTAACATATTCTATATTGCCCATAATATCCGTTATAACTACGGTATCTCCGCTTTGTTCTATGGCCGCTCTTGTTTTTTCCAGATCTTCTTCATACTTCTTTTTATCGGTTATATCGTAAAACACCGTGGAAAACATTCCTTTTTTAGGGCTTGAAACCGTAATATATAAATGTTTTTTTAACGGAGCGAAATAAGTTTCCATGCTTATAGATTCGCCGGTATCCGCGACTTTATAAAATATGTCGGCCAAAGGGTTTGGCCCGCCGTATACTTGAGCCGAAAGCTTGCCTATGACATCTTCTTTTTTATAGCCGATTACTTTTTCAAAAGAAGAATTTATATCCAATATACGATAATCTTTAGGGTTACCTTTTTCGTCATATATTACTTCGTCCACGCAGCAAGCCGCGCTCATATTTTCGAAAAGAGCGCGGTATCTTTCCTCGCTTTTTACAAGATTTTCTTCCGCCGATATTTTAGACAAAGCATATTCCATATCTCCTATTAATTCTTTTAGAAGTTCTATCCTTTCCGCGGTAAAATAATCCTTCTCCGAGGAGTAAACCGAGAGATTTCTATAAATTTTACCGTTCTTTTTTATAGGCAAAGAACAAACGCTTTTTATTTTAGTTTTTTCGCTTATTTCCTTAAAGTTCTCCGGAACTTTTGACTGCCAATCGTTTTCGTAACAAATATCTTCGGTCAAATAAGATTTTGCCGTAGGGCATTCGCCTTGAGGATTATTTTTCTCCGCTTTTATTTTTAAATTCGGTATAAAATCCGCGCCAGAACCGAAGCTAAATACGCATTTGACGCTTTTATCTTTTTCCATCATCCCTATCCATACCGTATGAAAACCTCCGTACTTTACCAAAACTTTAGGGATTTCCTCAAATAGTTCTTTTTCGCTTTTAACTTTAACCATAGCCTGATTTGACTGGCTCAAAGTAAAATATAAAGAATTGAGTTTTTTTATATTTTCTTCGGCTTTAACTCGTTCGCTTATATCGTCTATGGCGGCAAAAAAATATCCTTTGGAATCTTCGGTGTAATACTGCAAATGCACCTCGACCGGATAAGAAGAACCGTTTTTTCTTTTATGAGCGGTATAAAAAACAACTTTCCTCTTTTCTCCTTTTTTTAAGGGTTTAATCAACTCATAGAATTTACTTTTAGACATCTCGGGTTTTATATCCAAAGGCGTAAGAAATTTTATCTCCTCCAAAGAATATCCCAAATTTTCAAGAGCTCCGGCATTGGCATATTCGAATTTTAAATCGTCTTCCCTGAATACATATATTTCGTTCAGACTCGAATCTATCATATTAAAAAGAGTTTTTGTTTTATCCAATGCCTCTTTTTCTTTCGTAACATCCTGCATTATCGAATAAAGGAACTCTTTATCGCCTTTTTTTACAGGAGAAGAATATACTCTTACATTTTTAATTTTCCCGTCGGCCAATCTGTGAACGAATTCAAAATAATTCTTTTCTTTTTTCACCGCCTTATCTATTTCCTCTTTTATTTTTTCTCCCATCACGTTTATCTGCGAAACTCTCATCCCTATGAGTTTCTCTTTCGGATATCCGTAAAATTCGGCCGCAGCATCGTTGGCATCCACTATTTTACCGTCTTTGGGATCCACTATCCATTTCATTGCTTTATGTTTTTCAAACATATCTTTATACCAGCGTTCGCTTTCCGTTATTTTCTCTTCTTTTTCTTTAAGAAGAGTTATATCCGATAGCACGCCCATTATTCCTTTCGGCAAAGCGCCTTCGTAAAAAGGCTTTGCCGAGCTTCTAACCCAAAGCCACGAATCGTCTTTTTTCTTAACTCTATATTCCGAAGGAAAAACCTTTCCGGATAGAATTTCTTTAAAAGCGTTTATAACTAATGTTAAATCTTGCGGATGTATGAAATCCTGAAAATTTTTGTCTATAAGTTCGGCGGGTTTATATCCGCCGATCTTTTCGCATACGGGACTTATATATATTATTTTACCCTGACAATCGGTCATAAAAAATATATCGTTTATATTTTCTACTAAATTTTTATATTCCGTTTGAGTTTTCTCCAATTTTATGCTTAATTCTTGGGAAGTAATCGAATGCTCTAAATTTTTGAAAAATAAATAAACGGACCATCCTATTATTAAGCCGGTTAGAACTACCAAAAAATAAAATAATAAAATCGCATTGTCATGCTTTTTAGAAGCTTCTTCATACAAAGAATATGCTTTAAAAGCGGCAAATTTTCTAATATCTTTTATTTTATTTTCCAGTAAAGTTTTTTCATTTTCCGCAGGCAAGTTTTTTTTTAAAGCGGAAACATATAAATAATAGTATTCTTTTAGTTTTTTTAGATCTTCTCTGGGCCCAAGATATCTTTCGAAAATAATATTTATTTGCTCCAAATTTTCCAAATTCCACGAATCAAAATTTGTTTTAGAAGGCTTTTTAAGAGAGTTTATTAAAAGTTCTCCCGAAGCTTTTGTAACCGCAAGAGGATGTTCGTATATATTCGAATGAAGCTCTATTATTTTTGAAGAATAAAAAGATAATAAACCGAATAAAAAAACTAAAAGAAAAGCAAAAAAAAGAATGCTGGTAAAAAATTTTTTAATAAGATTCTCCCTTATATGTAGAATTCCGTTATAGTATTATACCAGATTTACGGAGAAAAAGAACCGATATAGAATAGGTCTTTTTCCATTTCAGATTAGGGAAATAGGACCCATAACATTAAAACCATATAAAGATATAATATTGAAGTTAAGGAGGCACAATGATATTAAACATAGTTATATTATCGTCTTTATTTATGCAGGCGCAAGATTTTGACAGACAGGCTTCTAATATAAATAAGGATTTTATTAAAAATTATTCTTCGGACATTCCTGCTCCGAAATTAAATACGGACAAATCGGCTCAAAAAGAACTTACGATAATGATTTTCATGAACGGCAAAAATAATCTTGCCGACTATGTATTAAAAGACATCAATGAAATGGAAGTTTACGGACCGAGAAACGATATGAACATAGTCGTTCAAGCTGGAAGGATAAATTATACTCCGCCCTCTTACGATCCGTACGATCCTTATGACCCCTATGATCCGTATCCGTGGGGCGGACCGGGAATACATCCTCATTGGCCTCCCATGCCTCCGTATATGAATAAAAATTCCGCAGCGGCGTCGACAGGTATTTCATCTTTCACCGGAGTTAAAAGATTTCTGATACAAAAAGACGCCGATACAAATTTGATAGGATCCAAAGAAATAGAAACCTTGTCAAAATCGGACATGGGAGATCCTCAGGAGCTTGTTAATTTCGCTCTCTGGGCAAAAAAGAATTTCCCGGCAAAAAAATATATGCTTATGGTATGGAATCACGGCGACGGATGGAAGAGGAAGAATATAATGCCGGATCTGATAAAAGGCATTTCTTCGGACGACGAAACCGGTAACGATATCTCTACGCCGGAACTTGGACAGGCCTTATCCAAAATAGGCAAACTGGATATTTACGCTTCCGATGCCTGTCTTATGCAGATGATGGAAGTGGTTTACGAACTTAAAGATTCCGTACCTATCATCGTAGGTTCGGAAGAAACGGAACCGGGAGACGGCTGGGCATACGATTATTTTCTAAAAAAGATTCATTCTCTCTCCTCTTTATCTACGCAAGAAGTGGCTAAAGCGGCGGTAGAAGCATACGGAGAATATTACACCGAAAAAGGAAAGGGAGTTACGCAATCGGCTTTAAAAACCGCAAAAATAGACGAATTAAGATACAAATTGGATTTATGGGCCGATGCCGCCATGAAAAATGTTTCAAAGGAAAAGATTAAAGAGTCTTTAAAGAAATCTTTGGGATTCGAAGCTTCCGGTTCGAGAGATTTGATAGATTTTATAAAAATAGCTTCGCAGGATTCTCAGAATCAAAGTTTGATTTCTCAGGCGAAAGACATAGAATACTTTATAAATAATTCAATATTGATAAAAAACACCTATGCCGGAGATTCATACAAAAAAGCCGGCGGATTGGCTGTTTATCTTCCCGAATATTCTTATGACAATAAATATGACGGCTTAAAGTTTTCTCAGGTAGGGATTTGGGACGATTTTTTAAAATGGCTTTATCAATAAATATTTAAGCTATTGTTGCTTTAAGCAGTTTAAAATATATCTGTCCGGCGGAAATACATCCGTCGTTTGAAGGTAGTTTTGAATTAAAATAAAGATTTAATTTTTTATTTTTCAAAATATTTGTCAAAAAATAAGAAAATTTTCTATTCTGGAAACAACCTCCGGAAAAACATATATTTTCTATTTTATTTTCCTTTGCCAATAATAAACATATTTCCGAAACGGCCGAAGCAAAACCAAAATGAAACTTATAAGACATTATATCTTGCGAGGTATTATTTTTCTTATCTTTAAAAGCTTTCGCCAAAGCTTCTTTCGGACATATTCTCAAAATATTCTTATCTTTTACTATCTCAAAATTGTAAGGCTCGGCCGAACTAATTTTAGGACAAATAGATTCCGCTTCCATGGGAAGCTGAGCTTCGTAAGTGGAATATTTTTTATCCAATATTAGACAGGAAAAAGCGTCAAACAACCTTCCGGCCGAAGTAGTCAAAGGAGAATTTATCTTATTTTCTATCATTTTCTCCATAACTTCTTTTTCCTTTAATTTAAATATTTTGTTTAAATTTTCTCCTAAGCCGAACTTATAGGCCAAAGAAACTAAAATCCTATAGGGTTCCCAAAGACATATCTCTCCCCCCGGCAAACAAAATTCTTCCAAAGAAGCTTTCCGATAAACTTTATTATTTCTATAAACAAAAAACTCGCATCCCCAAATTTTTCCGTCGGTCCCGTATCCGGTACCGTCTATAGATACGCCTATACAATCATTTAGAATGGAATGTTCCGCCATAACCGAGAAAAAATGAGCGATATGATGCTGAACAAACTGAGGCTTAAAGCCCAAAGAAGAAGCCAAAGAAGAAGATCTATAACCGGGATGAGAATCGGATACCGCCGAAGCGGGATTCGCTTTGAGAAGTTTTTTAGTTTTCTTGTATGTCTCGCAAAAAAAATTCGAATTATTACGATCGTCCAAATCTCCTATATATTGAGAAACAAAAAGCTCTTTTTTTCTTGTAAAAGCAAAAGAATTTTTTATATCGGCTCCGGAAGCGAAAATATCTTTTTTAGCGGAAAATGGAAGAGAAATAAAATCGGGAACATATCCTCTGGCTCTTCTTATTATTCTTTCTTGAGAAAATTCGTCGACATAAACCAAACTATCGTCTATTCTGTTATGTATCGGTCTATTATGCAATAAGATAGGGCCTAAACTTGAAAATAATTTTACCGCTTCTTCGTTATCTTTAGTTATGGGTTCATCCCTATGATTTCCCGATGTCATTATTAGAGGACTTAGAAATTTTTTTTCTCTTAATATTTTAAAAAGTACGAGATGCAAAGGAGTATACGCCGACATTACGCCAACACTATCCAAATTGGGAGAAACATAATTAAAATAATTATTTTTTTTCTTTTTCAAAGTCACTATCGGAGCTTTGGAAGAAAATACTATTTCTTCTTCTTTTTTTGAAATATGAAGATATTTATTAACGGTATTCAAGTCGTCCGTCATCAAAGCAAAAGGCTTAAAAGGTCTGTCTTTAAAATCTCTCAACCTCTTTACCGCTTTAAAATTAAAAGGATCGCAGGCCAAATGAAATCCTCCCAGACCTTTTATCGCCAATATATTGCCGGAAATTATATTATCGGCGGCTTTTTCAATAGCCTCTTTATTTTCGCAGGTTATATTTCCTTCTTCCCATAAAAAAACTTTAGGTCCGCAAACGGGACAAGCATTAGGCTGAGCGTGAAAACGTCTATTAGACGGATCTTTATATTCTTTAAAACAAGAAGGACACATCTTAAATTTTTTCATTGAAGTAAAAGGTCTGTCATAAGGAAGTTTTTCAACTATGGTAAAGCGAGGTCCGCAATCCGTACAATTTGTAAAAGGATATTCGTATCTGCGGTTTTTAGAATCTTTTATATCTTCGGCGCATGCTTTACATATGGCCAAATCGGCCGGAACCGAAGCCGAGATCGTTTTGGATTCTTTGCTTTTTTTTATATAAAAATTTTTTAAACCCTCGTATTTTAAATCGGAAATTTCAAAAGACGATATCTTAGAAGCCGGAGGAGCTTGTTTTCTCAAATCCTCTACGAAACTTTTTAAATCTTTATTTTCTCCTTCAGCCTTTATAAAAACCCCGGCCGAAGTATTTGAGACGAAGCCTTTTATATTGTTTTTTACGGCTGTTCTCCATACAAAAGGCCTAAAGCCGACCCCTTGAACAGTTCCGGAAATTATTATTTTTTTACTTGACGGCATCGTATTTTGAATAATCGAGTTCGCTTCCCAACAAACTGTGCGGTATAAGATAAGTTAAAAATGTCAAAATAAAAGCGATATTAACCGCCGTTTTTTTATTTTTATCTTTAATTACGCAGTATCCCGACCATAACCAGGCAAAAAGCATGACTAAAGTTTTATTATCCGTAAGGTCTTTTCCGAAAGGAAATCCGGTCCAAAACTCGCCGAAAGCGTAATACTGAGTAATCGGTCCGAGTATAAAGCCTCCGGCAATAAGAAAAAAAATATTTAAAAAAATCTCTTTTTTATTTATTAGATTCGAAAAATTTGCCGATATGAAAATTTTAACCGTATACAACATGAATAAAAACATAAATATGATATGAGGAATTAAAATCAAATTTGGAACTTCTCCTTTAAATCTTGTTACTACTGATTTTTTTAAAAAATAAATTTTATCCTTTCCTTTTTTTTCGTTAACCGCATAAACTTCGTATTCTACTTTTCCCGCCGGAGGATGACTCGGCAAATAAGCGGTATAATAGTTATTTCCTTTTTCTCTTTCAAATTTTATTTCCGAAAAAATATCTTTTGTTTTATATCTTTTGTATAAAACGTAAAAATCCATATCTTTTTGAGAATAAATTTTAAGAATACAATCGTTTTTATTTGACGTACAGCTTCTGGAAAATTTATAAAATACTTTTTCTCCCGAAATTTCTATTTTATCTTTTATCGGATATGTCGGACCGGTAACTCTTTGAAAAAAAGCGGTAAACAATGTAATTAAAAAACTTATAATCCAGATATTTATTCTCAGCATATTCTCGGCAGCTGCTCGCCTTCGGGCATAGTTATCATTCTTTCGGCGCCTATGGAGGTTTTAATCCAGACCTTTCCGCCTCTTTTAGATGAAACTTTTCCTATTATCGCCGATTTTTTACCGTATTTATGCTTTCTCATAGAATTAAGAGCATTTTTAGCGGATTTTTCGCTTATAAAAATCACGGCTTTTCCTTCGTTGGCTGCATAAATAGGATCTATACCCAACATGTCGCAAGCGCTTTTAACGGGAGTCGAAACAGGCAAAGAATCTTCGTCTATTTCAATACAGTATCCGCAAGACAAAGCGGCTTCGTTAAGTATCATACCCAATCCGCCTCTTGTAGCGTCTCTTACCGAAGAAGGATTGTAAGGCAAAACGCACTTATGTATTAATTCGTTTAAAGGAGCGCAATCGCTTTTTATGTCGCCTTTTATCCCCAAATTATTTCTTGCGTTTAATACCGCTATACCGTGCGAAGCCAAATCTCCGTTCACGATTATATAATCTCCGGGCTTTATATTCTTCTGATTTAAAGCGGAATTTTTTCCAAAAACTCCAACTCCCGAAGTATTAATAAAAAGCTTATCCGCCTTACCTCTCTCGACGACTTTCGTATCGCCGGTAACTATTTTAACTTTAGCATCTTCGGCCGCTTTTTTCATCGATAAAACTATTTTTTTTAAAGTTTCCAAGGGGAATCCTTCTTCTATTATGAAACCGCAGGATATAAAAAGAGGAACCGCTCCTTTTACCGATAAATCGTTTACTGTTCCGCAAACGGCTATTTTTCCTATGTTTCCTCCCGGAAAAAACAAAGGATTTACCACATAAGAATCTGTGGTAAAAGCTATATTGCGAGAATCGAGATTTAAAACGGCCGAATCTTCCAAATCTCTTAAGTGTTCGTTAGAGAAGTTTTTAAGAAATATTTCTTTTATTAATTCGGAAGTCAAGCGGCCGCCGCTGCCGCAAGCCAAAGGGATATTTTCAAAAAGCATTTACTTTAGCCTCCAATCCTATTCTTTTTCTCTCGAGCATTTTGTTTAAAAAAGCCGACGCGGAAGAAGACATTTTTCTTTTTTTATTGTAAACCATATAAATCGGTCTTGTAATTTTCATATCGGAAAACCTGTAAACTTTATATTTATAGTCGGGCTCTTCGGGCCTTACGCAAGACGAAGGAACTATCGAGACTCCGGCTCCGGAAATTACGGTTGCTTTTATCGCCTCTATATTATCCATCTCCATAGTAACGTTGATTTTAACTTTTTTATCTTTAAGAGCTTTTTCTATATATTTTCTCGAAGGAGAACACTTATCGAATAATACGAGTTTAAAAGAAGAAATTTCCTTTGTGGAAATTTCCCCTCCGTGAGGAGCGCCGTTAATAGGTGCTATTAAAACCATTTCTTCTTCCTTCAAATATATACCCGATATGTTTTTTCTTTCCGAAGCGCCGCATGCGACAAAACCGAAATCGGCTCTATTTTTTTCAATATCGTCTAAAATTTCATTATATTTTTTATACTGCAAATCTATTTGAGTATAAGGATTTGAATTCAAAAAATCTTTAATATAATCTCCTATTACGTATATTCCGGCGCTATATATGGCTTCCACTTTAAGTTTTTCGTTATTTTTAAGCGCTATGTCTTTTTTTATCCCGGATATGGTATCGTTGTATATGGTAACTATTTTTCTGGACGAATTATAAAATATTTTTCCCGGTTCTGTAAGCTGAAGTCCGTTTTCTTTTTTTATAAAAAGTCTGGTTCTGAAAATAAATTCCAATTTTTTAATTTGCTGACTGACGGCCGATTGAGATATGTAATTCATTTCGGCCGCTTTGGAAAAACTTCCGGTTTCTATCAGATCTTTAAAAACTTTAAGAGTTTCTATATTCATTTTTTTATTCCGTATTTATACCAGGCCGCGCAAGCCCCCTCCGCCGATACCATACAAGGACCTATGGCATGCTGAGGATTGCAGCTTTTGCCGAAGTGCGGACATTCGACAGGCTTGGAAAGTCCCAATAAGATCTTACCGCATAAGCATCCCGCCGGCTCCTTAGCTTTTATCGGTGCCACACAGAATTTCTTAAAAGCATCGAATTTCTCATATTTTTTTGAAAATTCGTATCCCGAATCTTTAATGGGACCTATCGCTCTCCAATCAGCATCGTAGGTGCCATACACATCTTTCATAAGTTTTAAAGCCGTTTTATTGCCTCCGATCGATACCGCTCTGGAATACTCTATTTTAAGTTCCGGATCTTTATATATTATTTGTTTTAATATTAATATTATTCCTCTCAAAATATCCAAAGGCTCAAATCCTACTATGGTGCCGGGCATAAAATATTCCTTTGACAGGAAAAAATATGGTCTATATCCTATTATTGCGCTTACATGTCCGGGTAATATGAAAGCGTCAACTTTTGAAATTTTCGAATCTAAAAGATAACGTAATGCCGGAGGAACAAGCTTAAATAGCGGTGCCACAGAGAAATTTTTTATATTTTTATTATGAGCTTCTTTAACGGTAGCGGCGATTAATGGAGCGGTAGTTTCAAATCCTACTCCTATAAAAATTATTTCTTTCCTGCTATTTTCAACGGCTATTCTTAAACAATCCAAAGGAGAATAAACTATTCTGACATCTGCTCCGTAAGCTTTTGCTTCGCTTAATGTTTTTTTTTCGCTGCCGGGAACTTTTATCATATCTCCAAAAGTAGCAATTATTAAATTTTTATTTATTTTGGGAAACTTAAGAATTCTATCTATGTCTCCGGCCGAAGTAACGCATACAGGACATCCGGGGCCGGATATTAAATTTATATTTTTAGGCAATATATTCCTTATACCCGAAGCGGCTATTGACATCGTATGAGTTCCGCAAACTTCCATTATATTTATGCTTTTGTTTATTTTTTGAGATAGAGAAGCTATTTCGCAAAGCATACTATGAGCCAATTCTTTATTTCTCCAAAATTTTTCTTCGAAATAATTAATGTTCATTTTTATATATTTCTTCAAATACGTCCAGTGTTTCCTTTGCCTCTTTTTGACTCAAAATCTCTATGGCAAATCCGGCATGAACCAAAACATATTCGCCTTTTTTTACCTGCGGCACCAATGAAATAGAAACTTCTCTTTGAGTACCGCCGAAATCGACGGTAGCCGTATGACCTTTTATCTCTTTTATTTTAGCCGGCACAGCAAGACACATAAATATTCCTCCGGATAATTATTAGATTAAATTATATAAATAAATCTTATTTATGTAAACATAT
>JAAYVI010000072.1 GCA_012517235.1 Elusimicrobiota bacterium | reverse complement strand
GGGAAAACATCGCAAACGGGAAAGAGGAAATAATAGAAAAGATAGAAAAAATGCTGAAAAAGGAGGTAATTTACGGTTAGATTTATTTTGACGGGATTTTACGGCTTTTGGTTAGATTTATTTTTGACTTGACAGGTAAAAGCGGATTTCGTTTTTCTAAAATTCTCGATTTTATATATAATTGCCTTAAATATGAAAACGAAGAAAGCTTATTTGATTGCGGTAGGCAGCGAACTTCTAAATTCCAAAGCAAACAGATATGCTCCTATTTTATTTTCCAAACTATCAAAGGCCGGCATAAGACTTCAAGGAGAAATAACGGCAAAAGATACGATAAAAGATATCAAAGACGCCGTCGATTTTTGCGCTAAAAGAGGGAATATCATAATAATTACCGGAGGATTGGGGCCGACTTTTGACGATCTGACCAGACAGGCCGCGTCCGCTTTTTTAAAAGAACCGTTAACATGCTCGAAAAAAATAATAAACTTTTTAAAAAGAAAATACGGAAAAAGAATTTCTCAAGAAAATTTATATAATCAAAGTTTGGCTTTTAAAAAAGCATTACTTTTCGAAAACGAAAGAGGGACTGCTTTTGCTCAAATGTTAAATAAGGAAAATAAAACCTTTATTTTTCTTCCCGGACCGATGAGAGAATGGGAGCCTATCTGGGATAAAAAAATTTTTCCATTGCTTAAAAAAAAGGGAGATAAAATATTTTTTTCTTCCGTAAGATTAGCCGGACTTACGGAATGCGAATTACAAGAAAAAATACTGCCCGATATAAAAAAATTTAAAGATTTGGATTACACGGTATTAGCCGGGCCTTATATATGCGAACTTTTATTCTTCGGTTCGAACAAGAATAATTTTCTCTCATTCAAAAAAAGCGTAAAAAAAACTTTAAAAAACAATATCTATTCTTTAAAAAGCCGCAATTTAGCTCAAGTGTTAAAAATAATTTTTACAAAAAAGAAGCTTACGCTATCTTTGGCCGAATCCTGCACGGGCGGACTCATATCTTCTATGATAACGAGCGTCCCCGGAAGCTCCGTTTTTTATTTAGGCGGAGTAAATTCTTATTCCAACCTATCAAAAACTAAAATTTTATCCGTAAAGAAATCCACTTTAAAAAAATACGGAGCGGTAAGTTTGGAATGCGCCGAAGAAATGGCTTTGGGTGTCAAAAAAATTTTCGGAAGCGATTTTTCGGTTTCCGTAACGGGAATAGCGGGACCGGGGGGAGGAACGAAAAAAAAGCCCGTAGGAACGGTTTGTTTTGCTTTTTGCTCTCCGAATTTTAAATATTCCGTATCGGTTTTTTTTGACGGAGACAGAGACTTCGTAAGAATGTCGGCCGCGAATTTTGCTTTATTCGGTCTTTTAAAATTGATACAATTTTATCGCAGGCGTCAATAAAGCCTACTGGCGGAGGAATATATTTTATGAAAAAAAATTTTTTAGCGGTGTTTATCATATTGGCTTTTTCTTTGGTATCGTGTAAAAAAACGGAACATTCGTCCGAAATATCCGCAAATTCGCCGCCCGAATCATCCTCGCAAATTCAATCCCCTTCTTCAGCCGTAAGCGATAAAAAAGAACCCGTAAAAGAGTATGTAAAAAATGCGAATTACTTTTCTCTTCCTTCCGCGGATGGGGGAAAAATAGATTTAAAAGACTATTCGGGTAGGCCGGTACTGGTAATGTTTTTTACGGAGAATTGCCCTTATTGCAGAAAAGCCGCTCCTTATATGGAAAAGATGCATAAAAAGTATTCGGGCAAGGGACTCGCGGTAATAGGGATATCGCTTAAGGATTCTTCCGAAGGAGCCAGAAGATTCGCTTCGGATTTGAAACTTACTTTTCCTCTCGCATATAAAGGCTCGGAGATAGGGAAAAACTATCACGTTCAAGGCGTTCCTTTTATCTATCTTTTGGATAAAAACCATAATAATTACGATACTTGGATGGGATACGACGAATCTTACAACGGAGACATAGACGTAACCATAGAGCAAGTTTTGAAATGAGCTTAAATATAAAAAAAGGAAAAATAATAATACATAATGCCTTTGACGTAGGCTGGGAAATAAATCTTCAAAAGGCTCAGGAAATTCTTTCCTCAAAAGAAAAACAAAGCATAAGATTCAGATTTTCAAAAGATCCGAGAAAAGCGATAATAATAAAAGAAGCGCCGTTGAAAGTCGAACTTTCAAAAGAAGAATTAAGTCTTTCTTCCGGTAAATATCCGGTTTCCGTAAATTGCAGAATTTGGGATTACGGAGTGATTTCCGTCAACCTTGAAATAGATATTTCGAATATGAGCTGGGATAAAATATCTTTCATATCTTTCGAAATAGAATCCGGAGAAGAAACAGAAAATCTTTCCGCTAAAATAAAAAACGAGCTCAAGTCGGAAATAATAAAAGCCATAAAAAATCCGCAGGAATGGGATTATTCGGAAGATTATATAACTTATTTCGTGAACGAAGCGGAAGGCAATCCTTCTCCCCAGGAACTTTTGGAAAAAGCCGACATAGCTTCTCTCATATTGGCCGAAGAACCGGGAAAACTTTCCGCCGCCGCCTCATTGCCCATAACCGAAAATTATCTGCAATATTATAAAAACGATTTGGCGGTAATAGACTGGAACAGCGCTTTCATATACGATCCTTCGGGGAATTTAGACGTCCCGGACGCAATAGAATTTTCGCTTACACATCTTTTGGAACTCAGATTTTACGACTACTTGATAGATAAAAAATTAGACGAACTTTACGACACCATACAGGAAGAAAAAAGTCCGCTTCAAAGAGTTTTCAAAACTCACTATGAAAAAATAGCCAGAGACGCCGGAAGAAATTATGTGGAATTCTCCGATTTTATGGGCAAAGTGGAAAACTCCTTAAAAACAGTAGGCGATCCTTATGTGGCCACCGTTTTTAGAGTTTGCGCGGATCAATTCAGATTCGAAGACTGGTACCAGTCTATTTCGAGAAAAATGAAAACTTTATTCGAAATAACTCAAATTTTCCAGGGCGAAATTACGGCCATAAGAAGCCATATTTTGGAAATCATAATAATACTTCTCATTACCATAGAAGTCGTACCTTTTTTATATAATCTCTTTAAGTGATTAAATTTCGGGGAAATAGTAAGAAACTTTTTCCAAGAATTTACTTTTATAAACCGCCGGGATATCCGAAGAAGATCTATTTTTTATTTTAAGATAGTTTAAAAATTGCCCGTTTTGTTTTATTCTAAAATCCAAATGAGGTCCCGTGGCTATTCCCGTAGCGCCGACATATCCTATTATGTCTCCTTGAGAAACCTTATTTCCTTTTTTGGATTTCGGCGAAAATTTTAACAAATGTCCGTATGTGCTGACATAGCCGTAAGCGTGAGAGATTTCGACAAATTTACCGTATCCTCCCTTTGTTCCGGCAAAAGAAATCCTTCCGTCGGCCACCGCGGATATCGGCGTTCCCGAAGGGGCGGCATAGTCTATGCCCAGATGAGGACGAACATATTTCAAAACAGGATGATATCTTTTATACGTAAAGTAAGAAGAAATCCTTCTATAATTTAACGGAGCTCTTAAGAAAAAGCTTCGCGCCCCTTTTCCTTTTTCATCGTAATACGAACCAGAAAATTCCACGGCTATATTTCTTCCGGTTTCCAGACCTTCGTAATAAGCGGCGGAAATTTTATAACCTAAAATTTTTCCGCTTTTGCTTCTCTTTTCTTCGTAAAAAACAGAAAATTTATCTTTCTCTCTTACTTCGGTCAAGAAATCTATCTTCCATGAAAAAATGTCGGTATAATCGAGTATTACGGAAGCGGGAATTTTCTTCGCCGACATGGAATTCCACAAGTTTTCCGAAATTTCTCCGGAAACTTTATTATTGAAAATTTCAAAAGATTCCGAAAAAATTTTCGAAACGCATTTTCCTTGATAATAAAAAGAAGAATAAACTTTTCCGTTTTTATATATTTCCAAATATTTGAAAACTCCCGAAGAAGAAAAAAAGACCGAATACGAATCCTTGGGGTTCAAGCTCGAAAAAGGCAATTTTTTTTTCAAAGATTCGACCGCGCATAAAGACTGAGGTTTACTTAACCCCGCCTTTTCCATCTCATTTAAAAAAAGTCCCGAAAAAGACCCCGAAACTTTCCTAATATATTCCGTTTCTTGAGTTTTAGGCGAAGAGAATGTCTCATAAAACTTATAAGCAAAAAAAAGAAATATTGCCGCCGTAAAGGCGGCGGCTATTATTTTTTTTATCATTTTTCAACAATATAAATATTCGTCTACAACTTTTTTAATCTCTTCGTCTTTGCCGTAAAGTTTTTCGCTTAAATTTTCGTCTCCGTAAGAAGAAAGTTTCGCCGCGCATGAATCTACCACTTGGGAGGGAAAACCTCCTTTTTCATATACGGCTCTTTCTTCAAGCAAAGATTTTGCCGACTGAGCGCATGAAGAAGGCAAAGAAGGAAAGTTCTTTCCGCTTTCTTTATACTTGAAAACATTCTTTTCGGCATAATGGGCTTTGGCGAATGCTTCGGCATTTTTATCTCTAAATCCCTCGGCCGCCGCGCAGGCAAGTCCGGCCAATAAGAAGTAAACGTTCGCGGAACCGTCCGCGGATCTTATTTCCACGGTTTGAGCGTGAGAAGGAGCCGGGAATTTTTTTTCGGCCGGATTTAGGTCGCAAGCCATATTTTTAGAACAGGTCCACCCTAAAGGAACCCTTATTAAAGCCGATCTGTTCCTATATCCCCAGCATATATTTACCGGAGCTTCTTGATTGGGAACAAGTCTTAAATACGAAGTAGGAACCGTATTTCCGAAAGCCGTAAGAGACTTGGCGGCTTTTAGATATCCGGCTATTAATTTGAGAGCTTCCGGCGACAATTCTCTGCCTTTAAGCATGATATTTTTATTTTTCTTCATCAAGCAGCTATGTATATGGAATCCGCTGCCGGCATGTCCGACGGAAATTTTAGGCGCAAAAGTAATAGTAACTCCGTATTTGTAACCCAATGAAAAAAGGATCCATCTGGCTATGGCTATTTCCTCCGCCGCTTTTTGAGCGGGAACGGGCAAAAATTCTATCTCATGCTGGCTCATTTCGCTGTCTTCGCTTCTTATATATCCCACTTCGCTGTGCGCATATTTGACATGCCCGCCGCATTGAGAAATTAAAGAAGCCGCTTCGACTCTTAAAAATTCCCATTTGTTAAAAGGATAACTTTCGTGATATCCTTTTTGTGCCTGAGTCGGATAAAGCGAGGATCGCGGCGCTATCAGGTAATATTCCAGCTCTCCCAAAGCATAAAGGCCGCATCCGGATTCTTTTTCAAAATTCAAACAAGCTTTTTTAAGTATATTATCCGGAGAAGAAGAAAAAGGATTTCCTTCTTTATCGTAGAAAGAGCAAATTATGTCCAAAGCCGGTATGGGGGAAAAAGGATTTACGAAAGCGGACGAATATTTAGGCACCACATAAAGATCGCTGGAAGCGGCGTCTATCCCTTTAAAAAGACTGGAGCCGTCTACTCTTTCTCCGCAGGAAAGTATTCTATCCAAATATTTTTCGCCGCTTAAAGAAAAATTTAATGTTTTAAGACGGCCGTCCCCGGCGACATATCTGAAATTTACCGCGGAAATCCCGTTTTTTGATACAAACTTCATTATGTCTTTTTTTGTAAAATTTTCGGATTTTTTATTAAGATATTTTTCAAGGGTATTCATCGTTTCCTCCAAAAATTTAAGCGGTAAAG
>JAAYVI010000071.1 GCA_012517235.1 Elusimicrobiota bacterium | reverse complement strand
GGGAAAACATCGCAAACGGGAAAGAGGAAATAATAGAAAAGATAGAAAAAATGCTGAAAAAGGAGGTAATTTACGGTTAGATTTATTTTGACGGGATTTTACGGCTTTTGGTTAGATTTATTTTTGACTTGACAGGTAAAATTATTGACATGAATTATAATATCGTAATTTGATGATTAAAAACCGGCAAAATACTATTTATATTGCAAGCGATACTAACTGAAAAATTTCGGTTATATAGATTTATCTTTTGGGGATCTTGCCTATCTTTTCTCGTATAATATTAAGGAAAAGCTCAGAAGGTTCGGCCTTGATAAAAACTTCTTTTTTTAAAAAAGGGTGAGTAAATTTTAAACTTTCGGAATGAAGCATGAGTCTTTGGCATACGGGGCCGCGGTAAATATTATCTCCGGCAATCGGAGCTTTAAGATAAGCCAAATGCACTCTTATCTGATTTGTTCTTCCGGTTTTCGGACTTATTTCCAAATATGAAAATCCGTTTTTTGAAGCCAAGACTTTAAACGAAGTAAGAGAAGGTCTGCCGTAATCGTAAACTCTAAGTTTCTTTTCCCCGCAAGCTCTGCCTATGGGGGCATCCGTTTCAAATTCTTTTTTTTCAAAAATTCCGAAAGCCAAACCTAAATATTTTTTCTCTATTTTTCTCTCCGAAAAAAGCGATCTCATGGCGAAAGCGGATTCTTTATCTTTGGCTATCAAGATAAGGCCGCTCGTATCTCTGTCCAATCTGTGCACGAGCCCCATCTTTTCGTCGCCGAGACAAAAGTTATCTCCGAAATAATCGGCTAAAAAACCGGCCAAAG
The DNA here is from genome assembly GCA_012517235.1 of Elusimicrobiota bacterium. GTDB lineage: Bacteria > Elusimicrobiota > Elusimicrobia > Elusimicrobiales > UBA9959 > JAAYVI01. The sequence goes on along the minus strand of JAAYVI010000071.1, from coordinate 8,439 downwards.
TTTCGGAATATTTAAGCGCTTCTCTATCCTTAATCCAATTGGAATCCGTAGGATGAACCAAAAGGCCTTCCGGCTTATTAAAAGCCAAAAAATATTTATCTTCAAAAACTATGCTTTTCGATAAGTTCTTTTTCAAATCTTTATTATTTTTTGAAGCCGCTTCTTTTAATAAAATCTTTTCCCCCGAAGATATTTTATAAGAAGGTTTTTCGGCTCTTCCGTCTACCAAAACATCTCCGGATAATATTAGTTTTTTTATAAATTCTCTGGAATAATCGGGATAAAAATCTTTCAAATAGTTATCCAAACGTACCCCGTCTTTGAAACATATTATTTCCTTATCGGACATCTTTTCTCCTCTTAAAAACAAAAATCAAAGCGGACGTAAAAAGTACTAAAGATATTACTTGAGCTTGAGAAAAACCCCAAAAAAAACCGCCTCTGGAATCCGCTCTGAAAAACTCGTTAAAAAATCTTAAAACCGAGTATGAGCAAACATATAAACCCAAGATTATACCTTCTTTTTTAAAATATTTATTCTTATAAAGTTTTGATAAAACGGCAAAGATAATAAAATTGCCGACCGACTCGTATAATTGAGTCGGATGTATGGGAATTCCCATATAATGGGGATCCGTTTGACAATAAGGGTGACTGAAAACCACGCCCATGAAAGATTCCGTAGGACCGCCGTGACAGCATCCGGCCGCGAAACATCCTATTCTCCCTATCGCATGCGCCAAAGCGGCGGCCGGAGCGAAAAGATCGGCCGTTTTTAGAAAAGAAATTTTTTTTCTGCGGCAATAAAAAAACAAAAATACGCAAGCGGATATAAGTCCTCCGTAAAAAACAAATCCCGCTTTTATATTCTCCCATGAAAAAGCTTGATAAAATCTCGAAGAAAAATCTTCTCCGAAAGAATGCCAAAAGGTGACAATATAAAACGCTTTGCCTCCCAAAAGGCCCAAAAGCAAAGAATAAAATACGGCATTTTCCAAAAAATCTTTTCCAAAATAATGCGAATCCGCATTCTTTATTATCCAATAGTAAGAAGCGAGATATGCGGCGGCCATAGCCGCGCCGTAAGAAGGAATTTTTAAAAAACCCAAGTCTAAGATATAAGGCAGCATAAATCAGAAAGAAGCGTCGGAACAGAAAATTCTAAAATCGGCGTTTCTAAAAATAAAATTTTCTTTTTCAAGCTTAAGGAGTTTTTTTTCGTCAATATTTCTTTCGGAAATTTCCTTTATTAGATTTACCGCATTATCTATGTGATAATTAAATCTTTTTTTGGCATATTCGCCGTGAGGTCCTACGTAAATCATAAAAGCCCAATCGCTGCTTTGAGCCAGAAGAACTTCTCTCGCAAGCTGATTAAGAGCTCTTTTAAAAACAAAAGATAAGTCTTGATTCTTATGTCTGTCGGCCAATTTGGCGGTTTTGGAAACTACTTCGTAAAGTTTAGGATATATAAAATCGTTATTATCGTTTATCCAGGGGTCGAAATACCCTTTTTCTCCCCAGCTTGACACGCAAGGCGAAGAATCGCAAGGCAAGGAACCGGCTATCTGCAAATATTCGCAAGGAGTTACTATTTGAACCGGCAGCCTATCTTTTCTTATTATTCTTATTACATTTTCCAAAAATTCCGGACCTTCGAACCACCAATGGCCGAAAAGTTCCGCGTCAAAACAGCAGTTTATAAGAGGTCTTATACCTCTGGATTCGTATATTTTCTGAGATTTCGCGCATAAATAATTTAGAAAATCGCGCGCGTCTTTCTCCGCTTGAATTTGAGCCGATTCGTAGTCGTAAATTTCTTTTTTATCCAAAGAAGCGCCTTTTTCGGTTATTCTGTAATATTTTAGCCCCGTAGGCGATTTTATGCGCGTCCCGGTATAAGGATAAAGATATTCCAAATCTCTATCGTATCCTATATCTTTGTAAAATTCTCTATAAACTCCGTTGCCGGGATATCCGAAATCTGCGCTCCAAACGCGTCTGGAAGCCTCGCTGTCTCTAAAAAAATAATTTAGATCTTCTTTGGAACGATAAGCCGAAAAAACGGAGTTAGGAAAGGAATCCGAACACGCTCTGCTTTCGAGGAAAAAGTATTTTATATCCGAAAGTTTTAATTCTTTTTCCAAACGGCCGTCATAAGCGCACTCTGGAAGCCAAAAACCGGCCGCAGGTCTGTTAAATCTGTCTTTATAATCGTCGCAGGCCAAAGATATCTGCGCTCTTATCGATTCTTTTCTCGATATCAGAGGCATAACCGCATGAGTGGCGGAAGTGGTTATTATCTCTATTTGTCCGTTATGCTGAAGTCTTTTAAGCGGAGTTATCAAATCTCCGCTGTACTTTGCTATTGTTTCCGCCGCGCTTTCATAAAGAGCTCTGTACATTAAAATAACCGAAGAAATTCTTTGATCTTTTGAAGTCTCAAGTTCCTTCTCGCAAAGAGCAAGCCTGTTAGAAACATATTTTGTTAGTTTCTTTTCCATTTCTTCGTTTTCGAGCATGGCTCCCAATGTCGGAGAAAGAGAAAAAGTTAAAGCGGGCTTTATTCCCTCGTCGGATAAATTCTGCATCATAGATATAAGAGGTATATAACTTTCGGTTACGGCTTCAAAAAACCAATTCTCTTCCAGTACTCCGTTTTCCGAAGCCGGAATATAAGGCAGATGAGCGTGTAGATTTAAAATAAGATATGTTTTTTGGCTCATAATCGGTATTCCCTGCTGCCTAAAGAAGGTTCTTCGCAAAAAGAAGGAACTTTGACATATTGAGAGGAACAAATTTTTTCTTCTTTTCCGTCTTTCTTACAATATATTTCCGCAAGGCAGGAAATATCTTCGCAAGGAAGCTTCAGGTAAATTCCCCGTCGATCCCATTTCGAGGAAAGTTCCATTATGCTTTTTCCGTTTTCTCCGATAATTTTTACGGTCAAATCCGGCGAATATTCCCCTCTTTCAAAAGAAGAAATTTTATATTTTGAAAAACGCCAGAACAAAAAAAGTTCTTCGAAATTTTTGGTTATAAGAACGCAGTAATTCTCATCCAAAAGAAAAGATAAAGTTTCTTTTTTCTCTTCTAAAGCTTCGGTTTCCATCAATAATAATTTAGCATAATATCGGCCAAAGACAAAATATTTTTCTATAATATCGTTATAGGAGGTTTTATGACTTTCAAAACTTTATCTTTCGTAAAAAAGGAAAACGAAGCTTTAAAAAAAGAAAATAGATTTTTAACTCCGAGAACTCTCAATTCTTCGCAAAATCCGAGAGCTATTATAGACGGGAAAAAAACCGTAAATTTAACTTCCAATAATTATCTGGCCCTGGCCGACGATCCTTATGTAAAAAGAAAAGCGATAGAAGCGATAAAAAAATACGGCGCCGGCACCGCGGCGGTAAGAACCATAATAGGGACTATGGACATACATTTGGAACTTGAAAAGAAATTTGCCGCTTTCAAAAGAGCCGAAGCGTCTATTTTATTCCAATCGGGTTTTACTTCAAATGTCGCCGTATGCCAGAGTCTTATGTCGAGCGAAGAGGATTTGCTAATTTCCGACGAATTAAACCACGCTTCCATAATAGACGGAGCAAGGCTGGCGAAATCTCCGAGAAAAATATACAGACATAAAGATATGAATCATTTAAAGGAGATTCTCGAAAGTCAGGAAGCTAAAAAAGCCAGAAGAAAACTTATAGTGACCGACGGAGTATTTTCAATGGACGGAGACATAGCTCCTCTCGACGAGATACATTCTTTGGCGAAAAAATACGACGCCATACTTATGGTAGACGACGCTCATGCCAGCGGAGTCATAGGAAGACAAGGACGCGGCACAGTAAATCATTTCGGATTGGACGGCAAAGTCGAAATACAAATAGGAACTCTCTCCAAAGCTTTTGCCGCAGTGGGAGGATATGCCGCCACCACGAAAGATTTAAGAGATTACTTAGGATCGGTAGCCAGACCTTTTCTTTTTTCAAGTTCGCAGCCGCCTTCGGTAGCCGCGACCTGCATAGCCGTATTGGACATACTTTTGGGAAAGCCTCAATATCTAAAACGCCTCTGGGAAAACACGGCTTTTTTTAAAGAAGAACTTAAAAAAGCCGGTTTTGATACGGGAGAAAGCGAAACTCCCATAACTCCGGTTATGGTGGGAGACAGCGAAAAAGCCGTTAAATTTTCCAAGCAGCTTTTCGAAGAAGGCGTATTTGCTTTATCCATTTGCTATCCTACGGTACCCAAAGGCAAAGAAAGGCTTAGAACGATAGTCACCGCCGGACATACGATAAAAGATTTGGAATTTGCCGCGGCGAAATTTGCCAGAGTAGGGAAAAGACTCGGAATAATTTAAAGCTTTTTTTAAAATGCCGAATATAACAATAGCCAAAAACGCCGGATTTTGTCCCGGGGTTAAAAGGGCCATAGATCAGGTTTTGGAATTATCGAAAAAAACCGGGAAAAAAATCTATACTTTGGGACCTCTGATACACAATAAAGAAGTTATTAAAAATTTGGAAGAAAACAATATCTTTGCCGTAAACGACGCCGACGATATTAAAGAGGAAAACGCCATACTCGTAATAAGAGCTCACGGAATTCCCCCTAACCTTGAAGAAAAAATAAGAAGCAAAAAACTTGAAATAGTGGACGGAACATGCGCTCTGGTAAAATCCGTTCATAGAAATATTTCTTCTTACAAGGAAAAAGGATACCATACCGTAATAGTAGGAGACAAAGATCATGCCGAAGTCATAGGGCTTAAGGGATATGCGGGCGAAAAATCTTTCGTAATATCTTCCCCCAAAGAAGCCAAGACGCTTCCCGAGATGGACAAAGTAAACATAGTTTCACAAACCACTCAAGAAGAAGAAGTTTTTTTGGAATGCGCAAAAATACTAAGAACTAAAACCAAAGAATTAATAGTCTCAAACACTATATGCAATCCCACAAGACTTAGACAAAAAGAAACCATAGAAATGTCTTCAAAATCGGATTTGGTAATAGTCGTAGGAGGCAAACATTCGGCAAATACGGTAAGGTTATACGAAATATGTTCGAGAATCTCTCCCAAGGCCTTGCTTATAGAAAAACCCGAAGATCTGGACGAAAAAGACTTAAAAAACGCAAAAGAAATTTTTATAACGGCCGGAGCCTCCGCTCCAAACTGGCTCATAGAAGCCGTAGCTGCGAAAGTCAAAAAGGAAATAATGCCCGGTAAAAAATATGCCCAAGCATGGGATTTTTTTCTAAATTCCGGACTTTATACGGGGGCCGCCGCCGCCTTTTTTACTCTGGCTTCCGCGAGACTTTTGGGAGTTTACGGCCTTCCCAAAAAACTAATATTTGCTTCCGCCGCTTTCGTATTAAGTCTTCATGTTTTAAACAGGGCCGTATCAAAAGATAATAAAATATCTTCGGCGAATTACGCCGCCGCCAAAATCGCCGCATATTTAAGCGCGGGGATATGCTTTTTTTTAACCCTGCTTACGGACATAAAAATATTCGCCGCCTGTATTTTTTTATGGTCCGCCGGAGCTTTATATTCGTATTCTTTCGCCTTCATGGCCAGAAAGTTTCAAGGCATAAAAGAAGCGGCTATGGCTTTGGGCTGGACTTTCGCCTGCGCGGTAATGCCTATTATGAATTTTAAATCTTCTTTTAGAAAGGAAGAACTATTTTTTTGCCTTTCGGTTTTTTTTATATCGTGGAGCCGTTCGGTTCTCCTAAGCATAGCTCAAAGTAAAAACGACATGCTGGTAGGCAAGGAAAGTTTATATAAAATAATAGGAGAAAAATATATTTACTTTACCCTTTATCTTTTTACCGTTCTTTCGGCCGGAGCTTTATATTTTTCCGGGCCGCCTAAAAAAACTTTCTTATCCATAATTCTTTTCTTTTTATATCAAGCGGCTCTTACCGCTTATTTTTCAAAAGGTAAAATACCGGACAAATTAAATTCGGAAGCTTTGATAGACTTAAGTTTTATAATTTTGGGCGTTTTTGCGGCCGGATAATTACTGCGCTGAAAATTTATTTTTCAATAATCTTCTTGCTCTAAGAAGTCTGGATTTCAAAGCCCCTACGCTTATTTTAAGAATCTTGGATGCCTCTTGCAATGTCATTCCTTCTATGTCCACAAGCGTAACCGCCAATCTGTAATCTACGGAAAGTTCGCTTAAAGCTTTCAATACGTCGTGCGAAAGTTCGTTCTTTATATTTTCCTTGTGCGAAGCCAAGCCTACGGCCTCATCCAGAGAAACGAGATTTTCTTTTTTTCTTTTTCTAAAACGCATCCAGCAGTTATTTGCGGCTATTCTGTAAAGCCATGTCCCCAAATTGGAATTACCTTTGAAATTTTTAATTTTTTTAAAAGCGGTAAGAAAAGTTTCTTGATATACGTCGTCGGTTTCGGACGGCGCGCCCAAACAAACATATCCGGCTATATTATAAATTTTGTCCTTATATTTTGCCAAAAGATCTTCAAAACTTTTTATATCTCCGCTTTTTGCCCTTTCTATCAAATCTTTTTCTTTTTCGTCCATATTATTTTCCGAATAAAGAAGAAATTCTAAACCAAATATCTTTAATCATTTCTCTGGCATCCGCCAGAGCTACGGCTACGCCCATTAAAGATTCTCCGGCTATGATCCCGGAACTTACCGGTATTATATATTTTTCCGCCGCTTTTGGCGCTTTCTTTTCCAAAATGAGAGCTATTAATCCGCCCAAAAACATTGAAAAAGAATTCCAGAAAGGTATTACCATCGCCAATCCGAGTCCCATGGCGCTTGGGATATATTTCTTATGCTTGGGAAATATTATTTCCGTCAAAGGAATCAATATTCCTATAATCGCGCCTATCAAAAGTCCCGCTTTTGCGCTATAATGCAGAGAAGAAATTCCGTTGGAAAGAAGTCTTGCTACCGCCGCCCATACTTGAGCCGAAGGCGCCGGCCATTTATCCGAACCGAGTAAAGAAGCGTCCGGGACTAAAAGATAAAAAGCCGGAACTACGACCAGAGTTCCGGCAAATATTCCCAAAAATTGAGCCAAAAACTGCTGTCTGGGATTGGCGCCTAATAAGTATCCGCTTTTTAAATCGGTAAGCAAATCGGCTGTTGAACCGGCCGCTCCGGCCGTAACGGAAGCCGTCATTAAATTGGTAACCATATTGGAAGGCGCCAAAACGCCGAAAGTAAGCTGTGTTATCTTACCCATGGCGCCTATGGGAGTTATATCGGATTCTCCGGTAGCTCTCGCCGCTACTACCGCCAAAAAGAAAGTAAGAGTTACGGCTATGACTCCCATCCACCACGAAGTGCTGAAAGCATAATGCAGCACAAGTATGCATCCTAATCCGGAAATAAAAGTTCCCAATAAAAACCAAGAAGAAGGAACTTCTATGGACGAAGCCAAATCTTTTTTGGACTTTGAACCCGAAAATACGGATCCCATCCCGGAAAAAGCTCTCTTTACGGTTTTCCATTGCATAGCAAACATAAAAAGTCCGGAAGTAACCATTATGGAAGCTCCGGCCCAGGTACTCCATTTGACTATTTCTCTGTAACCTAATTTTGAAATATCTATCGCGCCGATTTCCGCCATTTTAGGAGCCAGTAGGCCGTAGTTTATCACGGAACCCAAAAGCATGGACCAAGCCACCTTCCATCCTATTATGGCTCCGGCCGCTATCATGATAAGACTTACTTCAAAAGAAAAAGTCCATTTTTCCAAAGGCTGTCCTTTTATGGAACCCGGAAAACCTATCATAGATTTAAGGGTTAATTTTTCTTTTAAAAAATCGGAATAATATTTTAAAGAAGGAAAATACTGAGAAATAATTCCGAAAAAAACGCCTATGCCGTCTCGACAAAAAGCTATTACCGCTCCCGCCAAGGCTCCTATGCCCAAAGCAGCCGCTTTTTGAGAAGCTTCTCCGCCTTTGGAATGAAGACTTTTAAGAGTCTCGGCCGCGGCTATGCCGCTTGGGAACTTAAGTCTTTCCGCATTTATCATTTGTCTTTTCATCGGAATGGCTATAAAAACGCCCAAGGCCGCCAAAAAGATCGTCCATAATGTAAGAACGGTCCAAGACATATGAACGCCCGTTATCAAAAGATAAGCAGATATCGCCGATACCATCGTTCCGCCGGTAGAATATCCGGCGGACGAAGCGGTAGACTGCATACAGTTATTTTCCAATATTGTCATTTCTTCTTTAAAGAAAAAAGGAAATACGGCCATAAGCGTTTTCCATATGCTGTAAGATAAAATGCAGGCCGTTATTGCCACGCCGAGTCCCCATCCAGTTTTAAGACCTATGTATAAATTCGACAGAGACATAAATCCGCCTAAAAAAGCGCCCATAATCACGGATCTTAAAGTAAGCTGCTTCATCTTATCGCCTTGATATGTCTC
>JAAYVI010000070.1 GCA_012517235.1 Elusimicrobiota bacterium | reverse complement strand
GCTGTGGAAAAGTCCGCTCATTACCATTCTTGCCACCCATAGGTAAAGTATTTCATAGCCGGTTATTAGCAAAGATGTGGGATAAAAATATTCCAGCTGCGCCGTTTTTTTAGGCCAGCCGAAAACGGACATAGGCCATAAGGCCGAAGAAAACCACGTATCCAAGACATCGGGATCTTGAAGCATTTCTGCGCTTTCGCATATTTCGCATTTTTGCGGTTTTTTGTCCGAAATAACCGGTTTTATTTTATTTTTCAAAGATACTCTTTTCAAAGAACCTTTCTCGTCGAAAAACAAATGTTCTTTGGCGCAGTTTTTGCAATACCAAGCCGGGATTCTATGGCCCCACCAGATTTGTCTTGATATGCACCAGTCTTTTATGTTTTTAAGCCAAAGCAGAAAAGGATTTTTCCAATTTTCCGGATATAGAGAAAATTCTCCTTTTTCGGTTTTTTCTATAGCTTTTTCGGCCAAAGGTTTAGTCTTTACAAACCATTGTTCGGAAACCAAAGGTTCTATGTGATTGGAACATCTATAGCATTTGCCCACATTGTGTTTGTACGGCTCTTCTTTTTCCAAAAATCCAGAATCTTTCAGATCTTCGACGATTTCTTTTCTCGCCGCCGCGGCTTTTTTGCCCAAATATTTTTCGGGGCAATTTTCCATTTTTCCTTCGTAAGAAATAACCTGTATGGAAGGCAAAGAATGCCTTAAAGATATTTCAAAATCTGCCGGGTCGTGAAAAGGCGTCACTTTTACGGCGCCGGTTCCGAAAGTCATATCCACTTCCTCGTCGGCTATAATCGGAATTTCCCTTTGAGTCAGCGGAAGTTTTAGTTTTTTGCCTATGATTTTTGAATATCTTTTATCTTTCGGATTTACGGCTACGGCGGTATCTCCGAGCATGGTTTCTGGTCTTGTAGTAGCCACGGTTATATGTCCGCTTTCGCCGGCCAAAGGATATTTTATATGCCAGAGAAAAGATTTTTCTTCTTCATATTCAACTTCTATGTCGGAAAGAGCGGTATAGCATCTCGGGCACCAGTTTATTATTCTTTCTCCTCGGTATATCAGACCTTTTTCCCATAGCTGCCTAAAAGATTCGAAAACCGCCTTGGCTCTTTCCTCGTCCATGGTAAATCTGATATTTTCTTTTGAAAAATCTATGGAACATCCTAACTTCTTTAATTGATTAAGTATCGTATTTCCGCATTCGCCGTACCAAGCCCACATTCTTTCCAAAAAGGCCTCTCTTCCGAGGTCTTCTTTTGTTTTACCTTCGGCTTTCAAAGCTTTTTCCATTACGTTCTGAGTAGCTATGCCGCCGTGATCGGTACCCGGCACCCAGTATGCGCTTTTGCCGGTCATTTGGGAATATCTTATAAAGATATCTTGGAAAGTATTATTTAAAGCGTGTCCCATGTGCAAAGCTCCGGTTATATTGGGAGGGGGAATTACTATGGTAAAAGATTTTTTGCCTTTTTCTTCTTTCGGCTTAAATAAACCTTTTTCCTGCCAAATTCTAATCCACTTCTCTTCGGTTTCCAAAGCTTGATATGTTTTCGGTTGCATTTTATCCTCTAAGTTTTAAAAAATTATTTCGGAAATAATAGAGTTTGATATAAACCAAAACTTTTCTTTTATTCTGACTCTTCCGCCTTCTATTTCTAAAAGGCCTTTTTTTAAGGCCGTTTCCATCTTATTCTTAAATTTTATAAATATATCGCCTTCGTATTCAATCCCGTCTTTAAGTCTCAATGCTAACATGAGTTTTTCTCTATAAATATCGTTTTCGGAAAGTTTTTCTTTGAAAAAATGAGGTTCTTTGTTTTTTTCAATTTTTGAACGGTACTTTGAAAAATCTTTCTCGTTTACCGTTCTTAATTTGCCAAGACATGAGGCCGCGGAAATCCCCAATCCCAAATAATCACCTCTTAGCCAATAATTGAGATTATGTTTTGAAGCAAAACCTTTTTTTGCGAAATTAGATATTTCATAATGTTCAAATCCGGCTTTATTTAGTATTTCGCAAGAAGCGAAAAACATTTTTTCTTGTTCTTCTTCCGATACGGTCTCTTTCTTTTTTCCCAAAGGGGTGTTTTCGTATATTTCCAGACAATAACAAGATATATGGTTAAATCCCAACGAAACCGCTTTTTTTAAATCTTTTATCCAATTATTTACTGTTGTTCCCGGAATGCCGTAAATCAGATCGACGCTTATATTTTTGAATCCGGCTTTTTTTGCTCTTTCGAAAGATAAGATAAATTGAGAACTTGAGGATAATCTGCCGAGATAAGATAAATTTTTATCGTCAAAGCTTTGCGCGCCCAAACTTAATCTGTTTGCTCCGAAATCGTATAAAATTTTTGCTTTTCCCAAACTTAGACTTTCCGGATTGGCTTCAAAAGTTATTTCGGCATTTTCCGATAGCTTGAAATTTTTTTTTATTATATAGAATAATTTTTCTATTTGATTTTCTTTTAGAACCGAGGGGGTTCCTCCTCCTATGTATACGGTTTCAAATTCGGCCGTAAATTCTTTTTTTATTTCCGCTTCTTTTTCCAGCAGATTCAAATAGCCTTCTATTGCGGTTAAGTTTTCATAAGAACAAAAATCGCAATAATGACATTTTCTTTTACAGAAAGGAATATGTATATAAAGTCCCGGCATAAAATAAAAAGGCCCGCCTGAGCGGGCCTTTTTTGAGCGAAAATCTAATTCTTATTTTTTTC
>JAAYVI010000069.1 GCA_012517235.1 Elusimicrobiota bacterium | reverse complement strand
TCTCGGCGGCAAAGATACGGAAGAAGAATAATCGTAGAAGTCCGCATTGTTATTATTGGAATCGTATGAAGGTCCGTAAGAAGAAGATATCCCCGACGTACTTGAATATCTTGCATATAATTCGTTTCTTTGAAGTCCTATAGTTTGGGCTATGGCATTTGTTTCGTAAAAAGGCGCAGTTTTTTTCCCGCTGGCTCCGTCATTTCTATTCCAGCCTACTTGATCTAAAACCGCAGAGTCTGAAATTCTGTAAAGTTCCAGAGAACCGCCTCCTTCGTCGCCTCCTTCGTCAAAGACCCTAATTATATTTTTCTGATTGGTAAAATCCGGAAAATCGGAAATATTATTCAAATCGCTCCAAACGGCATCCGCATTTCTTACATATCCCGCGGCTACTACCGTTCCCGTATTGGCGAAAAGATAAAAACCGCCCGGAGATATTGAGGCGGTAAAATAATCTATTTGTATGTTTTTTTTGATCGTATCGTAAATTCTTTGATATTTAAGCCCTACATTTCCGTTTACGGTCCAGGTATAAGTTGTAGGATTAAATATTTCCACATATTCCTGATCCCAGCCGGAAGAATTTATAGTCGAACCTACTATTTGACTTATTACCAAATGATCCCTGAGCCAGGGATATCCTATCACCGTTCCGCTTGCCATTTGAACTAAATCAAAATTATTAGTTTGAGTTTGATTGGCCGTAATAGAAACCTGCTTGAAAGCCGGAAAATAGCCTTTTGCGCTTACGTACATCGTATAATTTCCGGGAACTACGCTTATATTGTACGCTCCTGAAGAACCGGTAGTGTCTCTGTATCCCACATTTTCGGCCATATTGACGACCGCATTTTGTATGGGAGCAAAAGTCGAAGCGTTTCTAACCGTGCCGTTGAAAACACAATTTGCCATAACAGTATTGGTATTTGTTATTATGCTTTTGACCTGAAAGTTTTTTCTCGTGCCGCCTTCATTCCAAACTACCGTTACCGTGATTTGCCTCATACCGGTATCGGGAGCGGTAGGAGATATGGCTACCAAATTGCCCGAATCTTCTTGGATATTTTGTATATAAGAATAACGAGTATATGTAACGCCCGCCTCCAGTATTATTTCGGGCGGAAAAAAAGAATTATCATAAGGAATTGCCGGGGAGAAATCGTTTAGATAAAGAGGCGCCGTTGTGGGAGCTATGTTATAGTAACTTTTTTCCTTTATTATCTGCATTTTTTCTTGAGCCAAATTGGAGGCAATGCTTCTGTTTTTTGAAAGCTGTATGCCCCTCTGTATATATTTAAAAGATTCGGCCAAAGCCATAATCCCTATACCTATAAGGGCAATAGCTATCAAAAGCTCCACTAAGGTAAAGCCTTTTTTCTTTCTCATAAAAGTTAATATTACTATATATAAAGTTTAATCGCAAAAACTCATTCAGTCAATGGTAATAAAGTTAAAAAGAGGGCCTATGCCCGAAGGTCCCATAGGACCTTTTTAAAGGCCTAAGAAAATAGTAGTATAAAAAACAATAAAAATTCGGGGCTTTGGCTTCTTATTAAAGAGCTTTTAAACCGCTACAATTTACTTATGATAAAAAACCAAAAAATACTCATAGCTCTCTTGATCCCTTTGTTTTCTTTTAACGGTTGGTCTCAGGAAATATTCGACCAATCCTCCAAAAAAACTCTAAGACAATTTATATCCGAAAATAGAAATCCGGAGATAGACTCAAGACAAATACAAGTTTCTACCGAATCTTCGGTAAACTCCGATTTGCTTCATTTTTGGGAAGATTTAAAAAGCGATGTTTTTGACAGTATATGTAAAAATGCCGAACTAAAACTAAATCAAGACGCAAAAATATCCGACATAGCCGGCATAGAAGGAAAATTTAAAAGATTTTTAAAGCAATTTCCCAATAAAAAAATAGCTTTAATAGACGAAGTCGCTGTAAAATTAGACGCCTCTTTGGGAAAAGAAATACTTCAAATACCCGATTTCGGAGCTTTAAATGTGGCAATCGGCGCCACTTTGGAAGGAAAGTCGGTAGTGGTAAGACCTCTGGAAAGCGACAAATATTGCAAGGAATTGGACGAACTCATAGATTTAAGAGAAGTAAAAACCATATTGCCTATAAACGCAAAAAGAATTTCTCAAATGAAAGAAGGGGAAATCTGGAAAATGCCGGTAACCACAAGATTTTCTTTTTCCACAGGCGCCGGGGCTCCGGTGGCTTCTTTTATAAATGTTTTCATAGGCGCCGGCGTTACAAAAGAGAGAAAACCGTCGATAACTCTCTTTAGAATGAAAGAAGACGTTTTGAGATTGAGAATAAGAATAGACAGACTTCTGGTGAAAAGTGTTTCCGGAGGAGTTTCTTCGACTTTTGAAATACCGGCCGGAGACATAGGTCTTTTCGAAGCCGAAAATATACTTACAAAGGAAATCAATAAGCAAATAGCCAGAGAAATAAATAAATACTTAGCCGCTAAAATAACATACGGACATTCGAGAAACAGCGGCAGAAAGATTTTACTCGAATTTTTGATAAATCCCAAAGATCAAAGGCAGTTAGATGCCTTGGTCGAATTTCTCAAAGGAGATTTGGGTTTTATAAAAAGATTCATAGAATTGGGGCTTAAATTCAACGAGTTTACGGAAGTAGCCGATATGCAGCAGGGGCTTAACGGTATGAATCAAGTGATAGATCAAGCCGAAAATGCCCTGGGCGTAGACGCTTCTTTTGCGGGCGCCAATCACTATCACGGACATAGCGACAATCTCAATATAGCGGTACCGGTAATACATAATCATGAAAATTCGTGGACGACCTCATATAACAGATACCAAACAATGGATACCAAAGACGGAGTCATTCACGTAAGTCAGGCCGGAAGAGTTTCCAACGGTTCCTCGATTAATATCCCTTTTGTCGGAACGATGATAAAATATAACAGCGATAAAAACGTTTATGTGATAAATAAGGAAAGCGCGGAAAAGGGAGTATCGGACCCTGTCTTATTGTTTCAACATAATGTGGGATTTGTCAGACAGGGAGAAGGTACGGCCAGAGATATAATACACAGGATAAACAATGTTTTGAAATATGCCGGAGTAAACGGAGAAGGAACTACCGACGAACTTATTTTACCGGTAGATAATATTTTTCCTGCCAGCCCTTTGCCGGAAGGGTTTGATCCTATCGAAGACACCGCCCCTTCCAAAACTTATAAAGCGAGTATTGTTTCTTTTAGACTTATGTTTTCCGCCGAAGGCGTAAAACAAATAGTACTTGCTCCCGCGGAAAACATACTTAAGGCATATCTTAACGTAATGAGAGAGTCGGAAAGCGAACTTCTCAGGAAGGTCGCCCATCTTTTTAAAGTTAATTCCAAAAATGTCGTAGAATACGATTATAAGCAGG
>JAAYVI010000068.1 GCA_012517235.1 Elusimicrobiota bacterium | reverse complement strand
GAAAAATTTTCCTCGGCTTTTTTTTCCAGTTCCTGAATTTCCTGCAAAGCTTTTTCGTAGGGGGTTCTGTAATCTTGAATTGCTTGCGCAACGTAAGAATTATTCGTTTCTTTTTTTCTCAATAATTTCTTTGCCGCCAGCCACGCGGCGATTAGAATCAAAAAAATAAGGAGCATTTTCTTTAAGTTTAAGAAGAATAAAGGCGGATATATGTCCTTGATTTTCCCGTCGGTTTTTTCAAATCTCGGTTCAATCTTTATCGGTATTTCCGGAGTCGATCTTTTTCCCGACGAATCCGAAAATTCCAGAGGAGGAAAAGTGGATATGCCTATGGAAAAAGGCATTATTTCAAGTTCTATGGAAGAAGGAGATTTTTTTACTATTTTTAGAATTTCAAATTCCGAGTTTTTGAAAGAAGACGTGGATACGGATATTATTTCTTTTCCTTGAGCGTCTTGAAAAATTATTTTAAAAGGGACGGCCAATTTTATATTCTTCTCTACGGAAACTTTTAAAGCGTTTTCGGCAAAAGAACCGGAGGACATAAGAAAAATTAAAATAATTAAAGGTTTTATTCTCATCTCGAAATCCTGAGTTTAAGTTTCCTTTTTTTGAAAAAATCTATTACCGTAGTATAAATATCTTCTCCGGCGCTTATCTCCATAAAATCTATTTTGTGAGAGATAAAAAAACTTTTAAGTTTCTCTCTTCTTTTTTTGGCTTCCTGCTCGTAAAGATTTACCGAATCCGGGTCCGACAGATCTATCGCGGCTTTCTTTCCGGTTTCTGCGTCTTTATAATTTAAAACGGCGGGTATCTTCGGAAGAGCGTATTCTATTTTGTCGCTCAATATAACCGGTATCAAGTCGTGTTTTCTTTCGGTTACGGCGGCCGCTTTTTCAAAATCCTTGTCGAGAAAATCCGAAATTAATATTATTATCGCTTTTCTTTTGAGAAGTTTGTTTATGTTTTTTAGAGCTTCGGCTATATTTGTTCCGGGAGAGTCGGGTTCAAAGGCCAGCATTTCTCTTATTATTCTTAAGATGTGATTTCTTCCTTTTTTGGGAGGCACATATAGCTGAGTCTTATCCGAAAAAAGATAAAGTCCGGTTTTATCGCTGTTTTTCAAAGCCGAAAAAAGAAACAGAGCCGAAAGCTCGGCCGCAGTTTCATTTTTAAAAGAAGAAGACGTGCCGAATAGATTTGACGCGGAAACGTCGCAAGCCACAAGCAATGTCAGTTCTCTTTCTTCGTCGTATTTTTTTACATAAGGTTTTCTAAGACGCGCGGTTATGTTCCAATCTATGTCTCTTATGTCGTCTCCCGGAACATATTCTCTTACGTCGGCAAACTCTATTCCTTTTCCTTTAAATACGCTTAGATATTGTCCGGAAAAAGTATCCGATACGAGTTTGCCTGATTTAAGCTCTATCTTTTTAACTTTGGCTAAAATTTCGGCAGTATTTATTTTCATAAACGCAATTAAGGTACTTCGACGGCCTCGAAAATAGTTTTAATTATTTTTATGGAGTCTATTTCTTCTGCCTCGGCTTCGTAACTAAGCATTATTCTGTGTTTTAAAACATCGAATCCCACTGCTTTTATGTCTTGCGGAGTTATATATGCTCTTCCGCTTATGAAAGCGTATGCTTTTGCCGCTTGTATTAGCGATATGGACGCTCTGGGGCTTGCTCCGTATCTTATCCAGGGTTTTATCGCGTCTAATTTGTAAAGAGACGGTGTTCTTGTCGCGTTTACTATGTCAAGCACATAATTTTTAACTTTATCGTCGACATAAACAGACGCGGCAAGTTCTCTTGCTTTTAATATTTGCTCTACGGACGCTATTTGATTTACTTGAGGAGGTTTTGCCGCGGTCATATCGGAAAGCATTTTATGTTCCTGCTGTTTATCGGGATAGGTTATGTTTATTTTAAGCATAAACCTGTCCACTTGAGCTTCCGGAAGAGGATATGTTCCTTCCTGTTCTATGGGATTTTGCGTCGCCATTACCAAAAAAGGAATAGGAAGCTTATATGTGGTATCCGATATGGTAACTTGCCTTTCCTGCATGGCTTCGAGCAAGGCGCTTTGAACTTTTGCCGGCGCTCTGTTTATTTCGTCGGCGAGTATTATATTTGAAAAAATAGGACCTTTTTTTATGTTGAATTTATTTTCGGCCGAATTAAATATCGGAGTTCCCGTTATATCCGCTGGAAGTAAATCCGGAGTGAATTGTATTCTCTGAAAAGAGGCATTTATGGTTTGCGATATGGTTTTTACCGTCAAGGTTTTTGCCAGTCCCGGCAAACCTTCCACAAGAACATGACCGTCGGCCAAAATACCTATGATAATTCCGTTTACCAAATCTTCTTGGCCTGAAATTACCTTTGCGGTTTCCTTTTTTATATCTTGGATGAAAACGCTTTGCTCTTTTATAGCTTCGCCAAGCTTGGATAACTGTTCGTCCATAAAAATACCTCCGAATTAATAGAGAACCCAAAATTGCTTTTAGAGCGACATATAAATATTATATCAAAAAGATATTTTTTAAGTTTATACGGGAAAAAACGGAAAAGTTTAAGATATTTATTCCACTTTTAAAGGGTCTTTATTGGGATTTTCAAGTTCTTTTATTTTTTCTTCTCTTTGTTTTTCTATTTGCTTTTTTATCTTATTAACCGACTCCAAGGCTTTCAGCTTAACTTCTTCGTCATAGTCGTTTAAAGCGCCGTTCAAAGTTTTTATGGCGTCTTCGGTAGCATATTCACCCAAAACTTCCGCGGCTTTAACTCTGGTGTCTTTATCGTAATTTTTAAGAGCTTCGGCAAGCAATTTTAGCGATAGACGGGTTTTGTCTCTTGAAATGAGTTCTATTATTTTTATTTTTACAGAAGTTTCGGTTTCGTTTTCAAGCATTTTTTTTATAAGTTTGGGACTTTCCGGATCCTGCATTTGCCAAAGAAGTTCCACCGCGCTTATTCTTACCTTTTCATTGGTATCTTCGGTAAGACCTCTGAGAGTAGATACGGTGTCCTTAGAAAGCGAAAGGGAATATTCTTTTTTTACGCTTTCCGGTAAAGGCGATTCCAAAGCTCTCATCTCATTTTTTTTAATCTCTTCGGCTTGTATTTTTCTTATTTCTTCCTGTTTTTTCTCGTTTACTATGTAATATATTCCGCCGGCAAAAATTAATATGAGTATTATCCATTTCATAATTTTTCCTTTCTCAAAGTTATTTCGTTTTTTGATTTTACGGCCGATAAAATAAAACCGTTTTCGAGATTCTCCCATTTACCGCCGTCCAAAGGTTCGCTGGCGAAAATGAAAGTTTTTCCCTCTTTCCTGTATGCCATTTTTCCGAAAGGCCGAGAAGGAGTAAGTATGGCTTTCTTAGAAGAGTTTTCCGGGTAGAGACAAAGGGCATAAAGAGCTTCTTTGGAGGCCAGAATTATATTCAATCCTTTATAAGGGGTTGCGATACCTTTTTTTTCGTATTCTTTTTTTACCGAAATCCAGACGGTTTCTATTTCGTCTACTGACATTCTTATTGCGGTTACCGGATCTCCGTATGCGTTTAGAGATTTTATGATTTGCCAGAAAAGAACCTCGCTGTCGTTTACGCCTTTTAAATTTTTTTTAAGACCGCCGAGATTTGAGGATACGGCGTCGGGAATACATAAAGTTCCGTTATGACAAAAAATAAAACCTTGAGCCGAAAAAGGCTGAGAATTTGCTTGTGATATAAGTTTTTTATGCGGGAGTTTTTTAGGATTGGAAGCTTCTCTTATATGAGCCAGAAAAATATCGGCTTCCCCGGAAATTTTTCTAACTTTATCTTCTTCTTTGAAAATTGGACCGCGGCTTTTGATTATTCGAACTTCTCCGGATTTGAAAAAACCAACTCCCCAGCCGTCTTTTTGAAGTCTGTCCGGGTTTGCGCAAGACTGCTTAATTAGAGATTTTTCGCTGTCCAAAAGGAAATGAGCCGCCTTTGGAAAAATATTTTCGGTCGATATCGCCGCGAACATTCTGCACATACTTGAGATATTTAATAAAATTTAAGCCGCTTTTACAATAAGTTTTGAAAAATTATGCTAAAATTATTTATATCGATTACGCGCTTTGCGCGAAGGGGTTTTATGAGCGAACTTAATATAAATCTTAACGAAGAAAACGAAAGTTTAAAAAGCGCCGAAGAGCAAACTAAATCTCAAGAAATTGTCAACGCGGGATTTTCGGAACGTTTTTTGGCTTATGTCATAGATACTTTGCCTTTTTGGTTTTTGGTTTATTTTACTTATGATTTTTTGGTAAAAAACGGACCCTTGTCTTCTTTTTCCATGACGGCTTGGAAAATTCTATGGATAGCTTTGTTTTTTTTGTATGAAATAATATTTTCTTCCGGCGGCAGAGCCACTCTGGGAAAATACCTGCTCGGAATAAGAGTAAGAGCCTCCGACGGAGGCGAATTATCTCCTTTTAAGGCTTTCTTAAGAACGATAGGGTACTTCATAGGCTCTTATACTATAAACCTGGGATATATGATAGCCCTTTTTACTCCCGGTAAAAAAGCTTTGCACGATTATTTGGCGGGAAGCCGGGTAATTAAGATTAAAGAGAGAGGCGATTTCGCCGAAGGAACGGTTTTGGTATTATCTTGGGCATTGATGGCTTTTTTTGCCGGCAATTGGGTACAGAAGAGCGTTTTGGCCGTTACTCCTTATGAACAGAGGCAAATAAGCAAAGCAAATAGAACCATAGCCAAATTGGCCAAACTTCAAGAAATACACTTCCAAAAATACGGTTTTTATACCGACGATATCAAAAGGTTAGCCGATTTGACGAGAAATATTCCCGCGGTTAGAAAAGAGATTTCCGACAATTTGGCCGAGAATTCTTTGGAAATAGCCAGTAACGGTAAACATTACATAATTTCCGCAAAAGCAAAAAACTGGAGAAAAACGAAGGTCGAAGCTTCGGATATGTCCGAAAATAAATCGGAACAAAATCCTTAGCTACTAAATTTAGAAACTTATTTATAAGAGTCGTTCTTTATCTGACACTTAATACAATATCTGGAATAAGGAAGAGCTTTTATCCTTTTCTTGTCTATTATTATTCCGCATTGTTCGCATTTGCCGTAAATTCCGTTTTTAATTCTTCTTAATGCGGCTTCGATTTCGTCGAGTATTTTTCTTTCGTTTTCCGAAGAACCGAATAAAATTTCTTTATCCAAACTGTCGGATGCCTCGTCTATTTGGTCGCCGACTTCGCTTTCTTTTAAATCGTAATTTCTTTTGTCTTCTATATTTTTAATAAGATCGTTTTTTCTTTCCGTCAAAGATTTTTCTATTTCCGAAAGTTCTTTCGGAGAAAAAATTAATGTTTGATTAACCTTTTTTTTAAGGTCCTTATCGGCGGCTTTTTTTGCTTTCGTTTTATTAATCGGTCTTTTTAAAACGGAAGAGGCTTTTGACTTTTTGGCCGTTTTGGAATTTTTTATTTGTTTTTTCATAAGATCTCCTTATCTGGAAGTGGAAAAGAACATAGGATTTTTTTCCGTAATAGGTTTTTTACATTTTCTTATTTTCTCTTTAAGATAAAAAGGCATGCTTTCGAACAATCCTTTTATATTTTGAGAGTCTAACAATTTTGGCCCTTCGCTAAAATATTCTTTTATTCTTTTGTCAAAAGAATAAGATAAAACCGCTTTTTTGAAATCGAAATCGGATGCCAAAAGATATGTCCAAGGCATATCGTAGCTCGGTATGAAAAAAGAATAGGACGCCGTATATTTAAAAACTTTGGATAATGTCGCAAAAATCATCGGATGCAGTTCGAATTGCAAAGGAGTTCCAGGTCCAGACTGCATGGCGAATATGGCGTCTTTTTGCATTATATTTTTCATTTTACGGTAAAACTCCAAAGTATAAAGAGAGAAAGCGGGACCTCCTTCTATGGGACTTGGCAGGTCGGAGTAAATCAAATCAAATTTAAGTTTTGTATTTTCAACGCATTTTTTTGCGTCCTGGCATAAGAGAATCATTCTTTCGTCTTCGAAAGATCCTTTATGCCACGTATGCAAATGTTTTCTGGCAAAATCCAGTATATTATGGTCGATGTCGGCCATCACGACTTTTTCGATGCTTTTTCTTTTTAGTATATCTCTGGCCGTGGCGCCTTCTCCCCCTCCTAAAATCAAAGCTTTTTTTGGTTTTTTATGAGAGTAAAGAGCAGGAAAAACAAGTCCTTCGTGATATATAAATTCGTCGTATTCGCTCGACTGGGTTTCTCCGTCCAGAACAAGAACTTTCCCGAAAGTATGAGTTTTTATCAATGTGGCTTCTTGAAACTCGGTTTTATAATGAGCTATTTTTGACGAAATTTGATGGCAGTGAAACTCTCCTTTTGTAAAAAATTCTATGAACCACTCGCCGGAAGGCATTTTCGAACCGTTTTTCTTTATCCATGAAAAAGAGGAAAAATTCATTTTATCAAAAGACCTCTCTTCATTTTCATTACGCTGAAATGCTTTGACTTGAGTTTTTTTCTCATAAGTTCGAAAGCTTTCCAGGGATTCGACTTGTCTCCGCAAGTAAAGAAATCAACGGATGCGAATTTATGCTCCGGCCATGTATGTATGGCAAGATGAGATTCGGCTATTACGACGACGCCGGAAACGCCGAAAGGTTTAAAAGCGTGGAAAACGGTATCTATGACGGTAGTATCCGCGGCTTTTGCGGCGGCAAGCATGGTTTCCTGTATGAAATGCACGTCCGAAAGGAGTTTTTGATCGCAGTCGTAGAGTTCGACTATCAGGTGTTTTCCGAGGGCTTCGACTTTCATTTTTTTTCCTGTCGCAATTTTATAAAATAAAAATATGAATTTTAAATTTACAAAATTTTGCCCTTAAAGTCAATTTGCGGAGATATTATGTTTAACAAAAAAAGTATTTTCGGAATACTTAATATTACCCCAGATTCTTTTTCGGACGGAGGAAGTTTTTTAGACATTGAAAAAGCCGTTCAAAAAGCCGCTCAAATGCAAGAAGAAGGAGCGGACGTAATAGACATAGGCGGAGAGTCTACCAG
This sequence comes from Elusimicrobiota bacterium, assembly GCA_012517235.1. Classification (GTDB taxonomy): domain Bacteria; phylum Elusimicrobiota; class Elusimicrobia; order Elusimicrobiales; family UBA9959; genus JAAYVI01. Next base: position 26,154 of record JAAYVI010000068.1, on the reverse strand, counting down.
ACCTTTTTCTTCCCCGGTAAGTCAAGAAGACGAAGAAAAAAGAATTTTACCGGCGATAGAGAAAATAAAATCGCAAGTTAAGGCCGAGATCTCCGTGGATACCCGCAATTGGAAAACCGCCGAAAAAGCTCTTAAATCGGGAGCATCGATAATAAACGATGTGACCGGTTTTAGAGACGAAAAAATGATAGAAATAGCGGCAAAATATAATGCCAAAGCCGTGATAATGCATATGAAAGGCGAGCCGAAAACAATGCAGGATAATCCCTCTTACGGAGATCTGCTCGGAGAAATATGTTCTTTTTTTGAAGATAGAATAAAAAAACTTGAAAAAGCCGGAGTTAAAGAAATAGCTATAGATCCGGGAATAGGATTCGGCAAAACCTACGAACATAATCTGATCCTTATAAAAAATATTTCCTTTTTTAAAAAATTGGGCAAACCTATTATGATAGGAGTTTCGAGAAAATCTTTCATAGGATTTTATTGCGCCGAAAAAAATCCGAAAGAAAGATTGGGCGCAACCATAGCCGCCAATGTTTTGGGATTTTTAAACGGAGCCGATATCTTTAGAGTGCACGACGTTAAAGCGTGCAGGCAAGCTTTGGAAATAACGGGGAAAATAATTTCCGTATGAAAGAAGTTTTAATATCCTTAGGTTCCAATTTGGGCGATAGAATTTACAACATAAAAAAAGGTCTTTCTTTTTTAGAAAAAAAAGGTTTGAAAATAAAAAAAATATCTTCTTTTTATATAACTTCGCCGATGTATTACGAAAAACAGCCTTATTTTATAAATGCCGCGGCTTGTATTCTTTCGCCTTATTCGGCTTGTAAAACTTTAAGAATATGTTTGGATGCGGAAAAATATTTGAAAAGGAAAAGATACGTAGAAAAAGGTCCGAGAACTTTGGATATGGATATAATATATTTCGGAACCGAAATAATAAAATCTTCGTTTCTCGAAATACCTCATCCCGGCCGCTTGGAAAGGCCTTTTGTGATGATTCCGCTTAATGAAATAAATCCTAATTTTCAAGATCCGAAGATAAAAGAAAAAATTTGCCGTATCGTTCGTAATTTAAAAAATAATACGATTAAAATTCCGAACAATCCTTCGCAGACGGATTTTTTTTTAAACTCTTTAAAACCAAAAAAAGCCGATTCTTACGGATTAAAGGACATAAAAGATTTGTTGAAAGTTTTGAACAATCCGCAAAAAGATATCGGAAAAATCATACATATAACAGGTTCGGCCGGAAAAACCGGAACGGCTTTTTTTTGCGCTCAAAAAGCTCATAAAGAATATTTTTTGAAAACAGGCCTTTATATAAGTCCTCATATAATATCATTTAGAGAAAGAATATCGGTAAACGGAAAAAAAATAAGCAAAAAAGATTTTTTTGACATATTAATTGAGATAATATCAAAATCGCCTTGCGAGCTTTCTTATTTTGAGCTTATGACGGCGTCGGCGTTTCTTTATTTTTCAAGAAATAAAACCGATTTGGCGGTCATAGAGGCGGGGCTCGGAGGAGCGCGAGACGCGACAAATGCCGCCGACGGCGATCTGTGCGTTTTTACCCCCATAACAAAAGAGCATGCCGATATCATAGGTCCGCGTCTTAAAGACATAGTTTTAGAAAAAAGCGGAATAATAAAGATAAAATCCAAAGTAATATGTTCCGCGAAAAATAAAGGAAAAATTGCTTTTTGGATTAAGAAAAAATCAAAAAAAACAAATAAAGATTTTGAAATTGTCGAAGAATACGGAAAAGATGAGAATATTATTCTTGCAAAAAAAGCTTTAATCTCTATTTTCGGCCCCCCAAAAATAAAAAAAAGTTTTAAATATGAAAATATGCCGGGCAGAGAAGAGTTTTTAATTTATAAAGGCAAAAAAATCTTATTGGACGGGGCTCATATTCCCATCTCTTTTGAAAGACTATTTGAGAAATACGGTTTTTTTGACACGGCATTGGTATCTTTTTTAAAAGATAAAGAAATTAAAGAATGTATGGAAATATTGAATAAGAATTGCGACCAAATAATTTTGACGGAAGGCTCTTCGTATAGAACCGCCAAAGCGGAACAAATTTTAGATAAAATTCCGCATATAAAAAAAATTGTTTTGAAAAAAAATTTAGAAAGAGCTTTTAAAAAAGCATTAAAATCTTCAAGTAAAATATTAATTTCCGGAAGCCTTTATTTTTGCGCCGATATAAAAGCGTTAATTAAAAATAAGAAAATATCTCATCCCAAAGAAATGATAGTTTCTTGATTATTTATCCGAGATTTTGGAGTATATGGATCTGTCTTTTCTCTCAAAAACCGGCGATTTATTAGGAAAATCGAAAGTGAGAGAAATTCTGTGAGTGGTTCCCAAATCGCCCATAGGAACAAAAGCATAATCTATTGAAAAGAATTTAAGAACCATACCCAAACCGAAATTTGCGCCTCCGACTTTGTCTTTCATCCTTAGAGTATTTATTCCCCCTCTTACGGCAAATCTGGTTTGTTCGTTGGTTTGACTGGATATTTCCGCGCCTATGCAGAAATAAGAGCTGTTGTTTTTGGGCATAACGACATCCGTGGCAAACATTAAGTTTTTAAAGGGGTTTATGCTGGCTCCTATTTTGAAAGTCAAAGGAGTGGGAACGGATTCTTGGTCATATCTCAAACCGCTGCCCAAATTCTGCATAAGTATGCTTAGCTTATAAGGTATGGCGGTAAAATTATAAGTCATTACGCCGAAATCGAATGCGGTGGCTTTTGCTTTGTTTAAAATTTTAGAATTTATATATTTGTAAGCTATTCCCATCGATACGTCGGTATCTTTGTCGGAAAATTCTATGATGCCTTTTGAATAGGATAAAGTAAATACTTGATCTTGAGGCGAAAAAGTGCCGAGCTTATTTCCGGAAATATCGGTATTGTCTATGCTGCCTATGTCCGTCATTAGGATTGAACCCGCTATTACGGAATCGAAGGAAAGTCTATGCGCGTAAGCCGCATACTGATAATTAATATCGGCCACATATTGGCTTCTCATAAACATAGCGGACAATCTTGAAATTTGCACAAGTCCTGCGGGATTTGAGTGTATGGCGGAAATATCTTCCGCTACCGCGCTTTGAGCTCCGCCCATGGCCGAAGCTCTTGGGCTGACATCTAAATTTAGAAAGTCGGCGCTTGTTATCCCCCTTGCCTGTTGAGAAAAATATTGGGGCGGCTCTTCGGCCAAAGCAAAAGAAAAGCAAAATATAAGCGGCAAAAAAGCGTATTTAATCGCTTTACCGGAAGTATGGTTATAATTTTTTACCATTATCTTTCCACCGCCAGTTTAAATACTTTTTTACCCGCGGAAGATTTTACTACGCATAAATATACGCCGCTTCCGACATAAAAACCTTTTTTATTTCTCCCTTCCCAATAAGCGTTTCCGGAACCGTTTGAAACGGTTTCATAAATTAAATCGCCGCTTAGAGAATAAATCGATAATTTTGCTCCGGCCGGCATATCCTTAAATGTAACATACCCTTGTCCTTTATTGGGATAGAAAGGATTCGGAAAAATTCTTACATTATTAAGATTATTAGCCGGATTATAAACCATAAGCTGGAAGAAACTGAAATGGTTTAATCTGGCCGTTATTTCTCTATTGCCTTGATCCACTTTGGTTTCAAGAGGTATACATTGTCCGGTTTGAGGATTGTGTCTTGCCAGAACGATTTTGTTTCTGTTTATGTCTATGCCGTTTGTGGAAGCATAGGCTTCGTTATAAGTATAGTTGAATTTAAGAGTTACCGGCTCTTTGGGCTGAGAATCCGAAAAGACCTTAAAGGCTATGGAATGACTTCCTTCGGATAGCCAGCCGCAATTATTCTCCGCGGAGCTCGATATTGCCACGGCTGTTTCTTTTTCAAAAGAACCCGAAGGTATGGTTAGGGTAATTTGTCTTGTGTCGGGCAATATAAAAGGATCCGGCGGCAATACTCCCTGCACTACCACATCCTTTGTAGGATCGGAAGTTCCTCCTACCGACAACGGCGGCGCCCCCGACGGACCCGAAAGCGTTACGGGATTTGGAGTGGCTCTTACGGAAGCCGTCATTATTCCTTCCATATTTATGCCGGTTACGTCTATATAGTAAGTCGTATTTGTCCATAGCCCGGATATGTCGAAAGAATTTCCTTTAAATTTATCCGTAAAACTTGCGCCGTAAGGTATGGTGTAAGGCGTCATATTTATATCGGTACTTACCCTTATTCTGTAATATGTATCTCCGGAATTATCTTGATTATCCCATGTCAAATAAACTCCGGATAAAGATATTTTTGAAGGTTTTACGGTTACGGGCGGTCTGGCTAAAGTATATTTTAGGCCGAATGTTATTGTAGATGACATTATCCCGTCGCCGTTTAAAGCTCCTATGGCCGCATTATAAGGATAATTCGGTTTTAGATTATATACGGTATAACTTGTCGCTATTACCTTATAAATAGATGTTTCCGTGTTCGGAGCGAAATTGGTAGTGGAAAAAGCGACTACGTATTCGGTATAAGGAGGATTTCCGTTGGAAATCCAATTCAATGTCAGACTGCCCGTCGTGACATTTATATAAGAATTAGGAACTCCCGGCAAAGGATCCGCGGCCAAAGAAGATACTTCCGGAGAAATAGCAAAAGGCCCGTAAACCGTATTCATACCTATGGTTCTAAAAGCTCTCACTTCCACCATAGTCATAGTATTGGTAGATATTCCGTTTTGTATATAGTTGTTTACGCTCGTAGATCCTATATAAACCGCGGTATCGGTGCCCGAAGTGACATCGTAAACTTCGTAACCGCTTGCTCCCGGCGCCGAGTCCCATGACCAGTAAATCTGCGATACGGATAATGCCGTCCCTCCCAAGTTTGTTATTGCCGCCACCGTGATAGTAGAAACGGGAGTTCCTCCGGCAAAATCCGGATCGTATGCCGTATTTACTCCGTCCCCGTTTCTGGCTCTTACTCTGAAGTAATAATTCTTATTGGGAGTTAAAGAAGATATTACCGTCGAGGTAGTTATATGATTATTGCTAAACGGAACGGGAGTCGATACTCCGGTGGTAAAAGTAGGATCTTCTTCCGCCAAAGAAACTTCATAAGGAGTCATATCTGAATTACCGTTGGGAGCCCATTCTAATTCTATCGAGTTAAATCCGGATTTGGCTATCGCCAAATTTATAGGTCTATTGGCATAAGTATAAACCGTAGCCGATTGTATTAAAGGCGAGCCGTATCCGCCGAAATTATATCCGGTTACTTTTAATGAAGAAGGTGTATTGGCTTGTAGGCCGCCGTGAATAAAAGTTGCCGGGTCGTTTAAAGCATGAGTAGAAATAAAAACATTATTGCTGGAAGAAAATACCGCATACCCTTCAGCGCCGCTCAAAGAACCCAAATTCCAGCTCCAGGTAACCGAATAAGTCGTTATGGCTCCGGCTGAAAAATTAACTATTTGTCCTTTGGGTCTTGGAGTAGTTACTTGAATCAGATAACCTTCGGAAAACTGAGCGTTTGAAACCGCATATAGATAATACCAGCCGTATGGAAGTTCTCCCGGATTAGACGGCATGGTTATAGTCATAGACGATAAGGTCTTTTCCCATGAAGTATTTAATCCGCCGTATATTCTGGTAGTGAGATCTACCAGAAAGCTTGAAGGATTGTCTACCGCGCTTAAATATATTCTCGGCTGAAAATGAGAAGAACTTTTTCCCCCGGCCAGACCTGTACCGGCTTCTCCCATAGAATGAAAGTTTGTGGCCGAACTCATTAAAGTTAAATTTTCGCCTCTGTCTACGAATAATGTGGCCGTGGATATGATAGGTCTTCTTCTAAAAGTAGTCGAATATCCTTCGGCGTCGGGATAAGAGGAAAAGTATTTATAATCTACGCTGTCCAAATAGTTTTGACCGTCAAAGCCGCCTATATTCATTACCATACCGCTTGAAGTTATTACCGAAGTATGCAGCTGTCTTACCGGAATAATTCCGTGTAAAGTAAAAGTCGGGAAATCCACATTATACATTTCGGCAAAAGTCGTTCTAAGTCCCGGATTTTCTCCGCCTGTTATTAAAACTTTTCCGTTGGGAAGCAAAACCGTTCTGTGATTGTGTTTTTTGGAAAGCATTCTCACCGGCAGACTATAAGGATTCAACGGTGTTGTCCATGAATTTGTTTCATATCTGTACCACTCTACCGTATCTAAAGCTTGATTGCCGTCGGAACCGCCTATTGCCAAAACTCTTCCGTCTTTAAGCAGATTGGCCGTATGCCCCGCTCTTCTGGTGGACATGGATGCGGCGGCGGTAAAACTTCTATTAGCCGGATTATAACTGTAAGCCGTATTCAAAGCTATGCTTCCGTTTAGTCCGCCCGCTATTAAAACTCTATTGTTTTTCATGAAAGTGGCGGTATGTTCCTGTCTATTATTTGCGGCCGCGCTATTTTGAGTCGTTTCCCATCTTGCGGCGCTGCTTATATAAACTTCTCCGTAATTGGCATATCCTCCGTTAACCGCTCCTCCTACGACCAAAACATTACCGTCGGCCAAAAGCGTAGCGCTGTGAAGCATTCTGCCTGTATTCATTTGAGAAGTAGGCACAAATCTTTTTGTGTCAGGATAATAAATTTCCGCGCTGGATAATACCACCGAATACATACCGTCGTTCCATGTCCCCCCCGCTATCAGTACCGTGCCGTTGGATAATAATGTGGCGGTATGGTTGGAGCGCGGTATTGTCATGGAACTTGTATACACGAATTGTTCGGTTTTAGGATCAAATAATTCGCATGACTGCAATGTCTTTATTCCGTCGGTACCTCCGCATACGAGAACCGAACCGTTCGGTAAAGCGGTAGATGTGTGTTTCGCTCTTTTTTGATTTAATTTTATATTATTGCTCGGCCATTCTTGATAAAACTGCTCCACATATACGCTCTCCCATGAGTAAGGCCTAAAAACCTTATTACTTCTCAGACAATCGTTAGACGGATTATATTCGCAATTTAGACCGGAAGAGAAAAACATATCTGTGGCCGGAGTAAGAACTCCGGAGTTATCGAATACAGGATCGAAACCGTAAGTATTGTCTATAAAAGCCGATTGAAGAGGAGAGAAGCCGTATCTCGGGCTCATTATCATCTGTCTTACTACTATTGTAGATTCTCCTACTTCGTAATTGGGCGTCAAATCGTCGTTTGATACCGCCAGATCTCTTACGCCGGTCAAATCCAAACCGTCGGAAGTAAATATCAATCTTCCCATAAGTCCGGTCATTATGTCTCCGGCCGGATTGGTATTTGTAGAATATAATACTCCTTCGGTAGAACTTTGTATTGTTTGGCCCGCTATATTTAAAGGTCCCAATGTTACGGTTAAAAGTCCTTTTCTTATTCCTTCCGGAGTTATGGTTTGTGTTATTGTGGTCGTAGGTATGTTTACATTATAAATATCCGAAAGAGACATCATATACATAGATAAATCGTCTGATATCTGGGCATTGTTTATTGTCAATGTGCCGTATACATTATGTCCTATATATATTTCCGGTATTTCGAAATTTGCGGTGAAAGAAATCGTAGAAGTAACTATTAAAGTTTTAGTTTGTCCGGAATCCATAGGCCCGGTCCAAGTATATTTTCCGCTCGCTATCGTTATATTATTGGAATCGGTGACGCTGATAGGATCCCATGTGACATAAGCCGTAGATATATTGCCCGGATTGTTTAATGTTAAATCCACGCCTTTAACGGCTAACCATCCGCAGTCTCCGGCCTTGACGCAAACTACGGCTTGCGAATCCAATGTGGATGTGGATTCTCCTATGAATACTTTGACATTTTCAAGACTTATCGACGGAGTTATATATCTGGTATCTTTCGGAGCAAAGAAAAAATCCGATTCTACCAAACGGCCTTCCGCTTGTTTTCTCGAAAGCAGAATATCGGATTGAGGCTGAAAAGTTATATTACCGCCCGTTATTATTCCGGTAGTGTTATTGGTGTTTATAAAAGATCCCGGTTGTATTTGCAAATTCGGCGGCTGTCCGTAAGTTACGGGGATATTCCCGTAACCTCCGACCAAATTAACCGTGCCGTCATTTTTTAGTATCGTAGCGGATTTTGATACTCTATAAGGCAAGGTCCCATAGCTTAAAGAGTTTATAGTTACTCTGGCTCCGTTAGGGTCAAACATTTCGAATGTTTCCAGATATCCCTGAGTCCCCTGGTTCTGTCTTGTCTGTACGTCGTCGAGACCTTCCATATAGGCGGGGCCTCTTTTATCTTTGGAGTAAATATCTCTTTGATTTACGTAGTTGTATCCGCCTATTATCAAAACATTCCCGTTATTTAAAGTTACCGCATTATGAAAAGCTCTGCCTTCCATTAAAGAATTTGCCGGAGTAAAACTATTAGATACGGGGTCGTATATTTCCTGAGAAATATTATAGCTTAGCGCAGCCGAAATATTGGTAGAATTTAATCCCCCGGAAAAAAATATTTTACCGTTTGGCATTATGGACGTAGTATGCGCTTGACGGGCCGCATTCATAGAAGGTCCGGCATTTATCGTATTTGAAGCCGTTACGAATATGTCGCAAGTACTGGATACGCCCGCGGCGGCGTTTTGGCCTCCGCATATAAGGACATTGCCGGCATTTGGGCCGCGAGGTATCAATGTGGCGCTATGACCGCCTCGCGGAACCGAAAGTATATTTCCTAAGTTCGTCCATGTTCCTAAAGGAGGCGAAGAATTGGGGTCATATACTTCTACGCTTTGAAGAATTGCTCCGGTATTCGAATATCCTCCGGTTACCAATATTCTTCCGTCCGATAAAACCGTCAGGGTGTGAGAAGATCTTGAGACATTCATCGATGCTATCGGAGAGTAAGCGCTTACCGTCGTAGAATAAATTTCGCAAGAATTGGTTTGAGAGTAAACCGAGCATTCGTTGGGAGATGCCCCTGAGCAGACCCAGCCTCCGCAAGAAACAAAGTTTCCGTTTGGCATAAGTCCTACGGCATTGCCTTGCCTCAGATAAAAAGCGTTAACATTTGAAAAAAGCAAAACCTCTAAAAATAAAAATGAAAATAAAATCCTTTTTTTCATTTGGCGTTTCATCAAAATATATTTTAGAAAAAGCATGTTAATATTATATTAAATATTTGTTAAATGGACGCAGCTATTTTACCGCTACCAGAGACTCCCCCAAAGGCGTTTTAGGCGCTTGCGGATCCAATGTTTTTTTACCGTCTACTATGAAATGATAAAAATAACTTCCGGGAAGTATATATTCTTCTATTTCCCATTGCCCGTCTTTAAGTTTCATCGGTTTTTCTTTCCATTTCATAAAAGAACCGGAAAGAGAAACCTTTTTTGCTTTCTTATTTTTATATTTAAAAACTGTTTTTACGGCTTTAGGTTTGGTTTCTTTATTGATTTCTTCCTGTTGAGGCTTTGCGGCTTCAGGGAGTTTTTCTTCTACAGCAGTTATCGGATTTTCCTTTGGGGTTTCCGAATCGGATTTCACCGAAGTTTTTTCTTCTTCTTTGGCTATTATGTGTTCCGGTTTGGGATTTATTTCTATGCTGTCGCCGTATAGGTGAAGTTTAATTTTGGAATATATTTCCTTAGCCGACCAAAATCCGGCGGTTAAAGAAACGATAATTATAATATAAAGTAAATTTTTATTTTTCATATCTCAAAAAATTTTAATATATTAGAAGAAAAAAATAAAGATATTTATTTCCTTATATGGGATAAGAATTCGCTTCTTATTTTCGGATCTTTTTCAAAACAGCCTAACATTGAGCTTGTTACCGCGGTAGAAGTTTGATTTTTAACCCCTCTCATAGTCATGCATAAATGTCTTGCTTCTATTATAACTCCGACTCCTTTGGGCTTAAGTTTTTTGTACAAAAGATCCGCTATTTGAACGGTTAATCTTTCTTGAATTTGAAGCCTTTTTGAAAAAACTTCGACTATTCTCGGTATCTTGGAAAGGCCTACTATGAGACCTTTCGGCATATAAGCCACATGAACCTTACCCATAAAAGGCAGCATATGATGCTCGCATACGGAATAAAAATCTATGTCTTTGACTATTACCATTTCTTTGTAATTTACTTTGAAAAAAGCTCCGTTAAATATTTTGTCCATATCGGCATTATATCCCGACATTATTTCGCCGTAAGCTTTGGCCACTCTTTGCGGAGTTTTAATCAAACCTTCTCTATTCGGATTTTCGCCTATTTTATAAAGTATCGATTTTATTTCTTTTTCAATCATATTAAATGTTCGTCTATCCTTATTTTTTCAAATTTACTTTCTAATTATCCAATCTTCCAATCCTACGGGCCGTCTTCAAAACCGCCGAAAGCTTTTTCGTACGACTATACTCTTTACATCTGTCGTATTATATTTTTCGGTTCGAAAACGCAAGCTCGCTTTTTTTGCCAATCATCCAATCTTCCAATCCTCTAATCATCTTTTTTTGCCATACCTCTACGCATCCATACATCTATTTTGCCGAGCAGTCGGCTTTACTTCTTAGCTAAAAGATTGAGCAAGTCTAAAAGCGGGCGATGGGAATCGCATGCACAACTCTCACGCTCGCCGCCGCTCGCGTTCGGTCGCGCAGTCCCGCCTCGCGGTCTTCGCGTGCTCGCTCGACAACGCTGCGGCTTTCTATTCCCAACATAAAGCCGAGCAGTCGGCTTTACTTCTTAGTTAAAAGATTGAGCAAGTCTAAAAGCGGGCGATGGGAATCGAACCCACGTCTAATGCTTGGGAAGCACTCGTTCTACCATTGAACTACGCCCGCGAAATCAGATAACAGTCAAATTTCTTTAAGTTAAATTTTACATAAAATACTAAAATTTGGCAATTTTGGTATTAACTTTGGATTTACATGATAAAATGTTTATATTAGTTGGGTCTTTAGTCCTAAAAATATATGGGTCTTCAAAAATAAAATAGTAATACTTTGAGCCCTTTTGAATTTGCCGTATACGAGTTAAAATATTGATAATGAGAGGAGGCATAATGAAAAAAGTTATTTTGGTTTCTTTGACAGTCTTTTTCTTTTCTTCTTACATATTTGCCAAAAATACTCAGTCTAAAGAAAATTTAAGTTTACCCTCCAAAAATAAATCGGTATCTTTTGACGGTTATAAAGAAATACTCTACAAATTGGTGAAACAAGACGAAATTTTAGACGAAGCTTTGGAAAAAAGTAAAAATTCAAAATTAACCGAGTCTTTTTTATCCGAAATGGCAGTTTTGGCCAAAAACGCTCAAAAAAATCTCAACGAAGCCGCCGTTCTCAATAAGAATCAGCTCGCTTTCGTATCTCCCGGCTCCGAGACCTCAAAATATACGAGAACGATAATGGCTTATGCCAATAAGATCGATAGAAAAATAAGAGCGATTTCCGCAAACATAGAAAAAGCTTCGTATTCTCCCGCGTATAGGAATGCGCCGATTTCTTCCAAAAAAACGGCAAAAGGAAAAAAATTAACTCAGATATTGAAAGAGAAAGAAAATCTCGACAATTTGAAAAAGGAACTTTTATCTCTTCAAAAAACTTCTCAGAAAGTTAAGGCTTCCGGTAAATGGCTTTATATAGCTTCAAAATAATTAAATTTTCAAAGTTTTGATATAGCTTTCCGCTTCTTTTTTAGTTTTTATTTTGCCTTGAAATTGTATAAATTTTATCCTTCTTATTATCTCTCCAACTTTCGGTCCGGGCGGTATGGACAATATTTTCATTATTTCGTTCCCGTCTAAAATAGATTTGGCTTGAAAATCTTTTTTTCTTAACGAGTAATTTTTAGCTATTAGATTTACCACTTGTATAAATCTTAAAGTTTTTATAAAACCGGTCTTAGGAAGACCTTTTAGCGGGATTTTAAACGGTTTTTTCTTCATTTTATCAAGCGATTTAAAAATCTTTTTTTCGGATATATAGCTGGCATGATCCGTCCATGAGAGAATTATAAGACCCGAGGCGGATTCGCCTAAATCCGAGAAAATTTTAAACATGGCTTTTTGAGATATTACTTCGCTGTGAGCTATATTGCCTATTCTCAAATGCTGGCCTATGATTCTGCATATAAATCTTATTTCTTCGTTTGAAAATTTAAGATCCTTTAGTATTTTATAAGAAATCGCCGCCCCTTTCTCTTCATGTCCGAAAAATCTAAGCCTTCCGTTTATTTCTTTTGCGGTAGAAGGTTTGGCTATGTCGTGTAAAAGCGCGGCCAATTTTAATAAAGGTATGTTTTCTTGCTTAAAGCCGAAATTTTTATAAGCCGGCATATATTTTAAAGGAGAACTAAAGAATAAATCCGCCCTTTTTAATACGTTAATAGTATGTTTTAATACGCCGCCTTTACCGTAATATATTTCGGCGCAGGTTTCTTGCTCTTTTAATTGAGGAAAAATTTGAAAAAGTAGACCGCTTTTTTTCATCTCTTGAATTATCTTTGAAGAAATAGACGTTGCGAATATTTTTAAAAGTTCTTCTTTTATTCTTTCTTTGGCGCATGAACTTATTAAATCCGCTTTGCTTTTTATTTCTTTTAATGTTTTTTTATCTATGGAAAAACCGAGTTCCGCGGCAAATCTGAAAGCTCTTAGCAATCTTAAAGGATCTTCCTTGAAATTATTTTTATTTGGCGTTCTTATTCTCTTTTTTTCGATATCCTTAAAACCTTCGCAATAGTCCAAGACGGAAGTTTTGCTTTTTATTTTTAAAGAAACGCAGCCTTTTTTTGTCAAAGATATATTAGAAATTTCTTTGACCGGCAAGGCAAAAGAATTTACGGTAAAATCTCTGGACATCAGATCTGTTTTTATATCTTCTTTAAGAGGAGAAAAGTCCAATGTTACGGCGTTTTTTAATGAGATTCTCCAAATCCCCCTTTCCTCGTCCAAAGGAAAGCACGGCGCTTTAAGTTTTTTTGAAACGCTTTTTGCAAAATTAGCGCACTTAGGGATGCTTGCCTTTACGGAGAAGTCCAGATCTTTAATAGGTTTTTTTAGAATATGATTTCTTAAAGCGCCGCCTACAAGCCAAATTTCCACATCGGAATTTTTAAGCGTATTAAGGAGTTTTTGCGTCATGCGGTGTTTTTAAGCCGGCACATGCGCTCGCATTTTTCTTTCCAGCTCTCTTTTAAGCAATTCTCTTTTGAGAACTTTCTGCAAGCTGTTTTTAGGCAACGAATCGACTATTTCCACTTCTCTGGGTCTTTTATAGGCGTCAAGATTAGTTTTTATAAAATTTATTATTTCGGATTTGTCCAATGTTTCGCCTTGTTTTGCTACGCAGAAGCATTTCATCGTCTCGTTTCCGGAAGAATCGGGTATTCCTATTACCGCATTTTCCTGTACTTTGGGATGTGTGTTTATCACCTGTTCTATTTGAGCGGGAAACACTTTTAATCCTTTTACTATTACCATGTCTTTTTTTCTGTCCTGTATGAATAGAAAGCCGTCTTCGTCTATTATTCCTATATCGCCCGTTTTTAACCATCCGTCTTTTGTAAAAAGTTCCGAAGTCGCATTTTCGTTTTTATGATATCCGCGCGTTACATTCGGACCTTTTACGCAAATTTCCCCCGGCTGACCGTTGCTTATTTCATTGCCGTTTTCGTCTATAATCTTTATATTCACTCCGGGCAATGCTTTTCCTACGGAACCGTGCTTTATTTTTTTAGGCGGAGTAATGGTTACTACGGGACTCGTTTCGGTAAGACCGTATCCTTCGCATATTTTTAATCCGAAAGCTTTATCAAAAGCATGTATTATGGTTTTGTTGAGAGGAGCGGCTCCCGATACCGCAAGCCAAACCTTCCTAAAGGCCCAGTATTTTAAAAAAATTTTCTTAAATCCCTTTGCTTCTTTGGCCAAGACGCCGTAAATCTGCGGCACGGCTATCATTATGGTTACTCCTTCTTTACCCATGGCGGTTAGCCACGGTTTGGGAGGAGTTATATTCCTTACTATTAAAGTTTTTGCTCCAAGTACTATCGGTATTATGACATTGGCGGTCCAGCATAAAGTATGAAACATGGGCAGCAGGGCCATAAATACTTCTTTTTCGGAAGGTTTTATTATGTCTATGGCCGCTTTGGCGTTTTCAAGCATATTTCTATGTGTTAAAAGTACGCCTTTGGGATGTCCTGTGGTGCCGGAAGTGTAAAGTATGGATGAAATATCTTCCGGGTCGGCCCAAACTTTATCGGCTTGAGGATAATGATGACTATGTTTTAAATATGTCCAAAAATTATGTATTTTTTCTTTGACCGAGTTTGTAGAAATTATGAATTTCAAATCCGGCAAAATGGCCGGAAGTTTTTCATAGTTTTTTAGGAAATCTTCTTCGGTTATTACGCCTTTCGATCTTGAATTTTCCAATATATAGGCGAGCTCGTCTTGTTTGGAAATCATAAAATTTATAGGAACGGCTACCGCGCCCAATTTGCTAAGTCCCATATACGAAATAACGAATTCGGCGGAGTTTCTTAAAGCTATTGCTACGGAATCGCCTTTTCTTATTCCTAACTGCCAGAACATTTCCGCGCATCTGTCGCTGTAGTGAAGTATTTCTTTATAGGTAAATCTTTTTTCTCCGTCCACAAAAGCGGTTTTATTCGGGTATTTTGAAGCAGTTAATTTAAGTTGAGAATAAATAACCATTTATCTGACCGTCCTATAATTAAGATATAAATATGATACAAATATTGAGGATTTTCCGCAAATTTTGATTCTTTTATATATTTAAATTTTTAGTCTTGCCTTCCCTCTTCTTCCACTTTTATGTATTTCTTATATATTATTAAACCCAAAGGCGTAAGCATAGCCATCGAAGCCACTATAAGCCATATAACTTGAGAGTTTCTCGGGCCTTGAGCCGGGCAAAATTTTTCCAAAAGAAAACCCGAAAGAGTTCCGACAAAAAATTTTGCGAAAAAATAAGGAAGCATTGAAAGAGCCAAATATGATCCTTCTTGACCTTTTGGCGCTATGGCCGCGGGATATTCGTAAAGTCTGGGAGAATAAAAAGATTCTCCTATGGAATAGAAAAAGACGCACAAAACTATGGCGCAGTAAAGAGGATTTACCGCGCCTTTTATGTCTAACCATGAAGCTATCGCCTTTCCCAATAAACCTTCGGCCAAAGGAGAAAAAATATTCGGATTTACCGCAAGAAGGAATACCGAAGAGGCGGCTATAAAAGTCCCTATTATGACGGTTTTATAGGCGCTGAATTTTTGAGTAAGAGCTCCTATCAAAGGCGCCAGTATTATTACTATTACGGCGTTTAAAGTCCCGAATATTCTTCCTACCGGAGCGCCTTCTCCCAATTCTCTTATGGCAAATTTGGGGAAAGTATAGTACATATGGTATAGGATGAGCTTTGTAAACACTACAAGTCCGAAAAAGGCCAAAAATTTGTAAAATCTCGGCTGTGTCCACAAACCCGAAAAAATTTTAAACCAATCGGCTCCGGCATCTTTGCACGAGAGAATAAAAGCCCGAATAAAAGTTTTATCTTTATACTTGCTTTCTTGAGGAGTAATTTTTAGACCTTCGTCCGAAGCTTCGGCTCCGTCTCTTATAAGAAACCATGCCATTAAAATATTAGGCAAAGTAAAAAGCATTCCGAGAAATATTATCGTTTGATATGTGCTTATTTCAAAATTAAATACCGGCAAAGTATAATGACCGTATTCCCCCAAAGCGGTTCTTATTTTGTCGAAAGTCCAGCCGGCTACGGCAAAACCGACATTCATCATCGCATAATAAACCGAAAAAGCCATAGATCTTTGTTTGGTGCTTGAAAATCTTCTTACCGCGGCTACCATTACCGGAGTCTGCAGAGCTTCTCCTAAGGCCAAAGGCAAAAGTCCGAAAGGCAAAGCTATCCATTTTACGGCAAAAACGGCCATTATAAATCTCGCAAAAGCCGCCATGGCAAAGCCGGTTATAAGAGATTTTTTTATGCCTACGGCGTCGACCAGAGAACCGACCATTACCGTAAATATCGTCAAAACCGTAGACCAGCTGGCTATTATAAATCCGGCGCTTTTGTCGCTTAACCCTAAGTCGGAAGAGAGCCATAAGACCAAAGTGGAATTTACCAAGCTATAAGCCAAAATGGTTAATATTTTGGACGCAAAAATTATCCAGAGTTCTCTTATTGCCGTTTTTAGAACGATAAATTTTTCTAAAAAGTTTTCCTTTTTTTCCATTTTATTCTCCTATGCCGCGGATAATATTTTCAAAGTTAAACTGGCGCAATTAAAAAAAGTTTCCAGATCGAGATATTCGCCGTTTGTATGAACGTCTCGCATTCCGGTAGCAAGTATAGGCGTTATTATTTTTTTGCCGCAAAATATATTTGCATCCGTTCCTCCTCCCGAGACGGAAAGTTTGGGTTTATATCCCATATCTTTCATTGAATTTTTTATAAGCTTTACGGTAGGATCCGAAGGATTTATGTTTAAAGCCGGAAATTTGTATTCGGTTCTAAATTCAAAATCGGGTTTTAATTTTCCCGGAAACTCTTTTTCTGCTTTTCTTAAAGCAGCCCTAAAATTGTTTTCCGTTTTTTCTATTTTTTTCTCGCTTAGACTTCTTATTTCGCCTTGCATGATCGTCAAAGGAGGAACTATGTTTATTCCTTCCCCTCCCCTTATAAATCCTATGTTTGCCGTGGTTTCAAAATCTATTCTTCCCAAATTCATTTCAACTAAAGCCAAAGCGGCCGCTTTTATGGCGGAAATACCCTGTTCCGGAGCCACTCCGGAGTGGGATGCTTTTCCTATGACTTTTATTTCTATTCCTTTTGCCGCCGGCGCTTTTATTATTATGTTTTCGAAATCTTGTTCATTGTCGAAAATCAATCCTCTTTTTGCTTTTATTTCGGAAAAATCCAAATTTTTAGCTCCCAGCAAAGCGTTCTCTTCGCTTACGGTTAATACTATTTCTAAGGGCGGATGATCTTTTTTCGATTTTTTAAGAGTTTCCACTGTTTCCAATATAACGGCGATTCCTGCTTTGCAGTCGGCGCCGAGTATCGTAGTGCCGTCCGAATAGACGGCTTTATTTCTTATTAAAGGTCTTATTTTTGATTTTACGGCTACGGTGTCCAGATGGGCGGAAAGCATAAAAGGCGGCTTGGTAGTATTCCCCGGAATTTTTATTATCAAATTTCCGGTTTCTCCTCCTATTATTTTCCCGGCCGAATCGGAAAAAATTTCTTTCGCATAAGGCTTAAATTTGTCGAAAATAAAAGATGAAATTTCCCCTTCCTTTAAAGAAGGAGACGGGATTTTTGCAAAAGATATGAAATTAAATAAAAGCCTTTCTTTATTTAGTGTCATAAATTACCGTAACAGGTCCGTCGTTAATTAAATTAACTTCCATTTCCGCGGCGAAAACTCCGGTTTTTACTTTTAAGCCTTCTTTAATCAATTCTTCTTTGGTTTTTTCATATAACATATTTGCTTTGCCGTGATCGGCGGCATATGAAAAATCCGGCCTTCTTCCTTTTGAGGCGTCGCCGTAAAGAGTGAATTGAGATACCAAAAGAATTTCTCCGTTTATCTCTTTTACGCTATGATCGAATTTCCCTTCTTTGTTGGAAAATATTCTTAAATCGGATATTTTTTTTGCTGTTTTTACCGCGTCGTTTTCTGTGTCGTCGGACGCTACGGCGAGAAGAACGAGAAGACCTTTTTCTACGGAAGATACGATATTCCCTTCGACACAAACCGAAGCTTTCTTAACTCTTTGTATTACGCAGCGCATTTTTTAATTATATAAAAAATGAAAGAGATAATTTTTTAAAGGAAGGTTTGCAACGATTTTTAATTGATTTCCGAAATGATAGAAGCGCAGGATTCTTTGTCGTATGTTTTTATGCTTATTCTTTCTTTTTCTTTTAATCCGTATTTGTCGGCAGTTCCGGATTTTATTTCAAGAACATATTTTGCTTTATGGGAAACCGAAGGTATTGAAGAATCCGCTTGATCGATTTTAGCGGGCGGAACCGATTTAAATATTTTTCTTATTCTTAAATTCGGGTCCAAAAATAATATATCAAGAGATATTAAAGTATTTTTCATCCAAAAGTTTTTATTTTCGTCGTCTTCGAAAATAAAAAGCATTCCTCTGTTTTCCGGTAAAAATTCTCTAAACATTAAGCCGAAAGCGTGTTCGTGAGGGTTTTTGGCAAGTTCCAGATTTATTTTTTCTCCCGTTAAGGTTTCTATTTGAGCGCATGCGGCGTTTTTAAAATCTATTTTATTCGGGCGATATAAAAATAAAAATGCGGAAACAATAATCAAAAAAAATAAAGCGTACGGGATTTTATTCTTCATAGAAAATATTCGCGCTTTGCGTCGAAGTCCAGATCTCTCTCATCGCCGCTATTTCGTCTCCGGCTTTTTTTTCAATTTCTTTTTTTATAAGCGAGCTTTCTTCGAATAGTTTTTTAGGATCCATACCCCTTTTTTCGGCCGGTTTCTTTATGCCCTTTTCTTTTTTTATTTCAAGAAGTATTGAGTAAAAATTTTCCGAATTTTTTTTAGATAAAATAGCGGCGGCCGTCATTTCCGTTCTGGTAAAACCGCTTTTATCCAGATTGGCGTTAAAACCGGCGGCTGCGGCCGAGTCTTGAGAAACGGAAAAATAATCCAATAAAGCCGAAGAAAAAGAATAAGAAGATATCGAGATATCCTTTTCTTTTGAGGAGAAGGAAGAAGGATCAAATACCGCGCCCGCGGAGAATTGCTGGGAAAACAAATACGGCGCGGTAATGAAAAAGAACGCTATCGAAATCCTCATTCGTTTCACAGGGAAGTCGTAACCAGAGTTTCCGTGGATATTACGCCCGGAATTCCTCTTATTTCTCTTACGACTATGTCGGACAATTCGGGCAGATCTTCGGTTTCCATATCCAAAACCAAATCCCATCTTCCGAATACCGCCGACATATGTATTACTTCAGGTATGCTTTTAAGCTTCATTAAAGCGTTCTTTTCTTTGCCAGGAGCTAACTTGACCAAAACTAATCCCGTAACCATAGACGAACCTCCGATTTAAAAGGAATAATACTTGTCTACCCTTTTTACTTTGGGATCCGGATATCTTGCGCTTGTAAAAGCTCTTAAAGGGATATGCCTTACTATTATCGGAGAAGAACCCGAAACTCTTGCTTTGACTCTTATATATCCGCCCAGTTCGAGTTCGAAAGGTTTGTCTATTATGTTGGGAGGAAAAGCCGGCTTAGGCATTATTTCTTTTTTCCCGTTATATCCGTTAACGGCGTGATATTTGCCGTAATTTGCGGAAAGTCCTTTCAAGAAAGCGTCTTGCGGCGCAAATTTTATTCTAACCAAGCAATATGCGCCGTTATTGAGATATTGAGGACAATTCGAGTAAGAAACAGAGAAAGAAGCATTTGCGTCTCTTATAAAAGTTATTTCGCTCCATTGATGTCCCGAATTGTTTCTTAATAAGTAATTTAGCTCAAGAGAATGTCCGGCCGTAACTGTACCGAAATCCATTTTTGTAGTGGCCTGGTATCTATTAAGCCAGTAATAATAGTACCAGTAGGAGCCGGTTTTTCCGGTGGTTTCTATATAATTAGAGTAAGGTATCTTATCGGCATCATTGCTTTCTATTTCAAAACCGTCGCCTTTTTCTCCGTAAGAATAAGGGTGGAATACTATTTGGAACGTACATTCTTCGCCGGGTTTTAACGTTTTATTTGAACAATAATTTTGATCGACGTAAAAAGACGAATCTTCGTCGTTTAATCTGTTTATTTTCCTTATGGAAAGATTTTTTTTGCCCACATTCATTACCGTTATTAAACGCTTGGAATACTCGTATAGATTTACCGTGCCGAAGTCATACACTTGCTTGTATACGAGCATTTGCGGTCTGGGAACATCGGGTTTGGACTGCGGGGCAGAGTCGGTCCTTCCAGCCGACGAAGAAGCTCCTCCGGACGAAGAAGCGCCTCCCATAGACGAAGAACCTCCCGAGTTTCCTGATGCTCCCATAGCGGACGAATTACCGTAAGAATCGGCCGAATCTTTGTTTGTGCCGTAAGAAGAACCGGTTTGATAAGAAGAAGACGACTCTTCGTCGCCGGAAGCAAAGTTCTTTCCCAATCTTGTTGCGCGGTTAAAATTGTTCATTGCGGAAAGTTTGCTGGTAAAAGAAGATTTTTTCCCGGATAATCCGCTTTTCCCGGAAAAAGATTGGTTAGACGGAGAAGACTTGTCGGACGCTACTGATGAGAGATTTTGTTCTTCGGGTTTAGCGCCCGCCGCTTTCGCCGCTCCCGCCGAAGGCGGCTGCTCGGTTTTATCCGGCTCTCCTAATTCGGCCAGGGCTTGTTTTTCAAAATCGGAAAGAGCGGATTCCGGAACGCCTTTTTGAGAGTTAAGTGTCGAGGAAAAAGACAAAGAGCCTTCTTTGGAAGAAACCGAGGAAGATTGCGAATATCCGGCATTGGCCTTTGCTAAAATTGAAATAGAATCGGATCTTGTCGCGCTTTGAATTTGGGCAGAAGGCAAAAATTTACTTTCCCCTTCTTTTTCAAAAAACGACGATTTCCCCTTTCCGTCGGATAATGAAGCCGAAGAGGCTTCGGAAAAAAGACTTTTACCCGCTATGAATAAAGCTCCCGATACCAGCAGTACGGATAAGCCCACAACGGCCGGCTTATAAAATTTTTTTTCTTCTTTCTTAAACATAAAACCTCCCCCATATTTTAAGGGCTATAAGTTTAAAGTATAAAATATAGTATACACCTCGGCGCGCTTTTTTTCAATACTTTTCTTTTTATTTTAATTTATGTAAAATTAAAAACATGGGAATTTGGTCTAACGCTTTTAAGATACCCGGAAAGAAACCTTTAAGCGAAGAAGACAAAGCTTTTCTCATAAAAGCTTGCTCTCTTATAAAAAAGAAAAATCTTTCGCAAATGGCATCTTTGACCGCGGAAGCAACCGTTCCGGTTCACAATATCTTTTCCCAGGCGGTCATTTTCGGTATGCCTTTTTTAAACATCATTTTTGAAAAAAAAGAAGTCGAAAGGCTGGCGGATTTGTTTCAGAATCCGGCCGCTTTGGAATTTTTTAAGGAAAATCTTTAAGCAAGGAGCGCTACCATGCAAGATAAAGACCTCAATGTAATAATAGCCACGGACTGCGGAAGCACGACAACTAAAGCGATTCTCATAGAAAAGAAAGGCGATACTTACCGGCAAACCTTCAGAGGAGAGGCTCCTACTACGGTAGAAGCCCCTTTCGAAGACGTAACAAGAGGAGTTTTAAACGCAATTACGGAAGTAGAAGAACTTTCCGGAAGGAAAATACTCGAAAACGAAAAAGTCATAACGCCAAATAACGGGAATACCGGAGTCGACGTTTATGTCTCGACAAGTTCCGCGGGCGGAGGATTGCAAATGATGGTAGCCGGAGCGGTTAAAGCGATGACCGGAGAGTCGGCTCAAAGATGCGCTTTGGGAGCCGGCGCCATAGTAATGGATGTCCTGGCTTCAAATGACGGGAGAGCCGATCACGAAAAAATAGAGAGAATAAGACAATTGAGACCGGATATGATACTTCTTTCCGGCGGAACCGACGGCGGAACCGTAAATCACGTCGTGGAACTTGCTAATTTTATAAAAGCCGCGGATCCGAAACCGAGATTGGGCGCTTCTTATAAACTGCCGGTTATTTACGCCGGAAATAATAAGGCGCATCCTCAAATAAACGAAATATTGGGATCAAGAACCGCTTTGATAATAACCGAAAATTTAAGACCCATTTTAGAAAGAGAAAATCTTATGCCGGCCAGACACAAGATACACGACATATTCCTCGAACATGTCATGCAGCAGGCTCCGGGATATCCCAAACTTATGAAAATGGTGGGCGCTCCGATTATGCCTACTCCGGCGGCCGTCGGACTTATGACGGAAAAATTTGCCAGAGCCAACAATTATAATGTTTTGGCGGTAGACATAGGCGGCGCCACTACCGACGTATTCTCCGTCTTTTCGGAAATATTTAATAGAACTGTAAGCGCAAATTTGGGAATGAGTTATTCCGTATCGAATGTTATGGCGGAAGCCGGCGTTCCCAATATAATGCGGTGGCTGCCTTTTAGAATAGAGGAGCAGGAAGTAAGAAACAGATTGAAGAATAAAATGATAAGACCCACCACTATACCTCAGACTCAAGAAGATCTTCAAGTTGAGCATGCGGTCGCAAGAGAAGCTTTAAGGCTTGCCCTGGATCAGCATAAGGCATTGGCCGTAGGTCTTAAAGGAGTTCAGCAGGAAAGATCCATATCGGACGCTTTCGAACAAACCGCAAGCGGACAAAGCTTGATAAATATGATGAACCTTAACTATGTCATAGGTTCCGGAGGGATACTCGCTCATTCTCCGAGAAGAATACAATCCGCCCTTATGATGATAGATTCCTATCAGCTTGAAGGCGTTACCATGCTTGCGGTAGATTCCATATTTATGATGCCTCATTTGGGAGTTTTGGCTCAGATAAACGAAAAAGCTTCTTTGGATGTTTTCTACAACGATTGTCTCATAAAATTAGGAACAAACATATCTCCCAAAGGTTTGGCCAAAGAAGGAGAAAAGATACTGGAATGGGAAATAAAAGCCGCAAGCGGATCTCAAAGCGGAGAACTTCGCTTCGGAGAAATATTTTCGGTCCCTCTTAAAGACGATAAAGCGGAGATAATTTTAAAACCCGCGAAAGGTTTCGATGTCGGAGCCGGTAAAGGCGCTAAACATGAAGCCAAAATACAGGGCGGTACCGTAGGCGTAATATTTGACGGAAGAGGAAGACCTTTGGAACTGCCTAAAGCGGAAAACAAAAGAGTCGAATGTCTGGAAAAATGGTATAAAAAACTGGATATGTATCCCTAATTTCAGGAGGAAAAATGGCACACGCTTATTCGCCCGGACTTAAAGTTGTTCCTCTGATGGTTTTAAGAAAGAGGAGAATGCTCCCCATACCGGGAAAAGTATTGTATGAAAAAGGCAAAGAGGTAGACGCATTGGACATAGTGGCGCAAACCGAATTGCCCGGAAAGGTTTTTTCCGTAAACATAGCCAACAGGCTCGGCATAGAAGCGTCGGAAGTAAGAAATTTTATGCTAAAAAAAGAAGGAGATCCGGTTAAGAAAGGAGAAATAATAGCGGAAACAAAACCTTTCTTGGGTCTTTCCATATTCAAATCTTCCGTAGAATCTCCCATAACAGGAACGTTAGAATCCGTATCGGAAATTACCGGACAAGTCCTTTTCAGAGAGCCTCCGAAAGTTCTTCCCCTTCAAGCTTATGTGAAAGGCAAGATAGTGGAAGTTGAAGAAAAATTCGGAGTGGTAGTAGAAACGGAAGGAACTTTCATACAAGGAATTTTCGGCATAGGCGGAGAAACTAACGGAGAAATAAAAATAGCCGTAGACGGGCCCGATGTCGATCTTAAGCCCGAAGATATAAAAGAAGAATACAAAGGCAAAATAATAGTCGGCGGAAGACATGCCGGATTGGACGCCATTAAAAAAGCGATAAAGATAGGAGTAAATGCGGTTGTCGTAGGCGGAATACACGATAAAGACTTAAGGGAGATTTTGGGATATGACATAGGAGTGGCCGTAACAGGAACCGAAAAAATAGGAATAACATTGGTAGTTACCGAAGGTTTCGGTCATATTCCTATGGCCGAATATACCTTTAAGCTTTTAAAATCCAGAGAAGGAGAGAAAGCGTCGGTTTCCGGCGCCACTCAGATAAGAGCCGGAGTTATGAGGCCCGAAATAATAATTCCCGGTTCTCCGGATAAAAATCTAAAAAGAAAGGAAGAATCGAGAGGATGGATAGAAATAGGAGATCAGGTCAGAATAATACGAGAACCTCATTTCGGAATAATAGGAACCGTAACCGCTCTTCCTCCCGAACTTCAGTCCATAGCCACCGAAAGCCATGTAAGAGTTTTGGAAGTTAAGCTTGAGAAAGGCGATAAAATAGTTATTCCCAGAGCCAATGTGGAAATAGTGGAAAAATAGTTTATATTGAGCGAAGGCGCCGGTTTTCCCGGCGCCTTTTGATTTTATGGCAAATAAAAATAAAAAAAGCAAAAAAGAAGAGATAAGAACACAAGAAGTTTCTTTTTGGGTTTGGCCGGTTTTTTTGATTTTATCTTTTTTGATTTTTACACGTTATTTTTCAAAATTTACTCCCGATATGGCTTCTCTTTTTGCGGCCGCTTCTCCGGGACAATATATCCCTTTCGATTTTAAAACCGCGGCCTTTAATATTTTTTTACCTTTTGTGAAAGGTTTTTTATCTTTTTTGGGAGTTTTGGGATGTGGTTATTGGTTTGTTAAACTTTTCAAGACACAAGAAGATTTTTTTCCTTCTCTTATACTTTCTTGCGCTTTCGGTTTTTTTATTTCCGCGGTTCTATCCGCTTTATTGGGATATTTTGGACTCATTAAAAGTTCCTACTTTTATTTTCTCTCTTTTTTAGGAATATTTCTTGCGGCCGCGGCTTATTGGAAAGAAAGAAAAAAAATATTTTTCCCGTCTCAAACTTTCGGAAGTTATTCTTTATATTGGCTTTTTTTTGCGCTAATTCTCTTCGTAAATTTGATCCAATCTTTAGCTCCGGAAACATTCTACGATACCGTCATATATCACTTGGCCGTGCCCAATTATTGGAGAATAGAAGGGCGTATTCAAGATATGCCCAATCTCATATTTTCCAAAATGCCTTTTAATCACGGACTCGTATACTTGTACGGCTTGATGACCGGCGGCATAAATTCGGCTAAAATTTTAAATTGGTTTGCTTCTTTTTTTACACTTCTTTCTTTCTTTGCTTTTTTCGGCCGCGATTTTTCAAAGAAAACTCTTTTCGCGGCGGCCGCTGTTTTCTTTTCTATTTTCCATTATATGAATGTCTCGTGGTATGCTTCGAACGATGTTTTCCTTTCTTTTTTTATTCTTTGCTCCTTTTATTGCGCCAAAAGATTTACCGAAACAAATCTTGTCTCTTATGTTTTATTTTCCGGACTATCGGCCGGTTTTGCCATGGGGATAAAATACACTTCGGCCATATTTATACTTGGAATTCTCGCCGCTGTCTGGTCTTATAGAAAAGAAAAATCTTTTTCGTTTCTTAAATTTTTTGTTTTCTTTTCTATTTTTTCTTTAATACCTTCCGCGGGCTGGCTTTTAAAAAACGCCGTTTTATATTCTAATCCTTTTTACCCTATGCTTTATAAAATTTTCCAAAAAAATATGGATTCTTTCGACGCGGCTTTAATAGAAAGTTTTATGAGAGAAGTTAAACAGTTTACTTTTTCTTTTAAAGACTGGATTTACCATCCCATAGCCGTTTCTTCCGGAAGCATAGCAAACGACGAATATTTTACTCCTATTTTCGCTTTAATTTTGCCTTTGGCTTTTTTCTCAAAAAAAAGCGATTCTTCTTTGAAATTTCTCTGGATTTACTTCTTATGTTCATGGCTTTTATGGTCTTTTTCGAGCAATGTCGTAAGATATCTTATGCCGGC
Source organism: Elusimicrobiota bacterium (assembly GCA_012517235.1). Lineage (GTDB taxonomy): Bacteria > Elusimicrobiota > Elusimicrobia > Elusimicrobiales > UBA9959 > JAAYVI01. The sequence goes on along the minus strand of JAAYVI010000068.1, from coordinate 466 downwards.
ATGGTTTGCGGCTTCCTTGCTGGTATCTTATTACGCTTTCGAAGCTTTCGACTCAATATTCTCCAGGTTTCTTAGATTTGCCGTTTTTTTTACCGTATTTTTATCCTTTTACTGGTCTTTTTTATTTTTTTATATGGAAGGCAAATGGAAAGTAGTTCTGGGTTTTATGACACAACAGGAATATCTTTCTTCCTCAAGAGCGAGATATCCTTGGCCTTCCAACGGAGTTTTCCCTTATCTGGAATCCAAAAAAGAAGAAGGAAAAGTTTTATTCTTCGGAGATTCTAAAACTCTTTATGTCAACGCGCCTTTTGAGGCTTCGAGCGTATTCGACAGGAATATGCTAATAGATATTTCCAAACAGGCAAAAGATCACAAAGAGATATATTCCAAGTTAAGAGAAAAAAATATAAGCAGAATACTTTTTAACGTTAAAGAAGCGATGAGAAATAATGCCGCTTACGGG
>JAAYVI010000005.1 GCA_012517235.1 Elusimicrobiota bacterium | reverse complement strand
TTTCATAATATTACAATTTTATTATTTATGGCGGCTTTTTTCAATGATTTTGGTAGTAGATCTGCCTTTCAAAAGAGGTATTATCTTAACTTTTCCCGAAAACTCGGCTCCGACTACTTCTTTGGGATTATAATCTCCGCCTTTAACCAATATATCCGGTTTTATGTCTTTTATTAGACGATAAGGCGTATCTTCGGAAAATCCTACCACATAATCGACGCAGTAAAAAGCCGCCAAAACCGCGGCTCTGTCTAAAAACTTATTTATGGGCCTATTTTTGCCTTTAAGCCTTTTAACTGACAAATCCGAATTTAGTCCTACTATTAAGATATCTCCGAAAGAACGCGCTTTTTCCAAACTTTTCACATGCCCGGCATGTACTATATCGAAGCAGCCGTTTGTAAAAACGACTTTAAGTCCTTTTTTCTTCGCTCTTTGCGATATTGAAAGAGCTTTATGGGCGGAAATTATTTTATTTTTTGAATTCATCGCTTGCCATAAAATTTTCTAAGAATTTGGTATCTATGTCTCCAGACATAAACTGCGGACTTCTTAAAATTTTCTCATGCGCTCCCAAAGTGGTTTTAATTCCTTCAACCTTAAAATCCTCTATGGCTCTTAAGGATCTCGCTATGGCTTTATTTCTATCGGGAGCCCAAATTATAAGTTTGGCTATCATACTGTCGTAATAAACGGGCAAATCATATCCTTGATACACATGAGAGTCTATTCTTATGCCGGGACCGCCCGGAAGTATCCATTCCTTGACTTTTCCCGTAGAAGGCATAAAATTATTTTTCCAATCTTCCGCGTTTACTCTGTGTTCTATGGAATGACCCTTAAAATTATCGGCGTCCTGCTGGCTTATTTCAAGCTTTTCACCCATCGCTATTAAAATCTGCTGCCTTACCAAATCGGCCCCGGAAATGAATTCCGTAACAGGATGTTCCACCTGAAGACGGGTATTTACTTCCATAAAATAAAAATCGCCGTTCTTATCGAGTAAAAATTCCACGGTTCCGGCTCCGTGATAATCGGCGCTGTCTGCTAAGTTTGCGGCAGCCTTCTGAAGTTTTTTTCTAAGCTGAGGATTTACGGCCGGAGACGGAGTTTCTTCTATGAGTTTTTGATTTCTTCTTTGAACCGAGCAGTCTCTTTCCGCAAAAGCCACGGTATTGCCGAAAGAATCTCTCAAAAATTGTATTTCTATATGTCTGGGTTTTTCTATGAATTTTTCAAAATATATTTCTCCGTTTCCGAAAGCGGCCATAGCTTCGTTTTTGGCCATTTCGCATTCGTGTAAAAGTTTATCCTTATCGTAAACTATCCTTATTCCCCTTCCGCCGCCTCCGGCCGCCGCTTTTATCATTACCGGGAAACCTATTTTTTCGGCTTCCTTCATATATTCTTTTTCCACGCAGCCGTCCGTTCCGGGAGTTATCGGAACTCCGGCTTTTTTAGCTATTGACCTTGCGGTTGCTTTATGACCCAAAAGCTTTATGGAATCGGCCGAAGGTCCGATAAAAATTATTCCGTTTTTATGGCAAGCTTTGGAAAATTCGGCATTTTCCGAAAGAAATCCGTATCCCGGATGAACGGCATCCGCTTTAACGGAAACGGCGGCGGATATTATATTTTCCGATTTAAGATAACTTTCTTTTGCCTGAGCCGGACCTATACACACGGCTTCGTCGGCTAACCTTATATGAAGAGAATTTTTATCGCCTTCAGAATATACGGCAACCGATTTTATTCCCATTTCTCTTAAGGTTCTTATTACTCTTAAAGCTATTTCCCCTCTATTGGCTATCAAAACTTTTCTTATCTCCTTCATCTATTCCTCCGAAAAATCAGCGGGATATTGTCTTTACCGAACCGGTCCAAAGGTTTACGGAAGCTCTATATACTTCGTTTTCTTCCGTTTTTTTGCCTTTTTTATCGACTTTTTGCTGAATAACTTTTACCGTGTAAATCGGACCTTCTTCTTTTTGGGCAATCCATTCGTCTTTATAAGAATCCTTTTTGCCTTTATCCGAATTTAGAGATTTTAAAACGGAATTTCTTTGTTCAAAAATAGACTGACTATCTTGAGAAGGCTTTGCCTTCTGAACCATAGAAACGGCTTCCGAAGACAAGTCGGAATTCAAAAAAGACGAACGCTTCAAAGCTTCTTTTTTATTTATACCTTCCGGACATACCGAAACTGCGGACGCGGCGTCTACCGAAGCTTTGTCGAAGTCGCCCAAACGGACATAAGCGTCAGCTCTGGACATCAGCAAAGGACATTTATTTTTCAAAGATATATCCTCAAAGGAAAAAAGCTCTTCGTAAATATCCAATGCTTCTTTAAACCTGGCCATAAACCTCAAACTGTCTGCATAATAAAAAGTAAACCAAAAAATTTCGTCTTTGCTAAAACCAACGGGATAATCGGCTTGAGATTCC
>JAAYVI010000067.1 GCA_012517235.1 Elusimicrobiota bacterium | reverse complement strand
TACGCGGAAATGAATAAAAATTTGTTTTCGGCTTTGAAACTTGAGAAGTTTATGATGAGTATAATATTGGGTCTTATAATAATAGTGGCCACTTTTACGATAGCATCCAATCTTCTTATGACAAGCGTGGAAAAAATAAAAGACATAGGCATATTAAGGGCCATGGGCGCGGGACCCGGATTTATAAGAAAGATTTTCTTTTACGAAGGCATTTTAATCGCCGTTTTGGGAATATTTTTCGGTTTTGTTTTGGGATTGTCGGTATCTTGGTTTATAAAAACTCACGAATTGATAAAACTTCCGGCGGATATTTATTATGTGACAAAAGTCCCGGTGGAAATAAAAATTTCAGATCTGGCCTGGACGGCTTTGGCTTCTTTTGTTTTATGTCTTTTGGCGGCCGTATTTCCGGCATACAGAGCGTCTAAGATAAATCCGATAGAAGCGATAAGGTACGGATGAAAAAAAATATAATAGAAATAAAAAATTTGATTAAAACCTACGAACAGGCCGGCGAACAAATATTGGTTTTAGACGGAGTAAATTTTAGCGCGTCTCAGGGAGAGTTTATATCCGTTGTCGGTCCCAGCGGCTGCGGTAAATCGACATTTTTAAACATAATAGGTTTATTGGATTGTTATTACGGGGGAGAATTTAATATTTTTCAGACGGACGCCTCTAAGCTTTCCGAAGAAGAAAAAGCTCATCTTCGGCTGACAAAAATAGGATTTGTTTTTCAATTCGATTCGCTTTTGCCGGAATTTACCGCTATTGAAAATGTGGAGCTTCCCGCTATGATGGCAGGTCGTCCTTCCAGAAAAGCGGCCGCCGATCTTTTTTCGGCTTTTTCCATGGAGAAATTAGCCGATAAAAATCCGAGAGAAATTTCCGGCGGGGAAAAACAAAGAATAGCTTTGCTTAGAGCGATGAGGAATTCTCCTTCTCTTATATTGGCCGACGAACCTACCGGCAATTTGGATCATAATAATGCGGTGAAAGTTTTAAGCGATTTGAAAAAAGCTTGCGGTTTGGGGACATGCGTTATTACGGTAACTCACAATTTGTCTCTGGCGCGCGATTTCTCGGATAGGATATTCGAACTTAAAGAAGAAAAGCTTTTTGAGATAAAATGAAATGTCAGGACTGCGGAAAAGAAAATTTCAGCGTTTTGCTTAAAGTTTTGTATAAAAGCAGAATTAAGACTTTGAAGTTATGCGATTTATGCGCAAAAAAAAGAGGATATTCTTACGAGCAGAACCCTCCGAGCGCGGGCGATTATGCCGAAAAGATCATAATACAGGAATATATCCCTCGGAAGAAAAAAAAACTGAGATGTCCTTCGTGCGCCGTTCTTTATTCGGAATTCTCCTCTACGGGAATTTTGGGATGTCCTTTATGCTATTTCTATTTTAGGAAAGAACTTAAATCCGTTTTTGAAAAAACAAAGAAAGAAGATTATAAAACTTTCGGAGAGTTTAGAGATATAAAATATGAGGCTTTGCTTTTAAATAAACAAAGAAAAAATATTATTTTAAAAAAAATAAAAATATGCCTTCATTTTAACGATTTTAAAACTGCGGAAAAATTAAAAAAAGAACTGGAAAAATTGGAAAATGAAGAACTTTAAATCTTTTTTTAAAGAAGACGGAAATGTTTTATTTTCGGCTCGCGATATAATACTCGGTTCGAAAGTTTCGGTATTTTTAAATTTTGCCGATACGAAATTTGTATCTAATAAAAGCGTCAAAGAAGAAAGTTCAAAAGCCATATCCTCCGTTTCTTATTTAAAAAAATTAGACGGATCCGGAAAAGAAAAGATTTCATTTTTGACAAAAGAAGAGTTTTATGCCGCAAAAGAAAAATATTTCATATCGTGCCGGGAATATTCAAATTCTAAGATTTTTATAAAGGAAGATTCTTTTTATTGGGCTTTTAATTTTAGGGACCATGCCGAAATTTCTTACTTTTGCGAAGATTCGGATAATATTATTTCATTTTTGCCTCGTCTTTTATCGAGAAGAAAAGATATGAATTTGTTTTCTACGCTGGCTTTTTCAAACGAATTCGGTTTTTTGGCCGCCGAACCGAACCGTTGCGGAAATTTGACCGAAATTAAATCCGTTATCCATTTGCCCGCGCTTAAGAAAAGCGGAAAAATAAGCCAAATATCAAAAGAGGCTTCTTTTTTAAATATGAGATTGACTTCTCTTTTTGACGATTTACCCGACACCGGAGATTTTTATCTTTTGACCGCTTACGGCGGATTTTCAAGAGAAGAAGAATTTGCAAATAAAACCGTTCTTTTTTTGAAAGGCGTAAAAGAAAGAGAAAAAGAAGAGAGAAAAAAAGTTTTTTCCGGAAAAGAATTCGAAGACGCGGTATTTAGATCTTTGGCAATACTTAAATCTTGTCGTCTTTTGGGATTTTACGAAAGTATGACTTTATTGTCTTTTTTAAAAAGCGGGGTCGACGCGGGTATTATAAACGCTTCGGCCTCTTTGAATATAAGCCAGGCTCTTTCTTCTTTTCATCCTAAAATATTAAGTTTTTATAACGGAAAGAAGAATATTTCTTTGGAAAGTATTAGGGCCGATTTATCGGTAAAGATTTTTTCTCAATTTTCTTTTTAAACGGAGGACGGTAAACCGATGAAAAAGATTTATTTATGTTCTTTCGGCCTTAAAATGACAGATATAACTGCCGGTACTTTGGAGATTTTAAAAAAGTGCGAATTAATATTTCTACAGGCTTTCGATGTCGGCTTGGAAGAGTTTTTAATTAAAAACAAAATTAAAGGTAAGCTGATAAAGATAAAGCATCCCGACAACGGAAATTTTTCCAAAATAGCTTCTCATATAATTTCTTGTTCTAAAAAAAATCAAATATCCGTTTTAAGTTACGGATATCCGACTTTTATAAACGGTCTTTACGAAAGTTTGAAGAAAGAATCGGAAGGTAAAATTAATATAGAAACCGTTTATTCGGTAGGTTCTCTTAATCCGGTCATAGATCTGGCGGGCATTTCGGACATACCTTCGGAAGGTCTGCATATTTTTAACTCTCTTACTCCGGATTTTTTGAAAAAAATAGATTATAAAAAACATTTGCCTTGTTTTATATTTAATCCTCACGCTTTTTGTAGAAAAAACATGTCCGGCAAATTCCTTTCTTTTTGCATGAACATGGAGAAAAAGGGATGCTCTTTTTATGTTTTGGAAGCGGCTTCCGCGGCCGGAAGAGGGGAAATAAAAAAAGAAGTTCTTTTCAGAGAAAAAAAAGATTTGACTTTATTAAGCGATAGAACCACGCTTTTTATAAAAAAGAGCGATAAAAAAAGCGGCCGAAGATAAAACCGGCCGCTTTTTAATATTTAACTTGATTATCTGTAATATCTGTCGGGATTATAAATAAAGTAAAAATCGAAAGGCTCGAGTCTGGGAAGATTTATATATCTCTGACCTTTTTCGTCGTTTTTCTCCTCGTAATATGAAGCTTTCTTGGCGCTTTCTATCGGTTTATAGTCGGGGTTTTTTACGAAAGCTGTTTCTTCTATCCTATCTACTATATAATCCGCCCATTTATAATTTACGGCATTGTCTCCGAATTCCTGCCAATCTCCGTCGGAGTTTTTTTCATACATTCTTTTTCTAAATTCGTCCATAGATATTCCCATCTTCTTAGCGACGGGTGTGTGCAGACGCTTTTCCCACTCTTTGGCCCATTCCAGCTGCTCTTTAAGCTGAGTCATATTGCCCCAATTCATCGTAGACATTTGATGATGAAGTATTATGGCATTGGGATAAACGAAAGATTTTTTTGCCATTGTCGTTATCACGGCCGCCATGCTTGCCGCAAAAGACTTAACAACCACATAAACCGGAGCTTTGCTGGAGTCCATGGCTTTTAGAATTCTATATCCCGACATTACCGAACCGCCGGGGGAATTGTCTATTACTATAAATATCGGCTGGGTGGATATATTATTAAAATAATGTATCCTTTCTGTAACATAATCCGCGGTATCTTTTACTATGGGACCGTTTAAAGATATTCTTCTGTCGCTTAATACGAGTTCTTTTGTCTTTTCGTCGAAAGGTTTGTCGTAATATTTTGGATCCGTATTGCTTTGTTTTTTCCAGTCGTCTTTTTTATCTCTAAGTTCCAATTCGGTTTTTAGTTTCTCGAGCTTGGCTTTGAGTATTTCGTTTTCATTTTTTGCTTTTTTTTCGGCCAATTCCATCCTTTTTATTTCCATTTCCATATCGTTTTTCTCTTTGGCATAAGCCATGGAAGCGGATTTGATTTCCTCGTTTTTGAGTTCGTTTTCATTTTTGAGTTTTTCAAGTTTTTTGGTCAATTCGTAAATTTCTTTTTTGTTTTTTTCCGCGGCAAGCTTATTTTCCAAAGAAAGTTTTTGGAATTCAAAATCCAGTTCTTTAAGTTTGGCTTTTGCGTTTTCCTCCGAAGTTTTATTCGAATAAGATATTTTGTCAAACTGAGTTTTTAAGGCTTTTATCTCCGGATCTTCTTCGGTCTTGATAACCGCGCTTTGAGAAAAAATATTGACCGGAAATAATATTAACGCGGAATATAAAAACAACTTATTCATTTTTCCTCCTTTTTGTAGATGAGGCCTTTAAAGAAGTTTATATAAATTATTAAAAACTTACAAATCTTATTTTAAAATTTCTGCGGCTTTTTGCGCTATTTTCTCGCCGGTAAGTCCGAAATAGGCGTATACGTCTTTTTCCGGAGCGGATTTGCCGAAATCGTCTATGCCTATTACTTCGCATTTCTCGCCCAGAAGATCCGACCAGCCCGCCGTTCTGCCGGCTTCTATGACAAATTTCGGAACGCCGGGGATAAGAATATCGTCTTTATAAGACTGAGGCTGTTTTGAAAAAAGAGCGTACGAAGGCATTGAAACTACGGCGGCCGCTATGCTTTTTGAAGCCAATATTTCCGCGGCGCTAATGGCCAGATGCACCTCCGAACCGGTAGCTATCAGTAAAATATCTGGATTATCGTTTTTGAATAGGAAATAAGCTCCTTTGTGAAAATTTTCTTCTATTTCCTTTTCGTATTTGGAAAGCAGGGGGAGTTTTTGGCGCGTAAGAATAAGACAGGACGGTTCTTTTGAGGAAGAAATATATTCCCAAGCTTTTTTTGTCTCCAATGCGTCGGCCGGTCTTAATTCGGTTAAGCCGGGAATAAATCTCAAAGACATAAGATGTTCTATCGGCTGATGAGTGGGACCGTCTTCTCCTACCGCAACGCTGTCGTGAGTAAATATGAATATCGACGGTATTTTCATCATCGAAGCCAGTCTTACGGGCGTTTTCATATAGTCGGAGAAAACCAGAAAAGTCGAACAAAAAGGTCTTATTCCGCCGTGAATAGCCATACCGTTTATTATGGCGCCCATGGCATGTTCTCTTATGCCGAAATGAAAATTTCTTTCGGGATAGGAGTCTATTTTTGTTTTTGTGGAAGGAGCAAGATCCGCAGAACCGCCCATTAAAGAAGGGAAAAGAGGAGCTATAGAGTTTAAAACTTTATGAGAGGCTTCTCTTGTAGCCAAAGGCGCGTCGAATTTTATATCCGGTTTTATATCCTTACATGAATCGAGATAATTTGCGAATTCCTTGTAAAATTCGGGATATGTTTTCGCATATTCCTGCGCCGTTTTTTCCCATTTTTTAAACAAAGCCGATTTTTTAGCCGATATCTTATTAAAATCTTCTTTTATTTCGGCCGGAATTTCAAAAGGATTTTTCGAGGGCCATCCCAGATTTTCTTTGGTTTTTATTACTTCCTCGGCGGATAACGGCTCGCCGTGAACTTTATTCGAGTCTTGTTTGGGGCTTTTATAGCCTATATGAGTTTTTACGATTATGAAAACCGGTTTATCGCTTTTATGGGCTTTTTTTATGATTTTATTCAATTCGTCTTGATCGTATCCGTTTTCCGCTTTTAAAACGTTCCAGTTTTGCGATTTAAATCTTTTTTCTACGTCTTCGGTAAATGTCAAATCCGTGGAACCTTCTATGGTTATCTTATTAAAATCAAAAAGGCATATAAGTTTATTGAGTTTAAGATGACCGGCCAAAGAAGCCGCTTCGTAGGATATTCCTTCCATAAGATCGCCTTCTCCGCACAGGACATATGTTCTGTGGTCTATAAGAGGAAATCCTTCTTTATTAAATTTTTCCGACAATATTTTTTCCGCCCAAGCCATGCCTACGGCATTGGCAAATCCTTGTCCCAAAGGTCCGGTGGTAGTTTCGACTCCTACGGTATGGCCGTATTCCGGATGTCCGGGTGTTTTGCTGTTTAGCTGTCTGAATCGTTTCAGTTCTTCCAAAGGCAAAGAAAATCCGAACAGGTGAAGAAGAGAGTAAAGCAGAGCCGATCCGTGTCCGGCGGACAAAACGAATCTGTCTCTGTTTATCCAATTCGGATTTTTAGGGTCGAAACGTAAGTGATTTTTGAAAAGAACATAGGCGATATCCGCGGTTCCCAAAGGCAGTCCCGGATGTCCGGAATTTGCGTTGGTTATCATGTCGGCGGCCAAAGCTCTTATGGCATTTGCGTTTAATATATCTTTGCTTTCTTGTTGATTCATTTTTGGCTCCTTATTTTTTAAAAAGAAAATAATGATAAAGCGCTATGATTGTTTTGGAATCTTTTATCTTTCCCTTTTTAATAAGAGAAAGAGCTTTTTTTGGAGAAACGGCTTCCCAAGAAATAAATTCGTCTTCGTCGGGAGAATTTTTGCCGGCATTTAATCCGTAAGCGGCATAAATTCTTAAAACCTCGTCGGAAAATGCCGGAGTCGGCCAGAAATCCAAAAGATGAGTTATTCTTTTTGCGGAAAATCCGGTTTCTTCTTTTAGCTCTTCTTTGGCTCTTATCAAAGGATTATCTTTTTTAGAATGAAGTTTTCCCGCGGGTATTTCCAGAGTTTCTTCAAAAACCGGATATCTAAACTGTCTTACGAAAATTATTTCGCCTTTTGAATTTATGGGGAGAACAGCCACGGCGCCGGGATGCTCCATAAATTCTCTTTGGGCTTTTTTGCCGTCGGGAAGTATCACTTTGTCCGCTCTGAAATTTACCGATTTGCCTTCGTATATTTTTATTTTTTTAAAAGTTTTTTCCAGAAAGATGCTTTTGCTCATCGATAAATTATATAATTTATCTTAATAGGTTTAAAATTTCCTTTCGGAGAATCAATGTCTGAAACGTTCGTCCATCTTCATAATCACAGCGAGTACTCTTTATTGGACGGGATGCTTAGAATAACAAATCTGGACGGCAAACCTTCTTCTTTTCTAAAAAACATATATCAGCAAGGAGTAAGAAGCTTGGCGGTAACGGATCACGGCAATATGTACGGCGCCGTGGATTTTTATAATAATGCCAAAGCCGTAGGAATAAAGCCCATAATAGGCTGCGAGCTTTATATAACTGCCGGGCCCAGAACCGATAAGAATAAAGATTCCGGATACGAATACGGACATATAACCGCTTTGGTCGAGAACAATAAAGGATATGAAAATCTGGTAGAAATGCTTTCTTTGGCAAATATAGAAGGATTTTACCGTCATCCGAGAATAGATTTCGAACTGCTTGAAAAATATAAAGAAGGAATAATTTTTCTTTCGGGATGTCTGCATTCTTTGGTAGCCTATAACTGCGCAAAAGGAGAAATGAAAAAAGCTTTGGATTATGCCGGCCGTTTCAAAGACATACTCGGAGCGGAAAATTTTTATTTGGAAATAATGGATCACGGCATAGAAGAGGAAAAAGCGGCTCTTAAAGGCCTTTTGGAAATTTCAAAAAAAACCGGTTTATCCTTGGTTGCTACCAATGACTGTCATTATGAAAAGAAAGAAGACTGGTTCGCTCACGACGTTCATATATGCATATCTACCAATTCTCTTCTTTCCGACGAAAATCGTCTCAAAATGAATACAAAAGAGCTTTATTTTAAAAGTCCGCAGGAAATGGCCGCTCTTTTCTCTTGGGCGCCGGAGTCATTGATCAATACGGTTAAAATAGCTCAGAGATGTCATGTGGAAATAAAAAAGGATAAGATATATCTTCCTTCTTTTTCTGTCCCTGAGAAATACTCTCAAAACAATGTCGACGAAAAAGAAGCTCAGTTTCAGTATCTTAGAGATTTATGCTACGGTAATTTGGAAAAGAAACTGAAAGATTTTTCTCAAAAATACAAAGACAGACTTGAGTTTGAATTAGGCGTAATAAAAAAAATGGGTTTCGCCAGTTATTTTTTGATAGTTATGGATTTTATAAAATATGCTCGAGAAAACGGAGTTCCGGTCGGTCCGGGAAGAGGATCCGGGGCGGGCGCTCTGGTAGCTTATGCTTTGGAAATAACAAAAATAGATCCGTTGGAACACGATTTGCTTTTTGAAAGATTTCTAAATCCCGAAAGAGCCAGTATGCCGGATTTGGACATAGACTTTTCGGATACCGGCAGAGAAAAAGTCATAGAATATGTAAAGAAGAAATACGGCGAAAAAAATGTCGCCAATATAATAACATACGGTTCCATAATGGCCAAAACAGCGGTTAAAGATGTCGGAAGGGTTATGGGATTTTCCGCTTCCGATACTTTGGCCGTAACAAAGCTTATTCCCGGCAACTATACGTTGACTCAAGCTTTGGAAGAAATAGAAGAATTAAAAAAACTTAAAAACAAGCAAGAGTATGCCAAACTTTTCGAAGTCGCTCACAAAATAGAAGGGCTTAGAAGGCATACCGGAGTTCATGCCGCCGGAGTTTTGATAACCGCCAAGCCGGTTATGAAATATGCTCCTTTGGCCGTAAGGGATAATGTTATTACGACGCAGTATGACGGAAATGTTTTAACGGAGTTAGGTCTTTTAAAAGTCGATTTTTTGGGACTTAGAACTTTGTCTGTCATAGACGAAGCGGTCAAAGAGATAAAAATAAAAAATCCGCAATTTGACATAGATAAAATACCTTTTAACGATAAGAAAACATTCGAACTTTTATGCAGAGGGGAGACTACCGGTGTATTCCAGTTAGAAAGCGAAGGGATGAGAAGGCTTGTTAAAAATTTAAAGCCCAGCGTTTTTCCCGATATTTCCGCCTTGGTGGCGTTATATCGTCCCGGACCGCTGCAGTCGGGAATGGTTGAGCATTTCGTAAACAGAAAACACGGCAAGGAAAAAATAGTCTACGACCATCCTATGCTGGAATCCATACTTAAAGATACCTACGGCAATATAGTTTATCAAGAGCAGGTTATGGAAATAGCCAAAAAATTGGCCGGATTTACTCCGGGAGAAGCCGATAAACTGAGAAAAGCCATGGGTAAGAAAATAATGGATGTGATGGAAAAGGAGAGAGAGCATTTCGTAAAAGGCTGTCTTTCAAACGCCATACCGAAGAAAACGGCGGAAAAGATTTTTTCCGCGATGGTAAAGTTTGCGGAATACGGATTTAATAAATCTCATTCGGTGGCTTATGCGGCTCTTTCTTATCAAACGGCTTATCTTAAGGCAAATTATCCGGTAGAATTTATGGCCGCACTTTTAACAAGCGAAATAGGGCATAATGCTTTGAATACTTCCGCAGAAAATAAAATAGTCACTTACATAGAAGAAGCCGATAGAATGGGTATAAAAGTATTGCCGGTAGACATAAACAAATCTTTTCCGAAATTTAAGATAGAAGATTCCAATATAAGATTTGCACTTATGGCCGTTAAAAACATAGGAGAGGGGGTGGCGGAGGAAATATCGGCCGAGAGAGAAAAAAACGGGATTTACAAAAGCGCTGCGGATTTTATTTCCAGAAATAACTCAAAGCAATTTAATAAAAGAGTATTGGAATCTTTGGCTAAGGCGGGCGCTTTGGATTCTCTTTATCCGAAAGAAGAAAAAATCGAAATAAAAAGAGCGTCGGCTTTGGAGGATATGGCGGGAGGTACCGAAAAACTTTTGGAAAATTTCTCGCAAGGTTCGCTTTTTCAAACCGCGGAAAAAAAGAAATTGAGCGAGCATGAAATTTTAAAAAATGAGAAAGAAGTTTTGGGATTTTATTATTCCAGCCATCCTCTCGCTTCTCTAAAAAAATATGTCAAAATGGTTTCAAGAGAAAATATTTCGCAAATATCATCGGATACTTCCTATCAAGATTCCTCCGTAAGAGTATCCGGAATAATAAATCAAATAAAGCCGATAAAAACTAAAAAAAACGAACAGATGTGCAAATTTGTTTTGGAAGATTTGTCGGGAGAAATATGGGTATTTGTTTCTCCGAAAAAAATGCAGGAAGCGTCAAAATATTTAAACATAGATTCTATGGTAACCGTTACGGGTAAGGTCAAGGCCGGTTTTAAACCGGAGGATCCTCAGGAAATTTCTTTGGACGAAATATGCGGTTTGGAATGCGCTTTGGCCAAGTACGGGAAATCTCTTGTGATTTTTTTAAACGGGAAAGCCGTAATGGGAGAAGAAGAAAAAGATCTTAAACCTCTTTTAAAAGTATTTGAAAAGCATAGAGGCTCTATGCCCGTTTTTTTTAAAGTAGATTCGATTAACAAAGAGTCTTATTTGCTTGAAACGGATTTTCGAGTAGATTTTACGGGAGATCTTTTCTCCGAACTTGATTCTTGCGTAGGGGGAAATTCATGGCAGATAGAAAGCGAATAATGATAGCCGAAGACGATCCGGATCTTATAGATCTGGTATGCGACTTTTTAAGATCCGAGGGATACGACGTATTCTCGGTTACTAACGGCAAAGACGCCGTCGGCAAAGCTTTGAGCGAGAAATTTGATTTGATACTTTTGGACGTTATGATGCCTTATGTGGACGGGTATCACGTGGCGTATGAAATAAATAATTCCGATAATCCTCCCAGGATAATAATAATGACATCCAGAGACGTGCAGCTGGAAAAAGGGATAGGCGAGCTTAGCGGAGCCTGCGATATGATACAGAAGCCTTTCGAACTTAAAGAACTTTCCGATAAAGTGAAGAAAGCCTTATCGGTCTAAAATAATGTAAAATATTTATGTTAATTTTAACGGAGAGTATATGAAAAAAAATATTATTGCCTTGTCTTTTACTTTAATGTTTTTGCCCGTTTTCTCATATTGCGCCGATAATAAGCGGGACGAAAATATAATACTTCCGGACACTTCTCTCATAGATATACCGACTTCGGGAATAATAGATTATTACGGCTTTTCTTTTAAATCGAGATTTTATTCTTCCGGAGGAGTTCTTACCTGGCTCAATTTCGGAGTTATGGAGAGGCTTAATTTGGGCGCCTCTTTTATGGTGGACAATTTGGTAGGATCTCAGACCCCGGTAAAAATGGTTCAGCCTCAAATGCAGGTCAAGTTCAGATTTTACGACGGAGGAATATACCTGCCTTCTTTGGCTTTGGGTTATGACGGGCAGGGATACTATTACGACAGAGATCTTAAAAAATACATGGAAAAAGAAAAAGGACTTTATCTGGCGGCTTCCAAAGAAATTTTAGCCCCGGGTCTTGTCGCTCACGGCGGACTCAATGTCCCGGATTTCGACGATAATTATCTCTTTTCCTTTTTGGGTTTAAATTATACTTTGGAAGACAAAGTCGCTTTGATGGCCGAAATGGACAATATGTTTCACTCCGACGATCCTTCCAGATTTAATTTAGGCGCAAGATTTTATATAACGCCTTCTTTTAGCTTGGATGCGGCTTTGAGAGAAATCGGTAAAAGCGATAAATTTTCAAACGGCTGGCCGAGGAAATCGGAAAGAATTCTTCAGTTGAGATATAATACAAGTTTTTAAATAAAGGAGGTAAGATGAAAAAAAGAATAGGAATTTTAACCGGCGGAGGAGATTGTCCCGGACTAAATCCGGCCATAAGAGGATGCGTATATGCCGGAGAAAAATTGGGATACGAATTCATAGGATTTAAAGACGGATGGAAAGGTATAGTCGATGGGATATACGAACCTTTAAATAAAGAGAAAACCGAATACATAATAATGCAGGGCGGTACCATATTGGGAACGTCAAGAACCAATCCTTTTAAGAAAGAAGAAAATGTTAAGAAGGTTCTCGAAAATTTTAAGAATCTTAATCTCCACGCATTGGTAGCCATAGGCGGGGAAGATACTTTGGGCGTAGCAACAAGATTATACGAAGAGTATAAGCTGAATGTGGTCGGAGTTCCTAAAACAATGGATAACGATCTTAACGCTACCGATTATACTTTCGGTTTCGATACTTCGGTTACCAGAGCTATGGACGCCGCAAATGCTTTGATAGATACCGGAAGAAGTCATAGAAGGGTTATGGTTTTTGAAGTTATGGGCAGACATGCCGGCTGGGTCGCGCTTTTTACCGCGATAGCAAGCGCGGCCGATTATGTTTGCGTCCCGGAAAGAAAAATAGACGGCGACGATATGGTTGAAAAAATAAAAAAGGCTTACGAAAGAAAAAAATTCGCTTTGGTAGTAGTAAGCGAAGCGGTGGAAATAGCCCAGGAAGAAAAAAATCCTTTAAAGCAAGAAGTGGACCAATTCGGGCACATAATACTTAAAGAAAGAGGCATGGGTGAAAAAATAGCAAAATATATAGAGAGTAAAACAGGGATAGAAACCAGACATGCCGTTATAGGGCATATGCAAAGGGGCGGACAGCCGACTCTTTTTGACAGAATATTGGCTACCAGAGTGGGTATAAAAGCCGCTCAGCTCGTACATGAAGGCGATTTCGGAAAAATGGCGGCCTTAAAAGGCAACGACGTGGTAGGAGTTCCTTTGAAGGATGCGACAGGAGAATTAAAAACGGTAAGCGAAGAATGGTTTAAATTGACGGAAATACTTTTTTAAGTCCCTAACGGAGGGGATATGGAAAATCAGAACGCTCCAAAGCCTTTTCAGCGCAAAACTATCATAGTGAAAAAAAGTCTTCAGTACAGATATATGCTTTTAATTTCCTTTAGCGTGCTGGTGGCTTTTATAATAATGGCCCTGGATATGATTTGGACAATATCCAAAGTCGTTAACGAACATCCTATGATGCAGCCTCTTTTGGACGAGCTTTTTTCTATGGCTCCTCTTTTCGGTATTAAGACCTTGATGTATCTATTGATAGTCGTAATTGTTTCCGCGGTCATTTCTCATAAAATGGCGGGGCCGATATATAAGTTTGAAAAGAGCTGTCAAACCGTAGCCTCCGGAGATTTGTCGCATAGAGTTTTTTTAAGAAAAGGCGATCAGCTTACGGAACTTCAGGATAGTTTTAACGATATGCTGTCAAAATTCCATTCTTATGCCGCGGAAGCCGAAAAACTAAAAAACAAGGCTTTGACAGAACCTCGGCTTACGGAATACTGCGAACAATACGATAAAAAAGTAAAGGAAATAATGCCTAATTTCAGGCTATGAGATTCTTATTGGGCCTGATCGTTTTTTTTTGCGCTTCGGCCGCATTCGCGGCGGAAAAACTTACTCTTGAAGAAGCCGTTAATCTCGGATTAAAAGCAAATATTTCGGTTTTAAAAGAAGAACAAAATGTTTTTATAGCAAAACAGCAGGTAAGAGAGTCTCGTCTCATTTTTCTTCCTTCGGTAGTCTTTTCCGCGGATTACGCAAAAGGATATCTGGACTATCCTTTAATACTTAAAGGAGAAACCGGTTTAAAATATTTGGATAGGACTTATGACGCAAGAGATTACTACTCTTTGTCCGGTTCGGTAATACTTCCGGTATATACGGGGGGGCGTCAAAGAAAAACTCTTGAGCTTTCAAAAGTAAATTATGAAAGAAGCAGGGCCGTTTTGGAGGCGGAAACCGCAAGAACCGCGCTTAACATAAAAAAAACTTTTTTTAAAGCATTATATTCGTATAAAGTACTTTCGGAGATAAAACAAGCTTATCAAAAAGCCGAAGCTCTTTTTTCAAAAATATCTCAGGATTCCCAGGATTATACGGAAGCTTTGAAAATAAAATACGAAATAGAAAGAGAAAGAAATCAAGCGGATAAAGACAGAGAAAATACGTTAAAAGAACTTAAGATTTTGATATCTAAAATAAGCGATTTCGAACCAGAAGGCGATTTTAAACCTTATTGTCCTTATGAGTGCGATGAAAATAAAGTATCCTTGTCCGCGGTGGAAAATAGCGCGGAACTTAAAAAAAATATTTATCAGTCCGGCATAGACGCTTTATCGGTAGAAATGGCGGTGCGAAGAAAATACCCGGACATATTTTTGGGATACCTGCGCTCCGTATCCGGATATTCGGTCTCGGATCTTTTCGACCGCGCGGAGAGGCTCGACTCTCAGGCGGTTTTTGTGAGCTTAAATTTGCCGATAAATTACGACTTTTGGACTCAAATACAGAAGAAAAAAGCGGAAGAAAGAGTCGGGGAACTTGAAATGCTTTCTTTAAGAGAAAATATAAAAAACAGAGCCGAAAGCGTTTGTTTGGAATATAATTTTTATTGTTCGGCATTAAAAGAGGGCGAAAAGAAAATACTGATAGTCCAATCTTTGCTTGATGGCGAAAAAAATCCTTTTTTGGCTTTAAAAAAACTTAAAATTTTATGCGAATTTAAAAAAACTTATTATTCCGATATTTATTCTCAGAGAGAGAAAATGTTCGAACTGGAATCTTTGATAGGTAAATGAAAAAAATATTTTTTTTAATCTTTTTAATTTCGACTTTTTACTCAATAGCTTTTTGCGACGAAAACTCGGAAATTTTTTATCAAGCTTTGATTTCTTTGCCAAAAGATAAAAGGCCTTCCGTAGGATTGGCTCTATCCGGCGGAGGGGCGAGAGCTTTTGCTCATGTCGGGATAATAGAAGTTTTAAAATACGCATCTTTCCCTATAGATTATGCGGCCGGAACCTCCATGGGCGCGGCGGTAGGAGCTTTTTACTGCGCGGGATTGGAAAACGAAAAACTTTGGGAATTCGGCGAGAAAATGAAGGAACGAAAAGTCGGAAAAGATTTTTCCAATGCCAAAATAATAAAACTTATGCTTTCCGGAAGTTTCATAGACCCTTTTTATATAAGACAATTTGCCGATTCGGAACTTAAAGATAAAAAATTTTCCGATTTAAAAATTCCTTTTGCCTGCGTTGCGATGGACATAAATACCGGGGAAAAAATAGTATTTACGAAAGGAGAATTGGCGTTAGCCGTTAAAGCCAGCGTAAATCTTCCGGGAATTTTCGAACCGATACCTTACGGGTCCAAATCTTTGGTGGACGGCGGAGTAGTGGAGTTTTTGCCGGTTGAACCGCTAAAAGATATGAAAGCGGATTGGATAGTTTCAAGCGTTACCGAAGCCAAAATAGCTTCCGCTCCTAAAAATGTCGTATCGGCACTTATGCAGGTTATAGACATAAGAGGAGGTCTTCTGGCAAAGCAAAGCAAAAAGGAATCCGATTTTATATTTTCTCCGGAAGTATCGGATATATCGGTAAGCGATTTTAATAAATCCACGCAGGCCGCAGAAAGAGCTTTGATATATGGGGCTTCAAAAATAGATTCTTTAAAAGAAGCTTATACTGTTTATTCGGTTAAAAAAATATTTGAGAATAAGGTAAAAGAATGAAGATATATCTTATATTTATATCTTTTATTTTTTTAGGTTTTTTTTGGGGCAAGCCCGATTACTCTAAGGCGGAGCTAATTTTGAAAGAGATGGAAAAGTCTTTAAACGAAGGCGACTGCGCGGCCGTTTGGGATAAATATGAAGAATTCTCGGCCCAAAAACCTCCTCAGAAAATGAAAAAAAAATCATATCTCTATAGCGCTCAATGTTACGAACGATACGGCTCTTATGAAAAAGCCCTTTCAATATATAAATTGGGGATGGAACTTTATCCGAAAGACTTGATTTTTATGAAAAAAGCCGCGGATCTTTATCTTAAAAATTCCATTTATCAAAAAGCTTTGGATTTGGGGCTTAAGCTTGAGAAACAAAATCCTCACGACCAGGAGAATTGGCTTTTGCTTGCAAAGGCTTACGGCGGAACGGGCTTTTGGAGAAAATCCGTATATTATTACAGAAAAACTGCCGCATTAAATCTTAAAAACTACGATTTGGTCAAAGAATATTGTACGGCTTTGAAAAACGGAGCTTTTTACGAAGAAGGCTACGGCCTGGCAATAAAAGCGGCTCAAGAATCCCAAGACGCGGATTTTTATATTTTGGCTGCGGAAATATCGGCTCTTTCCGGCGATTTAAACAAAGCTTTGGTTTTACTTTCCGGGTTAAGCGAAAGCGGAAAATGTTCTTTAAAATGTCATAAGATGAAGGCCGTTTATAGTTTATTTACGAATCGATACGATTCGGCAAAAAAAGAACTTGATTTTATCGAACAAGATAAAGCTTTTTATTATTTTATATCCGGACTTCTGGATCTTAGAGAAGGCAGATCTTCGGCAAAGGATAAATTTTTAAAATCGTCTTTTTTGGGGGAAGGTTTTATAAAAAAAGCTTCGGAAGAAATGATTTCGGAGGGAGATAAATGAAATTTTGGAAAATGACCGGAGGCGGAAACGATTTCGTGCTAATAGAAAATAAAACCGGATTAAATCTTTCCGCTTTGGCGATAAAACTTTGCGACAGGAAATTCTCCGTCGGCGCCGACGGGCTTCTCGCTTTGAGCTTCAAAAAAAATATTTTAAAAGTAAGATATTTCAATTCGGACGGAAGCGAAGCTTTTTGCGGAAACGGATCGAGATGTTCTGCTTTATGGGCTTTTAAGAACAAAATTAAAGATAAAAAAATTTTTTTGGATACTTTTGCCGGAATACTTGGAGCTTTTAAAGGGGGAAAAAATAAAATACTTTTGGAAATGCCGCCTTTAAGAAAAATATCTTTTTATCTTAAATCGCCGTTAAAAAAAATTTTTCCGGAAATTCATTTCGCTTATCTCGGAGTCCCGCATGCGGTGGTAATCGTAAAAGACGAGAGAAAAATAGACGTTTTTAAATACGGAAATATCTTAAGAAATTCCGCTCTATTTTATCCGCAAGGCGCAAATATAAATTTTGCTTGTCTTAGAAACGGAAAGATATTTATAAGAACATACGAAAGGGGCGTGGAAAACGAAACCCTGGCTTGCGGAAGCGGTATGGCCGCCTCTGCGGCCGTATTTTGGAGTCTTAAAAAAGTAAAAAATATGGTAAAGCTGGTATCGGCTTCTAAAATGGAATTTTTAGTTAAAATAGAGGGGGAAGAAAAAGCTGAAAAAATTTGGGCTCAAGGCCCGGCAAAGATAATATTTAAGGGAGAGACATATGGTTAAATTAAAAGGATGTTATAGCGCGGTAATTACTCCGTTTAATAAAGGTAAGATAGACTTTTCTTCTTTTAGAAAAATAATCGAATTTCAAGCCAAATCCGATATCTCCGGAATAGTGGTGGCCGGATCGACAGGAGAAGCGGCTTCATTAAACGAAGAAGAATATTTGTCTTTAATGGAAAAAGCCGTAGAATACGGCGGGGATAAAAAGGAAATTATAGCCGGTTTCGGATCAAATTGTACGGAAAAAACCGTTTCTATGATAAAAAAAACAGAAAGAACCGGTATTAAAGCGTTTTTAGTCATATCTCCTTATTATAATAAACCTACGCAGGAAGGCCTTTTTAAACATTTTTCTCAAATTGCGGCCAATACGAGACTGCCCGTAATAGTTTATAATATTCCCGGAAGAACAGGAGTAAACATATCGCCGTCTACCGTATACGAGCTTAGGAAAAAACATTCGAATATAGCCGCGGTTAAAGAAGCGTCGGGAAATTTGGACCAGGTGAGCGAAATAATAAATTTATGCGGAGAAGATTTTTCCGTATTAAGCGGCGACGATTCTTTGACTTTGCCCATGATGTCGGTGGGAGCAAAAGGAGTGATATCGGTAGCTTCAAATATAATCCCGGATGAAATTTCTCAATTATGTTTTTCTTTCCTATCGGCCGACATCGAAAAAGCAAAGCAAATTCATCACAAATATTTCCCCTTCATAAAATCTCTCTTTAGCGAAACAAAT
>JAAYVI010000066.1 GCA_012517235.1 Elusimicrobiota bacterium | reverse complement strand
CTTTTTAAAGCGTTTAATTTTTAATTGATTTAAGTCAAAGAATAAAATTTGCAAAAATATATAATTTACTTAATGAAGCGAAAAGTTTCGGGGGCAAGATGGATAAAATATTAATAGTTGAAGACGATATATCCTTGGCGCAAGTAATGCAGACTTATTTGGAAAAGAAGGGTTGTATAGTGGCCAATACTTTGGACGGAGAACACGCTTTAAAGTGGCTGGGCGAAATAGATAAGCCGGATCTCATAATCATAGACATAGGCCTTCCGGATATGGACGGTTTGGAATTATGCAAGAAAATAAAAAATAATTTAAGTACCAGAAAAATACCCATAATAATTCTTACCGGAAGAGAGGGAAACGATTCCAGAATAAAAGGTACATTGGATTGCAAAGCAAATTTATACCTAAATAAACCGATAGAATTTGAACAGTTATATTCCGCGATAAAATCTCTTATAGAAAAGTACAGAGAAGAGCAAAGCATACTTAGAAATATATACGAAAAGAACGGAAACATAGGACCTTCCGATAGAAAATTAAGACCTTAACGAGAGGCTTCTTCTATTATTTCTTTGGGATAACCTATGTCGGCCACTTTTAATAATCCTATATTTTTTTGAGCATGGGCCGCCATAAGCCCGGTTTTTGCAAATCCGAAAGTTACGGTTAGAGACGCTTTTACAAAAACTCCGCTGTGATGCCCGGTATCCGGGCTGATTCCCGAAGGAATATCCGCGGCAACTATATCCTTTCCGGTTTTATTCATTATTTGTATTAGTCTTTTTATTGCTCCGGCAGGTTTGCCCAATGCGCTTATTCCCAAAAGAGCGTCTATTAATATGTCAAAAAGAAAAGATTCTTTTTCTATTTCCGGCAGAGAATCGACGTCGGCTAATTTTATTTCTATTTCTTCTTCTTTTGCTTTTAGAATATTTGCGGCGACCAATTCGCCGTATCCTTTTTCCGAAGGCGCGGCGATATAAATTTTAACTTTGCATCCGGATTTTTTTAGATATCTTGCGCAAACCAAGCCGTCTCCGCCGTTATTTCCTCTTCCGCAAAAAACAGCCGCCTTTAAGTCTTTGGGTTCTATTTTCAATTTTTCGAAAGCAAAAGACAATGTTTCTTGAGCCAAAGCTTTTCCGGCATTTTCCATTAAAACTTCTTGTTTTATTCCGTATTTAACGGAAGAATCCGAATCTAATTTTTTCATCTTTTCCGCGGTTACGGTCGGAAGTCCGGCATAAGTTTTTATTTGAGGTATCTTGGACATCTTCAATCTATAAGAGCGGCTATCCAATAAAAAGAATATAAAACGGCAAAAATAGAAAGCATATAGGTTATTATGTAAGGCGCCGTGAAAGAAATCAAAGCCATTTTATATCTGACATTATAAATTTCTTTTATGAATTTAAGCCTCAAAAAAAATACGGTTAAAAATAAAATATACGCAAAAATGTAAAAAGGAAATCCGGATACTTTCGAAATAAAAAAAGAAGGAATAGCGGCAAGCCAGATAAATTGTCCGAAGCCGAACATATAAAATAGAGAGGACGGAGAACCTCTATGTCCTAACATGTCCAAAAAAAGTCCGGTTATCGCGCTTTCTCCGTAGTTGATCATAATTATTATCGAAAAGAAAAAGAAAAAAGAAAAAAAAGAACCCGCTGCGGCTTGAGCCAGTCTCAGAGATACGAAAAGCGAGAAGATTCCGATAAGATATCCTAAAAATCCGATTTTTCTCAAAGATTTCTCGTCGGATAAAAGATATTGAACGGATCCTTTTTCGAAAAAATTATTTAAATATGCGAACATAAATCCTCTAAAAACCCGCCCAGCGGTATTCGAGCGTAGGCGTTTGATTAATCGAAGACTGCGGTAAAATCGAGAGCTTTGAATCTATGGCGGAGAAAAATTCGTCCCAAGAGTATTTTTTGCTTTTTATCACTTGAGGGTTTTTGCCCAAGCCGCTTAATTCTCCGGCCAAGTCCAGAGCGTCTTGGAAATCGCCCAATTTGTCTATTAAGCCCGCTTTAAGCGCTTGATTTCCGGTAAAAATTCTGCCGTCGGCTATGTCTTTTAGTTTTTCCTTTTCGATTTTTCTGCCTTCGCTTACCGCGTTTAAAAAGGAATCGTAAGAGTCGTAGATCATGGCTTGAAGCAGATTTTTTTCTTCGGCGGACATTTCTCTCGACATAGATCCTATGTCTTTAAATTTGCCGGATTTTATCGGTTCCGATTTTATTCCCACTTTTTTAAAAAGACCTTCCAAATTGCTTACGTTAAATATTACTCCTATGGAACCCGTTATCGTTCCCGGATGAGCCACTATCTTATCGCAAGCGGCCGCTATATAATATCCGCCGCTGGCGGAGACTTCTCCGAATCTTGCTATAAAAGGTTTTTTTGTTTCTTTTTTTACTTTTAATATTGTCGAATAAATTTCCTGTACCGCGCCCACCGATCCGCCCGGAGAGTTGATATCCAATACTACGGCTTTTACCCTTTTATCTTGAGCCATTTTTCTTATTTTAGAGGCTATCAATTGGCTTCCTTTTTCCACAAAAGAAGAGCTTGAGTCCTGGTAAATTACTCCGTATATTGGTATTACGGCAACCGAATCTTTTTTTCTTAAAGCGTCTGTTAAAGATTCTTCTTTGCTTTTTGTTTTTACATAATCCTGTTTTGATATTATTATAAAAGCCGGAATAAGAGAGAAGGCGTATAAAATTGTAAAAGCAATAAGCCAAAATTTAGTTTTTGAATTTTGAGCGTCCGTTTTATTAATAACGGTATCCTGAGAATTGGAGTTTTCAGGATTGGTATTGATGTTTTGATCCATGCGGCCTCCGAATAATATTATAACATAAAAGCTTTTCGGCGGATTTTATATAATTTATTTATGAAAAAAGCGGTAGTGGCGATGAGCGGCGGAGTCGATTCGTCGGCGGCTTGCGCCGTTCTTCTCGATAAGGGATTTGAAGTAATAGGAGTTACTTTAAGATTTTTTTCTCCTTTAGGACGCATATCCTGCTGCGGAGCCGACGAATCGATAAATAAAGCAAAACAAGTTTGTCATAAATTAGGCATAAGACATTATGTTAAAGACGCCCGCGCTTTTTTTAAAAAATACGTAATGGACGATTTCGCAAACGGATATCTGTCGGGAAGGACGCCGAATCCTTGCGTGGAATGCAATAGAAAATTAAAATTCGATTATCTATTTTCCATAGCGGAGACACTGGGCGCCGATTTTTTGGCAACAGGACATTATGCGCTTTTAAAACAAGTAAAAGGAGATATGGCTCTTTTCAGAGGAAAAGACCCTCTCAAAGATCAAAGCTATTTCTTATATTGTCTTCCCGCAAAAAAACTAAATAAAATTTTATTTCCTTTGGGAGAAATAGAGAAAACCGAAACGAGGAAAATAGCCGATAAGTTGGGCCTGCCCAACGCAAAAAGCGCCGAAAGCAAGGATATATGCTTTATTCCGAACGGGGATTATAAATCTTGGCTTAAAGAAAACGGAAAAGCCGAAAATGTCCCCGGATACGTAAAAGACGAAAGCGGCAAAATACTCGGCCGTCATAAAGGTTTTTTTTACTTTACCGTAGGCCAAAGAAGAAATTTAGGTATTTCCTCTTCTCAAAGACTTTATGTTTCTGCTTTAAACCCCAAAGAAAACGAAGTCATAGTTTCGCCTTTGGAAGGAGCGATGTTTTCCGGTTTTTTGATGTCTCAGGCAAATTGGCTTAAGGAAAATATCGATTTTGAGAAAAAACATTACGTTCAAATAAGATATCGTCATAAACCCTGCAAGGCTTCGGTTAAAAAAGAAAAAGACGGATTATATTCGGTAAAATTTGAGGAAAAACAATTTGCGGCCGCAAAAGGTCAATCGGCGGTTTTTTATGAAAAAGACAGAGTTTTGGGCGGCGGCATAATAGAAGAAGCTTTCAAGTAATAAAGGAGAAAAAATGAAAAAGGTAAATCTTGCGATTTTATTCGGCGGACAAAGTCTCGAACACGAAGTGTCTTTGGAATCGGCAAAATCTGTATATTCTCTTTGCTTAAAATCAGAGAAAATAAATCCTGTTTTGATACACATAAACAAAAAAGGCGAGTGGTTATTGACGGATAAAGAGTTTTTTGAAGGAAATAAAAAAGGTAAAAATATAATTTGCGATTTTTCAAAAGGATTATTATGCGGCTATAAAAAAATAAACATAGACGCCGCTTTTTCTTTGATACACGGAAATACCGGCGAAGACGGAAAACTGCAGGGGATGCTTGAAATTTTAAAAATACCTTATGTGGGATGTTCGGTATTGGCAAGCGCCGTTTCGATGGATAAAATGCTTACTAAGACATTGGCCGCATTAAACGGCGTTCCGACGCTGCCGGACTTGATTATAGAGAAAAAAGATTTGAAAAATATTTCTTATATAAAAAAAGAAGCCGGGAAAATGGGATATCCCGTTTTTGTCAAACCCAACGCCTTGGGATCTTCGGTCGGGGTAAGTAAGGTTAAAAACGAAAAAGAACTTTTGCCGGCGTTAAAAAAAGCGTTAAAAGACGATAGGCAGGTTTTGATGGAAAAAGGAGTGGATAAAGCGAGAGAAATAGTCTGCGGAATCCTGGGAGATTATAATAACGTAAAAGCTTCGCCTTGCGGCGAGGTCAGAATAAAAGGAAAGCATGAATTTTACGATTATTCGGCGAAATATTTGGACGATAACGGTATGGAACTTCTTATACCCGCTCCAATAAGTAAGCAAGCGGAAAATAGGATAAAAGATTATGCGCTGAGAGTTTTTAAGTCCTTAAAAGGTTTCGGTCTGGCAAGAGCCGATTTTTTTATAAATCCTAAAAATGAAAAAGAAATATATTTTTGCGAAATAAACGTAATTCCGGGCTTTACTTCTCACAGTTTGTATCCTCGTCTTTGGGAAAAAGGCGGAATAAAACCGGTGAAATTGGTCGAAAAATTAACCGAATTGGCCTTTAAAAAATGAATATTTCCAAGATAAATTTGGATTTTTTTAATAAAGCGAACGCGGCGCTTAAAAACGAACCTTTATTTGAAAATAAATACCCGATTTTATTGGCCGTATCGGGCGGTAAAGATTCGATGGCTTTGCTTTATTATTTCGCAAAAAAAAGAAAAAATATAATCGCTGCTCATTTTAATCACGGTATAAGAGGCAAAGAATCGGACGCGGACGAGAAATTAGTTAAAAAATATTGTTTTGATAATTCCGTCCCTTTCGTTTGTGCAAAAGCCGACATACCTCTGTTGTCTAAAAAAAGAAAAGAAACATTGGAACATACGGCGAGAAAAGAGCGTTACGTTTTTTTGGAAAAAACCGCCCGCAAGTACGGCTGTAAAATAATATGCACCGCTCATCACGCGGACGACAATTCGGAAACTTTTTTGCTGAATCTGTTAAGAGGAAAAGATTTGAAAGG
>JAAYVI010000065.1 GCA_012517235.1 Elusimicrobiota bacterium | reverse complement strand
TCCTCAAAGGAAAAAAGCTCTTCGTAAATATCCAATGCTTCTTTAAACCTGGCCATAAACCTCAAACTGTCTGCATAATAAAAAGTAAACCAAAAAATTTCGTCTTTGCTAAAACCAACGGGATAATCGGCTTGAGATTCCAATACCCTTTTGCAGGATTCCGAGGCCTTATCGTAAAGTCCCATCAAATACTCCGTATTGCAAAGATATCCGGAAGTTCTCGGGTCGATAGGATCGGTAAGATAAAGTTTTTGCGCCAAAAACAAAGCCTGAGAAAAATCTCCTTTGGAAATGGCTTCGTCTATGGGCGAAAAAAGATGCCAGATATACGGCCTGACCCATTTATCGTGTTCTTTCACGAAAGAAATATAATCTTCTTTCCAAGCACCCGTCCCTTCTTTAAGAGAATACTTTACCAAGGCGGCGTCTTTTTCCATTTTAAAAACCGATATATCTTTGAATTCCCATCCTTTTTTAAGGGAAGAATAATAAGCGTCGTTATATTTGACATAATCGGTGAAACTGCATGTAAATTTTGAATTATTGGACAGATACGAATATGCTTGAGAATAATTCTTCTCTTTTAAAGCGTTTAAATATTTTTTTGCGGTAAGAACCAGCTTTATTTTAGGAATACGAGGAGAAGCCGCAAGCCAGGCTATTGAAAAAACGGCCAAGGATGCGGCAATAAAAACGGCGTACTTCGCAAAAGATATTTTTTTATCTTGAACTTTAACCGAAGATTTTTTTTCTTCCGTTTTTTTATTTTTAAGTTCTTCTAATTTTTCCTTTTCTTTTTTAGCGGCTTCGACTCTTTCGTCTTTATTTTCTATCTTGGGAGCCGTATTTTGCGGATTTGCTTCCTGTTTTTTTCTAAAACTATCGGCATGTCCCTGAACGGTTTCGTGTAAAGATTCGAATTCTATTGTCGGTTTGGGAGCCGAAGGCTTTTCTTCTTTTTTTTCTTCCTTGGGAGATTCTTTTTGTTCCGGCATTTTAAGAGCCAAAAGAGAGCCGCATCCGTCGCAGTAATTTTTTTCGACGGCGTTTACCGCTTCGCAATTGCCGCATATTTTAACCAAAGGAGAGCCGCATTTAAGACAAGTATCGCTTATTATGTTGGATTGATATCCGCATTTGGAGCATCTTATTATTGCAGGTTTCATTTTAAATTTTTTCTATGAAAAAAAGAGGCGTAGAATAATCGGCCAAAGAGCCTTCTTGCAAGCAAATAGTTCTAACTATGCCGTTTTCCGGCGACAATATCTCTTTATATTCTTTAAGAACTTCCACATATCCCAAAATGTCTCCTTTTTTAACTTCGTCTCCCTCTTTTACATCGAGAGTTTTTCCCAAAGGAGACTTTCTAAATATTCCTATATGCGGAGAATTGACATTTATTAAATTAGAGTAAGGTTTAAAACCTCTTTCTTCGCGATAAACCTCGCAAAAAGAAAAACCGTATTTATCTTTTTTATAAACTATTTCTTCCAAATCGGTAGTTTTAGCCCATTTAGCTATTTCAACCATATTTTCGGTTTTCATAAAATCTCCGTTAAAGTCCTGCCTGAGAAGGATCGAAAGGTTTAAGTAAAAGCTTTGAAACTTTTATCAAAGTAACCTTTTCCTTTTTCTTTTCCAGAGGCTGCCAATCGACGCAAATAACATTTGCGTCTTTGGCGGCAAATTCCAAAATTACCTGCCTGCATGCTCCGCAAGGCGTGGCCGATTTTGCCACTACGCAAATATCTCTTATTTTCTTTTCTCCCGCGCTTACGGCTTTAAAAATCGCGGTTCTTTCCGCGCACATGGACAAACCGAAAGAAGCGTTTTCCACATTGCATCCGGTATATATCCTTCCGGATTCTCCCAATACGGCCGCTCCGACCGGATATCTGGAATAAGGCGAATAAGAATGTTTTTGAGCTTTTTTCGCCTGTTCTATTAATTTTTCTCTTATTTTTTTATTCCAGTTTTTTCTGTCTATTTTGTCTTTCTTTGCCATTTTTAACCTATTATTAAATTAAGCTTTTTTTTCAAGGCGGCGGGGATATGATCTTTGCCGGTCAGAAGAGAAGTCTTCATAATATCTTTATATCCGCATGAACAATTTATTTTTCCCATTTGAGGTATGACTTTTACAAGCAGCCGTCTTATGTTTTCTATATTTTTGTGAAGAGTTTCCAATACCTTTGCCTGATCGACTTCTTCGCCTTCTTTCCAGCAGTCATAGTCGGTAACCAAAGATACGGGGGTATAATGCAGGCCGGCTTCTCTGGCGACTTTTGCTTCGGTAGCCACGGTCATTCCTATTATGGAATATCCCATTTTTCTATGATAATCGCTTTCGGCTTTTGTGGAAAAACCGGGACCTTCCATACATATGTAGGTTCCGCCGTAGTGAGAAACTATGCCCAATTTTTTCGCTTGTGAAAACATAAACTTTGAATAAGCCATGCAAAAAGGGTGAGCCATAGGCACATGAGCGACGGCTCCTTCTCCGAAAAATGTGGCTTTTCTAAGTTTGGTTTCGTCCACGAACTGATCCGGAAAAACAAAATGAGAAGGAGCTAATTTTTGCTGTAGAGAACCTACGGCGCTTACCGATATCACGGTTTCCACGCCCAAAGATTTCAAGGCCCAAATATTCGCTTGATGAGGAATTTCCGAAGGAAGTATATTATGAATTCTCCCGTGTCTGGGAACAAATAAAACAGGACATCCCGATATTTCGCCGAATATTAACTTGTCCGAAGTTTTTCCGAAAGGCGTTTTAACCGTCAATTCTTTTTTATTTTTCAGTTCTTCTATTTTATAAAGTCCGCTTCCGCCGATTACTCCTATTTTAGCAGTTATTTTCATCTATCCTCCTAATTTTCAAATCCGGGATATATCGGAAATTTCCCGCAAAATTTCTCAACCTTTTCCGATATGGCTTTTAAATTGGAATCGTTGTCTTTATTCTTAACGGCTTCGTCTATAAAACCGGCGACAATTTCCATTTCTTTTTCTTTCATTCCTCTCGTAGTTACGGCGGGGGTTCCTATTCTCACCCCGCTGGTTATCAAAGGCGGTTGAGGATCGTAAGGTATTGTGTTTTTATTTACGGTTATTCCCGCTTTATCCAAAGCTTTTTCGGCTTCTTTGCCGGTTATATTTTTGCTTCTCAAATCCAAAGAAAGCAAATGACAATCGGTTCCGCCGGACACTATTCTATATCCCATATCGGACATACAGGACGCAAGTTTCTTTGCGTTCATTAAAACCTGTTTCTGATATTCCACAAATTCGGGTTTAAGAGCTTCGCCGAAACAAACGGCCTTTGCGGCTACCGCATGCATCAAAGGTCCGCCTTGATTGCCCGGAAAATTAGTTCTATCTACCGCTTTGGCATAAGCGGACTTGGAAAGTATTAATCCTCCCCTGGGACCTCTTAAAGTTTTATGCGTAGTGGTGGTCATTATGTCGGCGTAGGGCGCGGGAGACGGATATACGCCGGCCGCTATGAGTCCGGCATAATGAGCTATATCCGTAACCAAAAAAGCTTTCCATTGATCGGCCATCTTTTTTATTCTGGCCCAATCCCAAACTCTCGAATAATTGGAAGCTCCGGCCATAATAAGGCGGGGCCTTTCCTTTTCCACTATTTTTTCCATTTCGTCATAATCTATAAGTTCGGTATCTTTATTTACGTTTATGGTGACTATTTTGAAATATCTTCCGGAAAAATTTAAAGGATGGCCGTGGGAAAGATGCCCTCCGTGAGAAAGATTTAGTCCCAAAACGGTATCTCCGGGATTTATCAAAGATAAATAAGCGGTTATATTTGCCGTAGTGCCGCTATGGGGCTGAACATTGGCATGTTCCGCATTGAAAAGCTTTTTTGCTCTTTCTATCGCTATTTTTTCCGCCGCATCCACATATTCGCAGCCTCCGTAATATCTTTTACCGGGATATCCTTCGGCGTATTTATTGGTTAAAACCGAGCCCAAAGCGTCCAGAACGGCTTTGGATGTATAATTTTCGGAAGCTATCAGCTCCAATTTGTTTTGTTGTCTTAAAACTTCTCCTCTGACAGACTCGTAAATTTCCTTATCCGCTTTTTTTAATTCTTCGTACATATTTTCTCCTCAAAAAATAGAAAAACGCAAAAACGGCTCGTTATGATATTATATATTTTTTATTATTATTTTTTCCAAAGCGCCTTTAACGCAGTTTTTTACGGTTTTGAAAGTCATAAGATAGAAATCCCGGTTCTGTCCCCAAGGGTCTTGAATATCCGCACGCCCCAAACCGGCAAAGAAAGAAATTTGAAATATTTTTTCCGAATATTCCGGGAAAAAGGAATCTAAGATTTCTTTTTGTTTTTCAGTCATACATAAGACCAATTCGCTTTCTTCCATATCTTTTTTGTTAAGCTGGCGGGGGATATGCTCAAAACGGTCTATGCCCTCGGTTTGAAGCGCTTCAAAAACCTCTTTTGGGACTTTCGTATCGGAAGAAACCCATATGCCGGCGGAAGAAACTTCTATTCCTTCTGGAAAAATCTTTTTGGCGTATCTTTCCGCCATAACGCTTCTGCAGGTGTTGCCGGCGCATACGAAAATAATTTTTTTCTTTTCTTCTTTTTCCGTTTTTTTATCTTCCCATGCCGCAACCGTAATTTCGCCTAATATTTCTTTTTCTCCTATCAGATCTATTATTTCTTTCGGATTTCCTCTAATCCATTGCTGATAAGTTTTCGTCAACTCTCTTGCCAAAACAAAATTAACGGACGGCAATTCTTTCGAAGCCGAAATAAAAAATTTTTTTATTCTTTGAGGCGATTCGTAAAAAACTACCGGATACCCGGAAGACAAAGCCGTTCTTAATTTCTTAAAAATTTTACCTTCGCTTCTGGGCAAAAAACCCAAAAAAGTAAAATTATCGCAAGGGAAACCGCTTCCGGCCAATACGCAAAGAGCCGAAGAAGGCCCGGGCAGTACGTCTATTTCTATATTTTCTTTTAAAGCTTCTCTGACAAGTTTCCAGCCCGGATCCGATATGCATGGCATACCGGCATCCGTTACAAGGCAAATTTTAAGGCCCTGTCTAAGCATATTCATAGCTTGAACCAAAGAAGAAGGGATATGATCGTTGTATCTAAAAACTTTTTTGGAAATTCCCAAGCTTGAAAGCAAGGCAAGAGTTCTTCTGGTATCTTCGCAAAAAACCGCGTCGCAAGAAGAGAAAGCGTCTATTGCTCTTTGGGTTATGTCTTTAAGATTGCCTATCGGAGTGCCGGCGAGGATAAGCATATTAATTTTTGGCCGAATCGGAAAATTCTTTTTCTTCAAGGGAAAGAAACACTTCCACCACTTTAGGGTCGAATTGTTTTCCGGCGCCTTTAACCAATTCTTCTCTGGCTCTTTCGCGAGACATGGCTTTTCTGTAAGGCCTGTCACTTGTCATTGCGTCCCATGCGTCTATTATGGCAACTATTCTCGAACCTACCGGTATTTCTTCTCCTTTTAGTCCGTCGGGATATCCCGCTCCGTTATACCACTCCTGATGATATAAAACCATTTGAGCGACGGGAGCCAAAAATTCTATCGGAGCTAAAATTTGATAACCTATCATCGGATGTTTTTTTATTTCTCCGTATTCCTCGTCGGTAAGTTTTCCGGGCTTAAGAAGTATTCTCGCGTCTATGCCTATTTTACCTATGTCGTGCAGCAAAGCAGCATACTCCACATATTTGACCATTTGCTGAGGCATATTAAGTTCTTTTGCCAATTTCACGGCCCTGCTTCTGGCTCTGGCGGCATGATCGCCGGTATAGGAATCTTTGGCGTCTATTATGCGGGCCAAAGTTTGAACCATTTCCAGGTAGAAGTTCTCTACGCTTTCGTAAAGTTTTATATTTTCCAAAGTTACCGCGGTTTCTCCGCCCAAAATATTTAAAAATTTCAAATCGTAGTCCGTAAAGCTATTATTGCCTTTCGGCATGTGAATATTCAGAACGCCGTAAACTTTTTCTTGAACTTTAAGAGGAAGCGATATAAAAGGCTCGGTCTGTTCGTGATAGCCCATAAAACCTTTATATTGAGGATTTTGAGACGGATCGGTTACAAAAATTATTTCTCCTTTTTCAAAAGCGCGGCCGGCTATGCCTTCTCCTTTTTTTATGTGAGTATTTTCTATTATCTCTCTGGAAATACCTCTCGAAGCTACTATTTTCAGTTCTTTGTTTGTTTCGTCGTATACCATTACCGAGCCGCGAATCGCTCCGACCAAATCGCAGGCATTATCCAGAGCTATTTGGAAAAATTCGTTTTGTTTTGTTTTACCGCTGCCTATGGCTCCCAAGTTATGAATAACCATAAGACTTGCCAGCAATTCGTCGAATTTGCTCCAAGTTTTTTTTAATTCGTAATCTTTTCCTTTGGAAGAAGGACCGTCCGAAAGGCGTATTTTGTACAGTCTGGACAATAAATATCCGCAAACACCGAGAAGAACGGCTATTATGGCGCTTAAAGCGTATACCATAGTTTAAGAATAGCAAAATAGCAAAAAAAATCCAAATAAACCTGCAAATACGACAATATTTTTCAAATAAATTGTTTGTCTCCGCGTTTTCTTAAGGAATGGTCCAAAACTTTTTTCCTCATTCTCACGCTTTTAGGCGTAACTTCGACATATTCGTCTTCGGATATATATTCCAATGCCTGTTCCAAAGACATTCTTCTGGGAGGCGTCAATAAAATAGATTCGTCGGAACCGGAAGAGCGCATATTGCTTTGTTTTTTTTCTTTACAAGGATTTACAACAAGATCGTTATCTCTCAGGTTTTCTCCCACTATCTGCCCCATATAAACGTCTTCGGCCGGACCTACGAACATTTTGCCGTGGTCCTGAAGATAATTTAAAGCATAAGCGGCGGTCTGCCCCGTTTCCTTGGCTATAAATACTCCTAATCTTGCCGGCGGCTGAAATCCGCCTTTGGGCAAATAGCCGTAAAAACTCTGGTGCATTAAGCCGTTGCCTTTGGTAAGAGTAAGAAATTCGCCTTTAAAACCTATCAAAGCCCTGGAAGATATCAAATACTCCAATCTAACTCGCATTTGAGAATCCGTTTCCATGTTTTTCATTTTGGCGTTTCGCCTTCCCATGGCTTCCATAACGGGCCCCTGAAACTCCGCCGGCAAATCCAGGATTATTTCTTCTACCGGCTCGCATACTTCTCCGTTTTCCGTTTTTTCTATTATTTTCATCTTTGAAACGCAAAGTTCGAACCCTTCTCTTCTCATGGTTTCTATCAAAACGGAAAGATGGAGTTCGCCTCTGCCCGAGACTTTATATCCGCTTTCTCCGGGTATTTCTTCCACTTTAAGTCCCACATTTACTTGAGCTTCTCTAAAAAGTCTGTCTCTTATCTGAGTTATATTTACAAACTTCCCTTCCCTTCCGGCAAAAGGTCCGTCATTGGCGTAAAATTCCATTGAGACCGTAGGCTCGTCTATTTTTAGTCCTTCCAAAAAGCCGGGCTCGTCTTCGCAGGAGACAGTATCTCCTGCGTCTATTCCGTCCAAACCGTATAAAGCCGCTATGTCTCCGCAAAGAGCCTTTTGAACTTCTTTTTTTTCAAGACCGTCGAATTTCATTATCTGTAAGACTTTTCTTTTCAAATTTTTTCCCAAAGACGACATTAAAACCACGTTTTGATTTTTTGAAACTTCGCCGGAAACTATTCTGCCTATGCCTATTCTGCCGGTATAAGGACTGTAATCGAGCATGGTGATAAGCATTCTCAAAGGTTTTGAAGATTCGTCTTTCGGGCCGGGTATATGTTTTATTACGGCTTCGAAAAGCGGATTTAAATTTTCGCCTTTAACCGATAGATTTTCCGTAGCCGTGCCCTCTTTTCCGGAAGCGTAAATAACCGGGAAATCCAGCTGCGAGTCGCTGGCGTTTAAATCTATGAAAAGAGAAAATACTTTATCCAAAGCTTTATGAGGGTCCGCATTCGGCCTGTCGATTTTATTTATTACCACCAAGGGTTTCAAATTTAGTCCCAAAGCTTTTTTCAAGACAAATCTCGTTTGCGGCATCGGTCCGTCCAAAGCGTCTACCAAAAGAAGAACGCCGTCTACCATTTTAAGAACCCTTTCGACTTCGCTTGAAAAATCGGCGTGTCCGGGAGTATCAACTATATGTATGGTCACATCCTTATATTTTACCGAAGTATTTTTAGAAAGTATCGTTATGCCTCTTTCTCTTTCCAAATCGTTGGAATCCAAAACACATTCGGCATTTTCGTCTTTTACTTTAAAATACCCGGTTTGTTTTAGCATTGCGTCGACCAAAGTGGTTTTTCCGTGGTCTACGTGAGCTATTATCGCTATGTTTCTCAAATCTTTTCTTTCCATAATTTTACTACCGAATGGACGCGCAAAGAAGCCTGAATTAAAATGAAAACGCTTCGGGCGGGCCGAACGGCAAAAACATATTTTAGCAAATTTTTATGACAATTACGGCAAAAGCAGCCAGTCCTGCCAATAGACTTCTTTCTTTTCTTGTTTCTTTTCTTTTTTAACCGGCTGTGTTTCTTTTGGTTTTATCTGAGTTTTTACTTCTTTGCTTTCCTCGTTTTCCTTTGTGTTTTTTTTCTTTTCCTCTTTTTGAGCTTCTTTTACGGCTTTCAAATTATCTTCTTTCCTGTCTCTTACGAAATTTTTTTCGTTCATTTTAATATGTTTCAAAGATAAAACTTCGGCTTTTCTTTTAAGATCTCTTTTGGCGTATATTACGGCTCTGTCGCCGTCGTTATGCGAAGAAAAATTGAAAGAAAGCCCTATTCTGTGAGTTCCGTTGCCGAAAGTATCTGGAAACTGCGCCGCATAATCTATTCTCAATCCGGCTATTTTAAAAGCAAATCCGGCGGTTATAAAATTTCCGCCGTAAGAATTTTTATAACCTCCCATCAATACAAAAGGCATCTTATTAAACTCTATTTCCGCGCCTACTCCTTTCTCGATAAAATTTTCCTTAAGTATTTTTTTGGCGGAAATCCCCAAGGCCAAAGTTTGAGATTTGGAAAAGTATCTTATTCCCGACTCAACTTTTGCCGAGGTGGGCAGTTTTTCGTCTTCGTATCTATAATTTAGAGACCCGCCGAAATTATCCAATAAAAAAGAAGCGGAAAAAAAATCGTCCAAAGATTTGTAAACCGCTCCGGTGGCAAAAGTCATGGAATTTGCTTTATATTTTTCAGCCAGAGAACTTGTGACGCTTTTGGCCTTAAAACCCCAAAATAGTCTTTCGTCGAAAGGTATTCCCCAGCCGCCGCTTATCGCATAATCCTGCTGAAGATTAAGATTGTATTGGTTTCCGGACAAATCGTAAAAAGTTTCCGAACCGCTGTTATATCCCAGATAAGACAAATTAAAACTGCCGTATTGTCCCGCAGAATAAATAAAACTTGCCATACCGTATTTTCCTATTCCGTCCGGCGCATTCCAGTAAGAAAGAGAGAAAGCGCTTTCGGTCATATGTCCCAAAAGTCCTGGGTTGGAAAAAGCCGCTCCCGCGCTATTTACCGAAAAAGAACATACTCCGGCTTTTGCAAAGCATTCGGGAGAAGCTTCTTCGTTTAAAAACATGACCGAAGAAGTTCCGTAGGTTTCGCAAAAGGCTTTGGAGGCGGTTAGTAAAACCGCCCATAAAAAGATATACGGTCCGACCTTTTGCCTCATATGTTTTTATTTCAAAACCAGAATTCTTTTAGTTTCTTTATATTCCGGGGTTTCTATTTCCACAAAATAAACCCCGCTGGAAACTTTTTTGCCCGATTCGTTAATTCCGCTCCAAATATCGTCGTAAGAACCGGCGCTTCTGCTTCCTTCGAAAACCGTCATAACCAATCTCCCGGCCTGATCGTAAATCTTAACCGAAAATTTACCCGAAGAAGAAGATTTATATGTTATATGCGCTTTTTCGTTTTGAGAAGGATTTATTATTCCGCCGTAAATCTTAGTTTTTTCCGCAGCGGGCGCTATTATGTGGAAATAATCTCCGTAGTAAGAATATTGGGAATCGGTATTTGTTACTATGAGCCTCCAATCCCCCGGCGCCGCCGAAGACAAAGGCAAATCGCAGATTATTTTATCGGAAGCTACGGAAACCGTCAAAGCGTTTATATCGACGGATCCGGATTTTGACAATTTAACCGAAGCTCCGGGCAAAAAACCGTGTCCGTATATTTCCAATCTGAAAGTTTCGGAATTTATCGCGGCATTGGCGCTTAGAGAATCTACATAAGGTGCTTCGTTATTTATCACAAAAGCGCCCGGCAACAGAGCGCTTTGGCCGTCCGGATTTGCGACATAAACATCCCAAGCTCCCGCGGTTTTACCGGAAAGAAACAATAAACAATTAATTTGATAATTTCCGGTAAGAGATATTCCGGTACAGGGGATATCGCTTTGACCGCTTTTTTTAAGCGAAGCGCTTATTCCGTTCATAAAAGAGGATCCTGTTATTCTTATATTCATATTTCCGTAGTTTACGGCCGTATTGGGATATACGGAAGATAAAGACGGCGGAAGATTTTTTATCTCAAATCCGTTGTTCAAGACGGCTTCCTGACCGTCGGAATTTCTAACTACCACATTCCAAAAACCGGCGGCGGCGCCGTTTATATTTATCGTACAGGTTATCGTAGAAACGCTTACTTTTGTAACATTGGACGCATATATGTCGCCGTATCCGCTTCTTGTAAATCTTACGGACGGATTATCCGAAAAATTATTCCCTCTTATGGCGTTTATTGTCGCCACTCCGTTATTTGTGGCCGAAGAAGGACTTATGGAAGATACGGACGGAGGAGGCAGCTTTATGGTGAAAGCGTCGCTTAAGACAAAACTTTGCCCGTCGGGATTCTGTACCTTTACGCTCCATACTCCGGCTTCTTTTCCCGACAAAGGAAGAACGCAAGTAATTTTATTCGACGAAACGACATTTACGGAATTTGCGGAAAATTCCGAATATCCTACTCTGCTTAATTTCACCGAAGCCCCGTTTATAAAACCGGTTCCGCTTAAATCCGTAACGGTCAAATCTCCCGTATTCACTCCGTTATCTGGAGTAATTGATGTGACGGTAGGAGGAGGATATATGATATTAAAAGCCGAAGATAGAGTAGCCGAAGACCCGTCCACATTCAAAACTTCTATATTCCATGTTCCCGTACTTGCGCCGCCTATGGGAAAATCGCATGTTATTTTATTTAGATTTACTACGTTTACGTTAATAGCGCTTATATCGGCATACCCCGTTCTTTTAAGTTTAACCGAAGCTCCGGATAAAAAACCGGTACCGCTTAAATCGGTTATGGAAACACTGCCGTCATTTCTGCCGAAATTAGGAGAAACAGAATTAACTGAAGTTTTCAAATTATTTAAGGCATTATATGCGTCGGCTATTCCCGCGCCGCAATTACTTGTTCCGTAGCATATGGTAGATCCCGCCGGAAAAGCTCTTGCCGATTTGGATATATTATAAGTCATTTCGCTTATGGTTAAATTTGGTTTAAAAGCCAGCATAAGAGCCGATAAACCCGTAACATGAGGCGTCGCCATGCTTGTTCCGTTTTTTTCGAAATAAGCGTCGGAACCGGGATTAGTTACTCCGTTATTTCCCAAAGATAATACACCGTTTCCGGCGGAACTCTCTCCGCCCGGGGCAGAAATATAAACCGCGGAACCATAATTGGAATACGAAGCCAAATCCGCATTTTTATTTAAAGCGGCCACGGATATGACATTGGAACAGTTTGCAGGGAAAAAACCGGAAGCCAAAGAACTCGAATTTCCGGCCGCCGCAACGACCAAAGCTCCCGCGGAAACGGCGGCATTGATCGCATTTTGAATAACTGTCGGACAAGGTCCGGCGCCGCCCAAACTCATATTTATAATTCTTGCCGGATTCGGATTGGACGAAGCCCCCGTTACGGGAAGGCCCGCCGCCCATCTTATACCGTCGGCTATATCGTCCGACCATCCTCCGCCTTTTCCCAATACTCTCACCGGTATTATCTTGGCATTCCAATCTATGCCGGCCACGCCCAAATTATTATTTGTGGCCGCCCCTATCGTTCCGGCCACATGCAATCCGTGCCATGAACTCCAATAATTTTGAGTACATGAAGGAGCGCATCCGCCGTAAAAAGGGTCGGAGTAACATGGACTGGAAGAATCGTTTTGCTCGGCGGCGGTACACCAATCGCCCGGGTCGGAAGGATTAGAATCCCGGCCGTCTCCGTCATTTGCCGTATCTACGTCGCTTATCATATCGTATCCGCCTAAAATTCTTGACACGGATATGTCTTCGTGGCTTAATATGCCGGTATCTATTACGGCTATATTTATCGTAGGAGAGCCTTTTACTATGTCCCAGGCCAAAGGCAGATTTAAGCCCGCGGCTTCGGAGACCGAAGAATGATAATGCCATTGCGCCCAATATTGAGTATCGTTAGGCGCGGCAAATATCTTAGCCTTATAAACCGGCTCTGCCGTTTCCACATCCGGATCTTTTCTTATTTCTTCCAAAACCAAATCCGTGTCTTTTTTCTTCATTTTTGAAGAAAACTTATAGACATCGAAATCTCCCTCAGTTTTTCTTAAATGCGAAAGAGAAAATCCTTTTTGAGAAAAAGCCGAAGTTTTTTTCGAAGGCAAAGAAAAATCTTTTTTAACGGCGTCGCTTTTATACTTTACCAGTATCCTGTAAGGGTGATAGACAGGCCGCGCGTCGTTTTCGGCGGCTTGAGTAAAAGAAAAAGTAAATAGGGCAAAAGACAAAATGACTATCTTCATAAACTAAATTATATAATAAGGCGGGCACAAAATTGTTTTTTTTTTGTTAAATAAATATAATTGATTTTATGAGTTTTTCTCTTCTAATAAACGGGATAGACGGCAAAATGGGCCGGGAAACCGTCTTAAAAGCCGAGCTTTTTCCCCAAATAAAAGAAATAATCGGTTTCGATAAAACAAAAAAAGCTCCGATAGAAAGCAAAAATTTCAAAACGAAATATAAGCCTTTTTTGATAGACTTTTCGTCTCCGGAAGGCTCTCTGTCTGCCGGATTATTCTGTCTTAAGAACAAAATTCCGGCTGTAATAGGAACCACCGGAATTAAAGAAAATCAAAAAAGAGAGCTAATAAAATATTCTAAAAAAATACCG
The DNA here is from genome assembly GCA_012517235.1 of Elusimicrobiota bacterium. Taxonomy (GTDB): domain Bacteria; phylum Elusimicrobiota; class Elusimicrobia; order Elusimicrobiales; family UBA9959; genus JAAYVI01. The sequence continues at coordinate 37,281 of JAAYVI010000065.1, read as the reverse complement.
ATTTTCATTTCTTCCAATATGAGCGCCGCCGTAAATCTGACTTTTATTGCGGTCGAATTTTTCGCAAAAAATTTAGATTTCGATATACACATACACGAGACTCATCATACGGCCAAAAAAGACGCTCCAAGCGGTACCGCTTTAAAATACGCGGAATTTATAGAAAAAGCGGGCAAAAAACCTCAAATAACCAGCGCAAGAATAGGAGACATAAAAGGCGAACATGAAATAGTATTTGCCGGCAAAGGAGAAAAGATAATACTTAAACATTGCGCTTTCGACAGGGGGATTTTTTCCATAGGAGCGATTAAAGCCGGTTTATGGCTTTCCTCTCAAAAACCGAGGCTTTATTCTTTTTTAGATTTTTTTAAGGCAAAATTATGATAAAACTAAGCTCAAATTTAAAAAAATTCAAACCTTTTTTGTTCGAAGAGTTATACAGAAAAGAAAGAGCGGAAAAAGCAAAAGGGAAAAAAGTAATAAGTATGGCCGTAGGCGATCCCGATATCCCGACACATCCCGAAATAGTGGAATTTGCTTTAAAAGAAAGTCAAAACTCGATAAATCACAGATATCCCAATACCAAAGGCAATCAAAATCTAAGAGAAGCGGCCGCAAGATGGCATAAAAGAAGACACGGCATAGATTTTCACCCTCATGACGAAATTTCCATTCTGATAGGATCAAAAGAAGGCATAGCGCATCTGCCTTTCGCTGTAATGGAAAAAAAAGACATATGCCTAATACCCGATCCGACTTATCCCACTTACAAAACCGGCGTTCTTTTATGCGGAGGGGAAATTTATAATGTCCCCTTAAAAGAGGAAAACGGTTTTTTGCCGGACATTGCCAAAATACCTCAAAAAATCGTAAATAGAACGAGTTTATTTTTTCTAAACTATCCCAACAATCCCACCGGCGCAGCCGCAAATACCGACTTTTATAAAGAGCTCGTAAAATGGGCGCTTAAAAACGATATAGTAATAGCTTTGGACGCGGCATATTGCGAAATTTATTTCGAAGAACCCACTCACAGCATATTTGAAATACCGGGCGCCAAAAAAATAGCGGTCGAATTTTATTCCGCCTCCAAAACATATTGTATGGCCGGATGGCGAATAGGATGGGCGGTAGGCAATTCCAAACTTGTTTGCGCTTTAAATCAGCTTAAAGAAAACATAGATTCCGGGCAATTTAACGCCATACAAAACGCCGTAGCTTACGGATTGGACAATCACGAAAGAATAACTCCTCCCATAAGAGAAAAATTTAAGGAAAGAGCTCTTTTTTTCTCTCAGGCTCTTAAAGAATGCGGATGGAAAATAAAAGAGCCGGGCGGTTCCTGTTTTATTTGGGCAAAAACCCCCGTCAAATGTTCGAGCGAAAAAGCGGCCGTTTTTTTACTTGAAAAAGCGGAGGTCTTGGCTGCTCCGGGGATAGGATTTGGCAAGAACGGCGAAGGATATATAAGATTTTCTCTCACAATAGAAGACGAGCTTCTCAAGGAAGCCGCCGAAAAAATTCAAAATCTGGACTGGAGCATGATATGACCACAAACGAAATATTGATATGGATTCCTTTTTCTTTTCTGGCGGTTTTATTATTTGCGGTTTATCTTTCTTATAAAAAAAGAGACGCGATACTAAATCCTCCAAACAGGCGCTCTCCGGTTAATGTAACGCCCGAAAACTTCAAACTTCCTTACGAAACGGTATTTTTTAATTCCGCCGACTCCGTCGAACTAAACGGCTGGTTTATCCCGTCTCAAAACGGAGAAAGCTCAAAAACAATAATCTTTTGCCACGGCTGGGCTTCAAATAAAGGCGAACTTTTAAAAGACACCTGGTTTTTGGCCGAGAAAGGATTTAATTTATTTTATTTCGATTTTAGAGGCTGCGGAGAAAGCAAAGACGCGGGAATATCTTCGGTCGGATATCTGGAAACAAGAGATTTAGACGGCGCGGTAAAATTTATAAAAAGCGCCAGATCTCAATATGCGAGCGAAATTTATCTTTACGGCTGCTCAATGGGCGGTTCGGTCGCGGTTTACCATGCGGCTCATAATAAAGACATAAAAGCGGTTTTAGCCGAAAGCGTTTTCTATTCTTTCGACTCCGTAATAAGGAATTGGAGCTGGAAAAGACTTAAAGTCCCCTATTTTCCGATGGTAAAAATGACGCTTTTTTTTGTTAAAAGAAAACTTAAAGTCGACGCCAATCTATACTCTCCGGTTTTAAATGTGGGAAAAATTTCCGCGCCCATACTTTTTATAAACGGGGACAATGACGATTTGGTTTCTCAAGAAGAAGCTCAAAAACTTTTCGAACTATGTTCTTCTCCCAAAAAAGACATATGGATAGTCAAGGGCGCAAGTCATGCCAAGTGTCCGGAAACCGCCGGCATGCATTTCATGCAAAAGGTTTCCGATTTTTTTTCCGCGGCATAAATGATTAATTTTTTGTGGAAGACAGCCGGCATAATATCTCTTGCTTTGGCGATAATAGGCATAGTAACGCCTCTATTGCCTACGACTCCTTTCTTGCTATTAACCGCATTTTGCTGGGCTAAAAGCGACAAAAAACTTTACGAAAAACTTCTAAACTCTCCTTATTTGGGAGAATACATAAAAAATTATAAAGAAAAAAAGAAAATACCTTTAAAAACCAAAATAATATCCTTAGTTTTTCTTTGGACGGCTTTGACTGTAAGCTTTTGTTTTTTAAAAACAGCTTGGGCCTTGGCTATTCTTTCGGCCGTGGCAATAGCGGTTACATGGCATATATTAAAAATTTAATGCTTAAAATGCCTTATTCCCGTTAGAACCATTTTTATTCCGAGTTCTTTCGCTTTTTCTATGACTTCGCTATCTCTTAAAGATCCTCCCGGTTGTATTATGGCCGAAACGCCTATTCTCGCCGCTTCTTCTACCGCATCCTCGAAAGGGAAAAAAGCGTCGGAAGCCATAACCAAAAACTCGGGCTTTTCATTTTCTTTAAGCCATAAAGAATACTTATGACCGGCCATAAAAACCGAATCAACTCTTGACATTTGTCCGGCTCCTATGCCGAAAGCGCTTAATCCGTCGGAAAGGACTATGGCATTGGATCTTACATGTTTAACGCAGGTAAAAGCAAATCTCAGAGCTTCTTTTTCAGTATCCGATATTTTCCCGGACACTTCGTTCCATTGATCGGAAAAAACTTTATTATCCGGACCGCAAACAAGAGTTTGAAAACCGAGAGACTTGAAAGACGCTATATCTCTGATATCTTTTGAAAATTTTATTATTCTGATATTTTTTTTGGATTTCAACGCTTCCAAAGCTTCCGGCTCAAAGTCTAAAGCGGAAACAACCTCGACAAATTTACTTGAAATAAAACGCGCCGCGCTAAGCGGAAGGCGGCCGTTAAAAGATATTATTCCTCCGAAGGCGGACATCGGATCGCATTTCCATGCTCTTTCGAAAGCTTGAGCGTGATTTTCCCCTATGGCGATACCGCAAGGGGTGACATGTTTAAAAATTACGCAAGCCGGTTTATCAAAATCCATAACCGCCCGCATACTTTCGTAAATATCCAAAAGATTATTATAAGATAGTTCTTTCCCCCAAAGCTTTTCGAAAGGAAGTTTCTCTTTTGAGTAAAGCGCGGCCGTCTGGTGGGGATTTTCTCCGTATCTCAATTCCAAAACCTTAGGCTCGCAAACGGAAAAATATTCCCCTCCGGAAAGCTTATCGACTATGGTCGAATCGTAATTTGCCGTATGCGCAAAAGCTTTAACGGCCATTTCTTTCGCTTTTTCTACGCTTATTCGTCCTTTATCTTTAAGTTCCGCCAATATGCCGCCATAATCTTTGGGATCGCAAACCGGGCAGCAGCCCGAATAGTTTTTGGCCGCCGCTCTCAAAAGAGAAACTCCGCCTATGTCTATGTTTTCTATTAATTTTCCCGACCAATTATCTTCTTTTTCGGCGGTTTCTTTAAAAGGATAAAGATTTACCGCCGCTATGTCTATGGAAGGAATCCAATTCTCCGCCGCTTCTTCTATGTGGAGGGAATCTTCCCTTTTATATAAAAGCCCCGCAAAAATTTTATTATTCAAAGTCTTTACTCGGCCGCCTAAAATTTCGGGATAAGAAGTCAAAGATTCCACCGGCAAAACTTCTATTTTCTTATCTTTTAAAAAAGAATAAGTTCCCCCGGTCGCAAGTACGGTAAAACCCAAAGACGAAAGACCGCAAGCGAATTCATACGCTCCTTCTTTATCGCTTAAGGAAAAAAGAGCGAACTTAGATTTTTTCTCGGCCGGTTCGGGCTTAATCAAAACTTTACCTTTTTCGATACTAATCAATCCTTTGCAAAAAAGCTCGGCGGTTCTGGGATAAATATAAAGTTCCGCTTTGTTTATTTTTTCGGCCAAACTTTCCGGCGTTTCCCGGGAGCTTAAAAAAACGGGCTGTTGAACTATTATGGGACCTCTGTCATAGTCTTCGTTTACGAAATGGACCGTAACTCCGGAAATTTTGGCTCCGCTTTCTATTACAGCCTTGTGAACGTTTAATCCGTAAAATCCTTTTCCGCCGAATGCCGGCAGCAAAGCCGGATGAACGTTTAATATTTTACCCTCGTATTTCTTTATGAAACCTTGCGGAAGTTTTGATAGAAATCCCGCAAGAAATACCGCTCGGACATTTTTTTCTTCCAAAGCCGAAATTAGCTTTGAAGAACATTCTTTTTCGTTTTCAAAATCTTTGCGGGAAAGTTTTAGTACGGGAATATTTTTTGACGAAGCTTTTTCCAAAGCCGGGCAATCTCTATCGGAAATCGCCAAAACCGCTTTTCCCGATTTTGTAAGGCAAAGACGCTCTATTATCGCGGACATATTGCTGCCGCGTCCGGAAACAAATAAGCACACATTCATTTTATCCTCCGAATAATATAATACAGAGTCAAAAAGTTTCGGCGCCTACCTGATTAAGGATATTTTGTACGGTTTTAAAATATTCTTCGCTATTTATATTTATATTTTCGTCGTTAGACGCCGAAGAAACGCAATACCAGGTCCCGCTTTTTGCTTCCAAAAGCCAATTCATGCTTATTACTCCGGGTTCTCCGCCGCCCTTGTATCCGGCGTATTTAAATCCTCCCGTTTTCACGTCCAAACCGGGATTTAAAGATAATATTGTTTTCGCCTGAGGATTATTTTTCTTTCTGAAATAATCCATAAGAGAACATATGTCTTCCGCCGAGGCAAACCATTCTATGGAAACTATATAAGACGCTTTATTATTCGGATAAACGGAAGATACGGAAGGAAGCGGACGCTTTTCTATTTCTTTTAGAATTTTCCTTCTTGTTTTAAGATCCGACAGAGCGTATCTGGCGGCAAGCTGAGGATCCGCTTTCAGCTTAAACATCTCGGAAGTTTTGAGAAAAGGCTTATTAAGCGAAGCAAAAGAATTTTTAAATAGACTAAGAGATTCTTCAAGTTTTTCTCTTCCGATAAAATCTATAAGCATATCCGCCGCGGTATTGTCGCTTTCGCTTATCATTGCTTGAGCCAAAGATAAAACCGTAAAAGGCGAACCGTCCTGGAAATTATGAATTCTACCCGAAGGCAATGATCTGTTCTGAGGTTTCAATTTCAAAATTTTATCCCAAGGCGTTTGATTTTCTACCAGCCAAGCCAAGATATAAAGTTTGAAAGCCGAGCCTATGGCGGCGGGTTTTGTTTCGTTTTTGGAATACAGATTATCTTCAAGACCGGATAATCTTTTCACCAAAATAGAATTAAATTGATAAGGCATTTTTTCGAAAGAAGAAGAGCTTTCCGAAATGGATTCGGTTTTTTTGAATGCCGGCCTAAAAAAAAGGCCCGTCACTTTCCATTTAGTACTTTCTACGGTTACGGTGGCCGGAATAACAAATCCTTTTTCGGTATAAAAGAAAAAATCCGCCGTAAGAGAGCCTTCTTTATAAGAAGCCGTGCTTACCGACAAAACGCTTCCGTTTTCTTCGTATAATTTCTTAAATATTTCGGACATTTTTTCCTTTGAAACATAATTAAAAAAAGATTTGTCAAAAACATAATTTAATTTTTGAGGGTCGGGCGAAATCCTCGAAGATATTTTCCAAGCGGCTACGGTCAATTTTTTAAGTTCCGCCGATTTTTGCGATTCGCCCGGATCTTTTTCCTGAGAAAATAAAGAAAAATTAAAAGACAAAATAATTAGCAATATTTTTATATTCCGCATATTTTTACTTTCTTCTCTCCTTTGCCTATTTTCCCTATGGGCAAAGCCGAAGGATCCGCTTTCAAAACCTCTTTTTCGTCTTTTTGCGAAACCACCGCTATCATTCCTATGCCCATATTAAAAGTTGAAAACATTTCCTTTTGCGATATTTTGCCTTCTTCGGCCAATAATCTCATTAAATACGGTATTTCCCATTTTTTAGAATCCACATAAGCGCAAAAACCGGAAGGGATTATTCTTTCCAAATTTCCCTCTATACCGCTTCCGGTTATATGAGCCAACCCTAATATTTTCGAACCTTTTCTTGCCAAAACGGATTTTATTTTTTTTATTTGTTTTACGTATATTTTGGTAGGAGTCAAGAATTGAGAAGAATATTTTTTAAGTTTGGGCTTTTTATCCATTATTTTTCTTATCAAAGAATATCCGTTTGAATGGAAACCGGAAGATTTAAATCCTATGACACAATCTCCTTCTTTAATTTCGGCGCCGTTTATTATTTCGCTATTTTTTACTATGCCGACCGAAAAACCGCCCAAATCATATTCGCCCTGCGAATAAAAGCCCGGCATTTCGGCGGTTTCTCCTCCCAATAAAATCATACCGGACATCTCGCATCCTTTAAGTATTCCCTTTATTATGCTTTTTGATTTTTTCAAGTCTAATTTTCCGGTAGCATAATAATCCAAGAAAAAAAGAGGCTCTCCTCCGCATGTTATTAAGTCGTTTACGCACATGGCGACCAAATCTATGCCTATGCTATCGTGGCGGTTCAAAGCGAAAGCCAGCTTAAGTTTCGTACCGACGCCGTCGGTACATGCCACCAAGGAATAATCGGAGCCGTATTTTTTTAAGCTGTAAAGACCCGCAAATCCTCCTATGAGAGAAGACTTTTTTTCCAGAAACTCCGTAAATTTGTCGGAAAGAGCGCTGTCCACTCCGGCTTTTTTATAGGAAATCATAAATTCTCCGATTCGGTCTTTTGGGAATTTAACTAATAAAAAGAGACCTGAGACAAATATATGTTATTACTTTGAAGTTTTTCTGTCAAATTAAGATTCGAAACACTCTATAACGTCAATGTGTTTTGTCGGAAGATTGCTTAGATTAAAGTTTAACGATTCTAATTTATATTAGAATCGTTAATATTCAAAAATGGTAAAATATTTTCATGGAAAATCCGGTCGTCGCTTACGAATACAAAGACGCTCTATATCTGAACATAACTAACAGATGTCCGACATCTTGTTTATTTTGCATAAAAAGAAAATGGGAAATGAAATACAGAGGCAACAACCTTAATTTGGCCGGCAAGGAACCTTCTTTTGAAGAAATAATTTCGCAAATAGAAAAAAAGGCGGAAAATAAAAAATACCCGGAAATAGTTTTCTGCGGATACGGCGAGCCTACTGAGAGATTCGAAATATTAAAAAAAATTACCGCGGCGGCAAAAAGCGGAAATATAAAAGGGGTCACAAAAAACGTTAAAATAAGAATAAATACAAACGGATTGGGCAATCTCATAAACGGATACGATATAACCGCAGAAATGAAAGGAATAATCGATTCCGTTCATATAAGTCTAAATTCTCACAACAAAGAAAATTGGATAAAGTTTATGAGACCGGCTCCCAAATATGAAAAAGAAGGTTTTGAAAGCGTTTTGGATTTCATAAGCAAAGCGAAAAAAAATATTCCCGAAGTTTTTATTACCGCCATAGAAAATTTGGAGCCGGACAAAGAAGGTTTAAAAAAACTTTCGGAACGTTTAGGCGTTCGTTTGAGACTAAGACCGGAGCTTGAAAATGAAAATTGAAAGGAAAGATATCCTGATAGCTTTGGCGGTACTGATGTTTATTTTCATTTCTATTCCGGGAGTAATATTTAACGCGGCCGTTAAAAAATATTTGTTTTTTTTAAACATTTGGTCCGAAAAACCGATAACTCAAGTAAAAAATCACCCCGGGAAAATACCGCCGGTCAGATCCTCTTATTTTAGGGCCGATTTAAAAGAACCGGAACTGAAAATGATAAGTTTTTCCATAAAGACGAAAAAAAGCGGCGAGATTTATTTGGCCGGAGATTTTAATAAATGGAAAAAAAACGATATAAAACTCATAAAAAAAGAGAACGGTTCTTATGAAACAATGATAGCTCTTCCTCAAGGAACATACAAATATGTTTTTTACATAGACGGGGAAAAAATATTGGATCCTTATAATCCCTCACTGGCCGATTTTGACGGACAAAAAGTTTCGGTAATAGAGGTTAAATGAAAAATATTTTTTTATTGTTTGCCGTATTATCTCCTATCGGATTAAACGCCAAAGACGCCGCTTTTTTATGGCTTCCTCCTCAGAAACCCGATTTTTCCGTTCTGACATCTTCCATGCCTCAAAAAGCAAAATTAACAGTCGCATGCGAAATAGAAAAATGCGCCGATCTTTCCAAATACGTTCAAAAAGATAAAATAGAGCTATCCGCGGCCCCTAAAAATATGTCTTTTGTGTCTTTAATATATTTTCCTTCTTCTATAGACATAGATTTTCTCAAAACGATAAACGATAATCCCTCTTTTTTCGCTTTAACGGCCGCCGATTTAAAAAAAGAAGCTGAGCAATATTATTCTCCTTCCGGATTCGTATCTCCTTACGGCGATTTAAACCTTTCTCAGATTTCGCTATACAAAGCTCTCGGTTACTCATGGGCCGCGGCCGGAGCAAATAGACAAAAAGAAAACTGCCTGTTCGATTACGGCGGATTTAAAATTCCCGTTTTTGAAATACTTACTTCCACTCAACAGGTTTTTTTATCTTCCTGCCCTTTCTTTGCGATAAACGATTCTTTTTACGAAACTGATTATTCTTCTTCGACTATGGAAGCCTTATTTTCGGCGCAAGATATCAATATGCTTACCGTAAGTCAAGCGATAGCCGTTTCCACTCCGGACGCATTGACGGAAAACGAACTTTCTTTTTATCCCTGGGTAGGATATAAAGATTACCTGAATTCGGAACAACTCTATCCTTATATAAAAACCTTGTCTTTATTGAAAAACGATATTACTCTTTTTTTAAATTCCGCTCCCAAAAAGGAAAAGGAACTTTTATCTCAATATTTTGAAGCCGAAAAATTGATATCGGATATAAGAAACGGCAAAGATATCTCTCAAGCCGAAGAAGAAGCCTCCGAAATAATAATATCGGCATATCAAATTATGGGGAAATCCGCTCCGGATTTCGCATATAAACCGTTCTTTGCAAAAAAGGAAAATAAAAATTACGAAATGACGGTTAAAAATAAAGAAATATCTTTTTACGCTTTAAATCCTCAGCTTTCAATCTCGGAGTTTTCTGTAGGCGAAACCGAAAAAGGTCTTTCTTTCGTAATAAAAAGCTCGACTCAAAGCGAAATAAAAGATTTGGGAATATACATAGACATAAACTCGGCGACGGGAGCCGGGAATGTTTCTCTTTTAAATTCCGTCAAAAATAAACTTTATGTAAAAAACGCCTGGGATTATGCCTTAATAGCGGAAAAAGATAAAATTCATCTTTACGGATATTCTTTTTATTCTCTCAAAAAACTAAAAACATACCCTCTTAAAAAAGACGGCGGAAACAGACTTTTTTTTATTCCTTCCTCCGATATGCCGCAAAATTTCGAGAAGTGGAAATATGCGGTAATAAATTCTTATTCGGGAAACATAATAGACGGAATATATAAAGACATTCAAGACGGATTTATTTACCCGTTTTAACAATCAAAAACTCGTAGGTCTTAAGTCCCTATTTTTTTAGACTTATGACTGTGGCAAAAATAATTTTTTAATATTATAATTTCAAAGATGAATAAAATTAAAACTCTAATTCTCTCTTTGCTTTTTCTGCCGGCCGTTTCTTTTGCTTCAGATGCCTTAAGTCAATTAAGAGAGCTCCAAAAATTTTCTTTTGAAATTCCCGCTCCCCAATCTCCCTACAAAGAAGTTTACTCTCAAATAAGCGAACTTCCGATTTACGCTTTCTCCAGAGAAGGCATGGTTTCTTCTTACTTGAAAGCGGCGATAGAGTCTTCGTCTTCGTCTTTAGACATAGCGATTTACGGCATAAGCGATCCCGAACTTGCTCAGGCGGTAATAAAAGCAAAGGACAGAGGTTTAAAAGTAAGAATCATAGTCAATCAATCTCACCTTTTCAATAATAAAATAGATCCGTCGTTGCAGCAGCTTATAGACGCAAAAGTCGAAATAAGGACTCTAAAAGGCGCGGGAAGATACGGCATAATGCACAATAAAATCGCTATTTTCGATTCCAGGATACTTTTTTGCGGATCTTTCAACTGGACTTTGAAAGCCAATAATTCAAATTTTGAAAATGCCGTTTTTAGCGCCGATTCGAAATATCTTTCCGGATATAAAGCCTATTTCGATTGGATGTGGTCTTATGCCAAACCTTATTCTCAAGGTCCTATGGCCGACTATGACTCTTCGAATTTAAAATTTATACCTTCTGATTCCTCCCCTTCGGTCTCTTTAAACTCCTCAAAGTTTCCTTCTTATGCTTTTTCTCCGAACGGAGGCGTAAAAAATATCATAATAAAAGCCGTAGACAGCGCAAAATATGAAATTAAAATCGCCATATTCAGTTTTTATGACGAAAAGATATACGACGCATTAAAAAGAGCCGTTTCAAGAGGAGTAAAAGTAAAAATAACGGCCGACAGAGTCCAATCCAGCCAGAGCGACATAGTTAAAAAAATGTTTAAAGAAGGTTTCGATTTCAAATGGTCCGGAGGATTTAGCGGCGGCGTTATGCATAATAAATTTATGGTTTTAGATTCCAAAATGCTGATAAGCGGATCCTTTAACTTCTCGGACAGCGCGGAGTATTATAATTTTGAAAACATTTTTTTAACAGATAAATCATCTTATGTTTCCGCCTTCGAAAACGAATTTGACTATATATACTCTCAAGCCAGAAAACCGTCTCAGGAAGAAATAGACAACATAAACTCTTTCTCGTCGGACAGCAGATTATCTTCTTTCTAAAATCTATTTGGTATAATTTTATTAATGAAAGAAGACTTAAGCAAAATACTTTGTTCGGCCATAAGCCAGGCGGACATATCTTATTTCATAACCGATAAAGACGGTAAAATTATTTTTGTCAATCCGGCTTTTGAAAAATCTACCGGTTATTCATTCCAAGAAATAGAAGGCAAAACTCCGGGCATACTTAGAAGCGGAAAACACAACAAGGAATTTTATCAAAATCTTTGGGAGACGATAAAAAAAGGCGAAAAATTTAAGTCGAGAATAATTAACAAGAAAAAAGACGCAACCATATATACCGTTTTTTTAAGCATTCAGCCCGTTATAATAGACGGAGAGATAAAATATTATCTCGGCAGAGAAGAAAATATCGACAGTTTAATTCAACTCGAAGGCAAACTGATAGAATCTCAAAAAATGGAATCTTTGGCCACAATGACCGGAGAACTTGCGCATAATTTCAATAATCTTCTTACGGTAGTAATAGGTTCTATGGAACTCATATCGGAAGATTTAAAAGAAAATTCTCCGACCAAAAAATTGGCCGCCGAATTATTGAGAAGCGCAAAAGAACAAACCAAAACTATAAAACAACTTATGGTATTTGCAAGAAAACAAAGCGGTTCGGCCGAAAGAAAGGTCTGCGACTTAAACGAAACCGTAAAAGACCTTTTACCCTTAATAGAGTCTCAGGTCGGAGCAAAAATAAAAGTTTTTTTCGAACCCCAAGAAAAAAATTGCAATTCCGAAATAGACGAAAGCCAGATAAAACAGGCTTTATTAAATCTCACCTCAAACGCCAAAGACGCCATAGACGGCAACGGGGAAATAAAGATAAAAACTTATTTTCTTAAAAACTTTTCCGAAGAAAAAGAACCTTATCATATAGGAGAATACTGCGTAATAGAAATCCAGGACAACGGACCCGGAATACCCGAAAAAGATTTGGATCATATATTCGAACCCTTTTATACCACAAAACCGAAAGGTAAAGGAACGGGGCTTGGACTTTCGAGCGTTTACGGAATATTAAAAAATCACGGCGGATATGTTTACGCTTCAAATATAAAACCCAAAGGAGCTTCTTTTAAAATTTATATTCCGCGAGCGATAAAATAAAGTTATTTGGCGCCAAATCCTAATTTTCTTTTAATCCATTCTTGAGCGTCGTCCATAAGGGAATATGTAACCGGTGTCATTAAAAGAGTTATAAGCAAAGACAACGACTGTCCGCCTATTATCACCCATGCCATAGATCTTCTCATATTTGCTCCGGGTCCGGAACCGAAAGCCGTAGGCAGCATGGCAAAAATCAAAGTTAATGTCGTCATAAGTATGGGTCTAAGTCTGGTTCTATTCGCTTCTATCATAGCCTCATATCTGGGCTTACCTTCGGATCTCAAAGTATTGGTATAATCTACTTGAAGTATGGAATTTTTCTTTACTATTCCAAACAACATAAACATACCCATAAGAGCAAATATTGTCATATTAGAGCCCGTTAAAAACAAAGAAATTATCGCAAAAGGCAAAGTCAAAGGCAAAACGACTATTATCGAAACCGGATATACAAAGCTTTCAAACTGAGCCGCTAAAACTATATATACGAATATAAAAGCAAATATAAAAGCGGTCAAAAAGCTTTTAAGCATTCTTCCGAATTCTTTCGCTCGGCCCGTAGGCTGAGCTTTATATTGAGCAGGGGCTTTAAAAGATTCGAATGTCTTATCGGAAACACTCAAAAGTTTGCTTAGAGAAGCGCCCTTTTCCACATTGGCATATACCGATATTTTTCTTTGTCTGTTGTAACGATCTATTTGTGTCGGACCGAATCCTTCTTCCAAGCGCGCTATCGTATCCAATCTTACCGTTTTATTTTGAGCGGCGGGGACCATAAGAGATTTTACCGTTTCCGGAGAAGAACGGTAATACTTATCGGCTCTAACCCTCACTTGATAAAGGTCGTCGCCTTCTTTGTATTTCGTTATATTTTCGGCGCCGCCGACCATAGTTCTAAGAGAAGTCGCTATATCTTCCGGCTTTACTCCCAATCGAGCGGCCTTTTCTCTGTCTATTATTACTCTATATTCCGGCTTGGCATAAGTAAAACTCGTATCCAAATCTACCGCGCCTTTCATAGTTTTAAGTTTATCCAATATTGCCAAGGAATAATCCTGAAGATTTTTAAGCTCCGGGCCGGTTATCACGTATTCCATTTCATAATTTTTCATTCCGCTTATGCTTCCCTGTCCTCCGACTATAACCGCGGTTCTTAAATCTTTATATTTGGCGAGCATTTTTCTTACCGAAGACATTATTTCCATAAGAGAAACGCTTCTTTTCGAAGCATCGGTAAGTTCAAAAAACAAAGAAGCCTGATTGGAAGAATTTACATTGCCTTGTCCGGAGCCCACCATAACAAGACTCTCTCTGACATAAGGTATTCTTTTTGCTTCCTCTTCTATTTGGAAAGATATTTTTTTCATCATCTCAAGATTTGTGCCTTCCGGAGCGGTTATATTAATCTGAAACATACCCGTATCGTCCTGAGGCAGGAAATCTTTGCCTATAAAAAACAAAAGAGGAAACATGGAAAAAATTGTAATCCCCGCAAACACTATCATCTTTTTTCTATTAGCCAAAGCCCATTGGAGTATATGAGAGTATTTATCGGCCAATATTTTATTGAAATTATCCACGAAATCTTGAAACTTAGAATTACCGTGAGTTTTTTTAAGAAACAAAGACGAAAGCATGGGAGTTATAGTCAAAGCCACAAAAGTGCTTATTGTTACGGCATAAGCGATGGAAAGACCGTAGCTTTTTAAAAATCTTCCTATCATACCCGACATATAAGCCAAAGGAACAAAAATGGCAAGCAAAGAAACCGAAATCGCTATTACCGCAAAACCTATTTCCGCCGATCCGGAAACCGCGGCCTCATACGAACTTTTGTCGTATTTTTCCATATGTCTATGTATATTTTCTATCATAACTACGGCATCGTCTATTACCAGACCTACGGCTATCATTAAGCCTAAAAGAGTCATATTATTTAAAGTAAATCCGCTGGCTTCCATCAAAGCGAAAGATCCTATCAGAGAAACCGGTATGGCCACGGAAGATATTATCGTAGATCTCCAATCGCCGATAAAAAGAAGTATTACCAAAGAAGCCAAAAGAGAGCCGAGCACCAGATGTTCGTATACCGCATGAACGGAGCCTTTTATGAATACGCTTTGATCGCCTATTACTTTTAGTTCTATGTCTTTAGGCAAAGTTTTTTTAATTTCTTCCAAACGTTTTTTTACGTTTTCTATAACTTCTACGGTATTTGTTCCCGATTGTTTTTTGACGCTTAAAGTAACGGCCGGGACTCCGTTAAGATACGATATTGTTTGTATTTCTTCGCCGGTATCTTCGACTTTTGCTATATCAGATATTTTAACCGGAGCGCCGTTAACCATAGTAACGACTATATCGTTAAAATCCTTGGGAGAAGATATTCTCCCCAATGTGCGCAGAACATAATCTTTGTCTTTTTGCTCCACTTTACCGCCTGGTATTTCGACATTATGCTGAGTAAGAGCGTCTTTAACCTGCTTTATGGATATGTTCATCGCTTGAAGTTTTAGAGGATTCACGGATATATGTATTTCTCTTTCTCTTCCGCCTATTAAATCAACCCCTCCGACTCCGTTTACGGTCTCTATGGATTCTTTTATTTGTTTTTTGACTATCCGGGTAAAATCTATTATGTTTCTCTTTGAAGCCGCGGCCACGCTCATAACCGGCATACTTCCGAAATCTACTTTGCTCACGACCGGCTGGTCCGTACCCTGAGGAAGCTGACTTAGAACCGAATTTACTTTATCTCTGACTTCTTGAGCGGCCACATCGGGATTTTTTTCAAGCTGGAATTTTATCATAACAACCGAAAGGCCTTCGTAGCTTGTAGAAGAAAGATCTTCTATGCCGCTTACGGTATTTACGGCTTCTTCGATGATTTTTGTAACGGAAGATTCTATCTCTTCAGGACTTGCTCCTCTAAGAGAAGTCTGAACGGTTACGAAAGGAAATTCCACGTTTGGGTAAAGGTCCACTCCCAATCTTGCGAAAGCAAAAAAACCCAAAACCATTATCGCAGTGGAAAGCATGGTTGTAAAAACCGGTCTTTTGACGGAGAATTCTATTATTTTCATATTTTTCTCTTAATTAATCGTTTTCCGATATATATACTTTAGCCTTATCGTATATCCCGTAAAGGCCTACTGTGATTATTTTATCCTTTAGATTTATATTTTTAACCTGAGCATATTGGGAATCCGATATTCCCAAAGAGGCTTTGACTTCTTTTACGGAATGCCCGCTTTCGTCCAAAACGTATATATAAGGAACTTTTTCTTTATATACTATTGCGGAAAGAGGAACCGCATAAGCATTATCTACTTCTTTTAAAGCCACTCTGGCTTCGCAAAACATTCCTGATTTAAGATATCCCGAAGAATTATCCGCAACCGCTTCCACAAGAGATGTTTTTGAAACCTTATCCACCACCGGACTTATTTTTTCTATTTTAGCGCTAAAAACTTTATCCGGATAAGCCTCTACCTTAAAAGAAACCTTCTGGCCTTTATAAATTCCGGAAAGATATTTTTCCGGCATATCCATTTGTATTCTTATCTTTTTCTGATTAACTACCAAAGCTATGGGAGTTTGAATATTTACGTCCGCGCCGGGATCTTGATAAATTCTGCCTATGACTCCGTCTATGGTGGAAGGTATGGGAGCCGGCTCGTAAACTACGCCCACTTCGTCTTTTTTTACATAAGCTATCGTTTGGTCTTTGGATACGCTATCTCCTTCTTTTAATACGTTTTCGGTAAGCTTGCCGTTTATTCTCGGATAAATTACCGCCTCTTCCATAGCTTTAAGGGATGCTCCCAAAACTATCTCATTGGAAATGGTTCTTATTTGCGGATTTTCGGCTTTTACAAAAAAAACATCCTTTTCTATTTTATTAAAAGCTTCCGCCTCTTTATTCTTGCAGGAAAGAGCAAAAAAAGAAATTAAAACCGCGCTTATCAAAATTATTTTTTTCATATAAATCCTCCGAAAATTCAATTTCCGATCTCCCAATCCAATTTGGCCATATTTCCGCAATAGTCATATTCTGCCTGAACCGCCAGCGTTTCCGCCTTATTTAAGGCCAAAGCCGCATCGTTTAATTCCAATCTTGAGGCCAAACCGTTTTTAAATCTGCTTTCCGTAGCCTGCAAAGCTTTTCTCGCGGTATCAACCGAAGTTTTTTGTGAAAGTAGTCTTCTTTGAGCTTCTTTTAAATCCAAAAAAGAGCTTTTGACGTCTATTTTTATTTTTCTCTTCAAATCTTTCAAATTTCTTTCGGCAATCTTTACCGAGCCTTCCGCTTGTTTTACGCGAGCAGAAACGGAAAAACCGCTGAAAATGGGCATATTAAATTTTACTCCCGCCGTTAAACTCCACGATCTTTGAGAAGAATCGGGAAACCCCGAATCGCTTTGACCGGAAAAAGCTCTGGAAGCAAAGGCAGTAAGATTGGGCCAATGTCCGGCTTTTTCAAGTCTCAACTGCTTTTGTGCCAAACTCAAATTAAGAACGGCAAGCTTATAATCGGCCCTATTTTTCAAAGCCAGATCATATAAACGGCTTTCTTCAAATTCGCCGGAATCCGAACACAAAGGGCCGGAAGAAAGCTCTATTTTTTCATCGGGATCCATACCTATGACATTTTTTAAAGCCAGCAAGCTCTGTTCGTAGGCATTTTCGGCTTTTATAAGACTCGGTTCATTATTTGAAACCTCGACCTCTTGACGCATTACTTCCAGATCGCTTTTTAGACCTTTCTCATACTGCTGTTTTATAGTTTCGAGATGCTGTTTGGAAATATCCAAATTTTCTTTCTGTATATTAAGCATTTCTCTCATTAAAGCCGCGGCATAATAGGTCTGTTTGACTATTTTTTTTATCGTTTTTTTTGCCGAAGAAAGATTCTCGGACGCGCTGTCGGCATAGATCTCCGCCATTTCTATCCCGGTTCCGACTTTTCCTCCCGCCCATAGAATTTGACTCAAGTCCAAACTGCCGGAATACGAATTATCCAGACCCATTTCTATTTTATTTCCGTTAAAGAAAAGACTTTGCTTTTCTATGTTTCTGGAATAAGAAGCGGATAAGGATATATTGGGATAAACTCCTCCCCAATATTCTCTTATCTTCTGAGAGTATATCTCTTGAGTTTCCAAAGCGTTTAGAACCGAAACATTTTTAGACATCGCCATATTTACGGCGTCTTCCGCGCTAATCTGAGAAAAAACCGAAATCGGCAAAGATAATAAAGCCAAAAGAAATACCGCGTTTATCTTTTTAACTCCGTAAGCGGCTATTTTAGAAAGTTTTTTTAAAAGATCCGGCGAAATAAGATTATTTGAAACTCTCATTTCAAATATTTGATAAGATAAAAGAGCGGAAATCATATGTATTATATAATCTATTTCCTTTTTATCTATTTTCCCTTCGGCAGCCAAACGATTTAAAACTTCTTTTACTTTTTCCCTGTTTTTTTCCCTCATCTGCAAAGCGTATTTTCTTATCGGGCTTTCTTCCGGCGCGTCAAATATTTTCATCACGCATTTTACCGCTTCCGGATTGGAATTTAAAAAATCGTAATATTTTTTGACTATGGCATAAACTATGTCTTCTACGGAAAGATTCTTATCCGTATCAAACTTTATTTCTTCTAATTCTTTCGCCTTGGAGAAAAAAACCTGTTTTATAAGATCTTCTTTATCTTTGAAATGATAGTATATCATCGGCTTTGTAACGGAAAGTTTTTGAGCAATTTCTCTCATAGAAACGGAATCCGGGCTGTTTTCCGCCATAAGTTCGAGAGCCTTTTTTATTATGTCTTCTTTGGAAATCTTCATTTTTCTCATAGTTTACCTACCGGTAAGTAAATTATATACAAAAAATAAAAACATGTCAAATCAAACGAATATCCGAAATGAGAATACGATTAATATCTGGAATTTTTTAAAAGTCCGAAAAGCTTAAGATATTCGGCCGCCGATTTATTCCACGAATAATCGCCTTTCATGGCATTTTTAACCGCGCTGTTCCAGAGTTCCCTCGAAGAATAAAGAGAAAGTATATGTCCGAGCATGCTTTTTAGATTGTCGGCATTTGGAAAACCCAGTGAAAATCCGTTGGAAGCCGTAAAATTATCTTTATCGTAAAAAACGGTATCTCTAAGTCCCCCCGTCGCGTTAACTACGGGCAAAGCGCCGTATCTCATCGCTATCATCTGACTTAAACCGCAAGGCTCGAATCTCGAAGGCATAAGAAAGATATCGCAGGAAGCATAAATTTTATGCGCCATTTCCTCGTCGAAAGAATTTATAAAAACAACGGTTCCCGGATTTTCATCGGAAAGTTTTTTAAGAGATTGCGTTATCGACGGTTCGCCGATTCCCAAAAAAACAAACTGCATTTTTCCGCAAAATTCTCCGGCCGATTCCGCTATTATATCTATTCCTTTTTGCCAGTCCAAACGGGAAACGCATCCCGCCAGTACGGCATTTTTATCTTCTTTAAGTCCCAATTCTTTTTGAAGGGATTTTTTACAATGAGGCTTACCGCGCCAAAATGTTTTATGATCGTATCCCCTGTAAATAAAAGTATCCGTAGCCGGGTCCCATATTTCGGTATCTATTCCGTTTAATATGCCGAATAATTTTTCGCTTCTGCTTTTAAGAACTCCTTCCAAACCTTTTCCGAAATCCGCTCCGGATTGTATTTCCAGCGCATAAGTGGGACTTACCGTAGTAATAAAATCGGCAAATACTATGCCGGCTTTCATAAAGTTTATTCCGCCGTAAAATTCGAGTTTATCGGGAGTAAAATCCATCCAGCCGAAACCGGCTTTTATAAATGTTTCTCTTCCGAACATCCCCTGATAAGCTATATTATGAACCGTAAATACGGTAGCCGTCTTGGCAAAAAAAGCGTCTATGAGATATAAAGTTTTCAAGTAAGCGGGTATCAAGGCCGTTTGCCAATCGTGGCAATGAATTATATCCGGTTTAAATCCCAAAAATTTGGCGCCCTCCAAAACGGCTCTTGAGAAAAATATAAATCTTTCGTCGTTATCCTGATAATCTCCGTGAGGTCCTCTGTAAAGTCCCGGCCTGTCGAAATATTTTTGATTTTCCACGAAATAAACTTTTACTTTGCCCCATTGAGCCAGATAAAGAGAAGCTTTTTCAAATCTGCCCGATACGGGCACCACATAGCTTCCCGGCACGGCCTTAAAAGAGAAAGCGCCTCCTCCGGCATTTCTATATTTTGGAAGAAATAATACAAGTTCTTCCACGCCTTCGGCCCCGGCAAAAAATCTGGAAAGAGCGCCAGTAACGTCGGCCAAACCTCCGGTTTTACAAAAAGGAAACGCTTCCGAAGCGGCTTGAAGAATTTTCATTTTTCCTCCTTATCAAAATTAAAAATTTTTCCTTTTCTGAGTATTTCGGCGGCTTCTTCCGGCCTTAAAGAATTTATATGAAAGCCGCTTCCCCATTCGAATCCGGCCATACTCGCAAGTTTTGGAAGTATCTCTATATGCCAATGGTAATGAGGATGTTCTCCGCAAGGCGCCGAATGAATAATCATATTATAGGACAGATCTTTTACGCTTCTATTAAGAGCCGAAAAAACTTTTTTAACCGCATAAGCCAAAGCCAAAAAATCGTTTTTTGGACTCTCAAAATAAGGTTCGTGTTTCTTGGGCATAATCCATATTTCAAAGAAAAATCTGCTTGCGAAAGGACAAAAAGCCGCGTATTTGGAGTTTTCGTAAACTATTCTGGACTTTATTTTAATTTCGTTTTTTATCGTTTCACAAAAAAGACATTTGGAATTTTTTTCCCAAAAAGACTCGTTTTTTTCCGTTTCCCAGGATACGGTCGAAGGGATAAGAGGCAAACCTATTATTTGAGAATGAGGATGTCTGAGACTTGCTCCGGCGTTTTTACCCACATTCTTAAAAACCATGGCATATTTTATGTTTTTTTCTTTCTTAATTTCTCCGCAGCGCATTGAATATATTTCAAAAATTTTTTTTATTTTTTCTATGGAAAAACTTTCAAAACCGCCTTTGTGTTCTGGAGTTTCGACTAAGACGTCGTGAATGCCGTAACCTCCGGCATACTCGTAAAGTCCGCAGGAAGGCTTTAAAAAAATTTCCTCTTTTGTTAAAGCGGGATATCTGTTAGGGACAAGTCTGATTTGCCAATTTTTGCCTTTAGGCCATCTTAATATCTCCGGCGGCGTTTCTTCTTCTCTGCCGGGACAAAAAGGACATTTTACTTTAAAATCCGCATAATCGTTAGGACGGCCTATTCTTTTTCCGGAATAAATTACCCATCCTCCGCCGAAAATATCCTTTCTTATTTCCGGCATTATTTATTTTCCTCCGGCTCTTTTTCGCTATTTTGGTAAGTTTCTGAGGCGCTTTGAGAAGTATTTTCGGAAGTGTTTTCCGCCGCATTCTCTATTTGCGCATTATTATTTTCTTGAAAATTTTCTTTTTTATTTTCGGCATTTTCGGTTATACCTTCGAGAGGAAGCATTTGTTCTTTATTTTCCGGCTGAGGAACGTCCATTATGGCGTTTACTCTTTCCAAACTTTCTTTTGAAATCATGTTTTCGAGCTGAGGCAAATCCGCCAAAGAATTAAGCCCGAATTGTCTTAAAAACTCTTCGGTAGTTCCGAAAAGTATGGGTCTGCCTATCGTTTCGGCTCTGCCTAAAACGGTTATAAGTTTTCTTTCAAGCAAAGTATCTATCGGCCCCATAACGTCGACTCCTCTTATTTTTTCTATTTGCGCTCTCGTAACGGGCTGTTTGTAAGCTATTATGCAAAGTGTTTCCAAAGCGGCATTAGATAATCTCATTGTCAGTCTTGTTTGATAAAGTTTTCTAACCCAAATACTGTATTCGTTTCTTGTCGCCATTTGCCAGCCGCCTGCGACTTTCATTACGCAAAGAGCCCTATTTTCTATGTCGTAGGAATGTTTTATTCTTTCCAAAATTTCTTCCATATGCTTAATGTTTTTAACTTCGCATATTTTCGCCATTCTTTCGGTCTTTATAGGTTCGTCCGTTATGAACAAAAGTGTTTCCACGGCTTTTATAAGTTCGTTTTCTTCCATATTTTTCTCCGCCTAATTATGTTCTTCTTTCCTCGGATAAATTCTGACTTCCTTAAAAGCGTCGTCTTGGCTGACTATTATTTTTCTTTGCTTTATAAGTTCGAGCATGGCCAAAAAACAGGTTATTATGGCCAGTTTTTTTGTTTCGTTTTCAAAAACCTCGTCCAATAAAACCCACTCTTTTCCCGATAAAAGATTCATTATTTTTTCCATACGGCTTTCTATGGGGAAATTTTCCCCCGCTATTTCTTTTTTGTCGGGAAGCTTTTCAAAAGCCCGTCTGACGGCTTCTATTATCGCGGCAAACTCGGCGTCCAGGACTTTGTCTTCGACGCTAAAAACCGGAGAACCTCTGTAAAAAACATCTCTATATTTGACAAAACGCTCTTCCAAAACCTTGGAAGCCGTTTTAAATTTTTGATATTCTTCAAGCTGATGAATAAGTCCGGCCCTCGGATCTTCCCCTTCCTCTTCCCCTTCCGGAGCCTGCTGTTTGGGTAAAAGCATTTTCGCTTTTATCTGCATAAGAGTGGATGCCATAACCAAAAATTCTCCGGCTACCTCCAAATTCAGCTCCTTCATAACGTCCAAATAAGCCAAATATTCGCCCGTTATCTCCGATATCTTTATATCGTAGATATCCATATTGTTTTTCTTAACCAAATAAAGCAAAAGATCCAAAGGCCCTTCGAAAACTTCCAGATGTATGTCCATCATGCTCATATTATTTTAGCCTCCGAAGCCGCCTTTTTGATTATTATTTCGGCTTTTGCCTTGGCTTTTTCGGCTCCCTCGCGCAAAACCTTTTCCACAAAGCCGTAGTCTTTCGAATATTGAGAAATTTTTTCCGACATTTTCTCCATAGAAGGATTCATTAATTCGTAGAGATGTTTTTTACAAGCTCCGCAGCCTATGGCGCCTTCTCTGCATTCCTTTTCTCTTAAAGCGCAGTCTTTATTGTAAAGTTTATGGAAAGCGAAAACCACGCAGCCGTCGGGATTGCCTTTGTCGTTTGCTTTAACTTTTGCGGGATCCGTAAACATTTTCTTTATTTTAGCTTCGAGAACGGAGCCGCAATCGGAAAGTTCTATGGTATTTCCGTAAGATTTGGACATTTTTCTTTTATCTATGCCGGGAACAAAAGGAGACGAGGTAAAAAGCGGCTGAGGCTCGTTAAATACTTTACACTTGAAAATATGATTAAACCTTCTGGCTATCTCTCTGGTCAGTTCCAGATGAGGAAGCTGATCCTTGCCTATCGGCACATGAGAGGCTCCGTATAAAAGTATGTCCGCGGCCTGAAGAACCGGATAACCCAAGAAACCGTAATTGCTAAGCTCCGAATTTAAGGCCATATTTTCTTCTTCGCTAAAACCCTGAGAAGAAGCCACCGCGTCCATGGCCCCTTCGCTTTTTTTCATTTTATCTTCCTGACCTTTATATTTTTGGCGATACAATTCGGTAAGCTGTTCTTTAAATGTCGGATTTCTTAAAAGCCAAGAAATGGGCGTTATCATGCCCAACATAAGATAAAGCTCGCCGTGATATTTTACATCGGATTGCCTGAATATTACGCATTTTTCGGGATTTAGGCCGGCGGCTAACCAGTCGGCCGCAAGTTTTAAAGTATTTTCAGCTATCGGAGTTTTTTCAAACGCCGTAGTCAAAGCATGCCAATCCGCGGCAAAAAAATAACATTCGCAGCTTTCTTGAAGTTCCAAATAATTCTTCAAAGCTCCCCAATAATTTCCCAGATGAAGTCTCCCGGTCGGGCGCATTCCCGAAACTATTATTCTTTTTTCCATTATACCGCCAATCCCATAAGAGAAAATAATTTAAGCACTATTTCCATGGGATAAACTATTATATACTTAAAAATTCCGGCCAAAGCCAAAAATATTATTATGTAAAAACCGTAAGGAATATGTCTTTCGTATATTTGAAGAGCTTTATAAGGCAAAAGCCCGAGCAGTATTTGACTGCCGTCCAAAGGATAAATGGGAATCAAATTAAAAAAAGCCAAAGCTATGTTTATATAAACCATAAAAGTTAAGAGATAATAGAAAGGCGTAGAAAAAGAAAAATAGAAAAATCCCACAAGAGATAAAATCTTAAGAGAAACGGCGCTTAAAAAAGCCAGAGCCAGATTGGATGCGGGCCCGCTGGCCGCCACAAAAACCATATCGTATCTGGGATCTCTCATTCTGTAAGGATTTACCGGAACCGGTTTGGCCCAGCCTATAAAAGGCATATGAGAAAAATATGCCAATGCGGGCAGTATTAATGTGCCTACGGGATCTATATGAGGAATAGGATTTAAAGTAAGTCTTCCGGAAAGATAAGCCGTATCGTCGCCTTTTATATATGCGGCGTATCCGCGCATAAATTCGTGTATTATTATCGAAAAAAACAATGCCGGAATTTGAAGAATGGCTTCCATAAGTATAAATTATATTATTTATTGGCTTCGACTTCCACTTTTGCCGTTTTAAGAAAGTTTATAAACCGACAAAGGCATACTTTTACCTTTCAATTTTACTTCTCCGGCCGAAATTAAATTAAATTTTTTAACGTCTTCTCCCAAAACTTTTAAAAGTTCTTCGGAAACCAAAATATCGCAGGAAAAATCTTTTGTTTTGGATTCTATTCTCGAAGCCGCATTTACGGTATCTCCTATAAAAGCATACTCCATCCTTTCCTGAGCTCCTATGTTGCCGGCGACCAAGTTCCCCGCATGAAGGCCTATCCCGAAAGATATTTTAAACGGATATTTGCCTGAATTATTAAATATCGCCAAAGCATTTCTCATTTCCAGAGCCGCAGTCAAAGATTTTTTCGCATATTCTTGACATCCCAAAGAAGGAGCAAAAATCGCCATAATACCGTCTCCCATAAATTTGCTTATTACTCCGTTTTTTTCCATTATCGGAGGAACTACCTTTGAAAGATAATCGTTTAAAAAAGATACCAACTGCGACGGAGACATTCTTTCGCTTAAAGGAGTAAAATCTCTTATGTCGCAAAACATTACCGCCGCTTTAATTTCCTCTCCTCCCAAACTTAATTTTTTATTCTTTATCAGTTCTTTGGCTACTTCCGGCGACAAATATCGCCCGAAAGTTCCAAACAGTTCTTCTCTTTCTCTTAATCCGTCTAACATCGTATTAAAAGCCGCCTTTATTCTTCCTATTTCGTCGGAGAAATAAACTCTGGTTTTTGCGGAATAGTCGCCGCCGGCCGCCTTTTTCATTTTATCCGATAAGATCTCCAGAGGCTTATGCAGTCCGTAAAATATGCTGTTTATTCCCACAGATAAAAATATTATAAAAAGCAAAAAAGAAAAAGCCATTTCCCCTTTATAAGAGGGTAAATCCACATTTGTTTCTATTGCCAATACGGTCATAATTATGGGCATAACCGCGCATGAAATTACAAGGAATAAAAGCTTATAAAAAACAGGGAAACTTTTACCGCTTCTCGGTCTATATAATTCTTCTTTATCGTAAAGTTCCGCCATCAAAGAATCAAGTTTATATAAAGTGGCGTCCACATAAGGCAGTATAAATCCGAATTGAGTTAAAAAAGAAAATGTAATAGCCGGAGCGAGAGTTTTCCAGAAAGAAATATTTTCATATTTAAACCTTAGATAAGAAAATAATAAGGCGGTAAAAAAAGATACGGCATAAAAGTAAATAAAATAAAAATAAATATTTTCTATTTTCTTTCTTATTTTAAGCTTCAAATCGTCGGACGGTTTCTTTATGTATTTTTTAAAATCCGAAGTCCAATAATATACGGCAAGAAACATAATAAAAAAAGAACCCCAGAGCACGCCTTTGGTATTATCTATCAAAAATGAAATATTTTGTTTCGACAGATTCAGAACTTTTGAAAAAGTTATCAGAAAAAAGTTTGAAAAACTTTCGTTTACGCTGTAAAGGGTAAGTAAAAAAAAATATATGTGATATATGGATTTAAGCTCTTTTTCGGCTTTTTCGCTTAATTTTTTTTGAGACATATTTTTAAAACAAAACTGCGCCCATCGAGAATCGAACTCGAATCTACGGCTTCGCAGGCCGGCGCTCTATCCATTGAGCTATGGGCGCGCTGTTAATATTTTACTTTTCAAGCATGAAAGGATACTTATAGTCCGAAGGAGGAACAAAGTTTTCCTTTATGGCTCTCGGCGAAGTCCATCTTATGAGATTAAGATAACTGCCCGCCTTATCGTTTGTGCCGCTGGCTCTTGCTCCGCCGAAAGGCTGCTGTCCTACTACCGCTCCGGTAGGTTTGTCGTTTATGTAAAAATTTCCCGCGGCATTTTCCAAAGCGTCCATAACCTTAATGACGGCGGATCTGTCTTGAGCAAACACCGCGCCGGTAAGAGCGTAAGGCGAAGTTTTATCGCAAAGATCCAATGTTTCGTCAAGTTTGGAATCCTTGTATACATAAACGGTTATAACAGGTCCGAATATTTCTTCGCACATCGTTTTAAAATCCGGCTTAAGCGCTTCTATCAAAGTCGGTTCGATAAAATAACCCTGACTGTCGTCGCATTTGCCTCCGGCTAAAATTTTAGCGTCGGCGGAAGATGCGGCGTAGTCTATATAGCTTTTTATGCTTTGATAAGCCGACTTATCTATGACGGCGTTTACAAAGTTTGTAAAATCTTCGGCCGGCCCCATTTTCAAGGATTTAATCTGACTTATAAGATCGTCTTTTATTTCTTTCCATACGCTTTCGGGAATATATGCCCTCGAAGCGGCGGAACATTTCTGACCTTGATATTCGAAAGCTCCTCTTACTATGGCGGTTACCAAAGCTTTTCTATCCGCGGAAGGATGCGCGAATATAAAATCTTTTCCTCCCGTTTCTCCGACTATTCTGGGATATCCTTTATATTTGTCCAAATTTTTTACTATTGTAGCCCACATGCCGTTGAAAACTCCGGTAGAACCGGTGAAATGAAGTCCCATAAAATCTGGACTATTGATGACGGGATTTCCCACATCCGCACCGGAACCGGGAACCATATTTATAACTCCGTCCGGAAGCCCGGCCGCCTGCCAAAGTTTCATAAGGAAATATCCGGAATAAACCGCAGTAGAAGCCGGCTTCCATATTACGGTATTTCCCATTATCGCCGGAGAAGTCGGGAGATTGCCGGCTATTGACGTAAAGTTAAAAGGAGTAACGGCAAAAACGAATCCCTCCAAGGGCCTATAATCCATATAATTCCAAGTAGGTTTGGGAGAATAAGGCTGATTTGCGTATATCTGTTGAGCAAAATATGTGTTAAACCTGTAAAAATCCACAAGTTCGCAGGCCGAATCTATTTCCGCTTGAAAAGGATTTTTAGACTGACCTATCATAGTGGCCGCATTAAGAGTTTGTCTCATAGGTCCGGCTAAAAGCTCGGCCGCTCTTAAAAATATCGCGGCTCTATGTTCGAAAGGCATCTTAGCCCAAATCTTTCTCGCTTTTTTACTTTCCTCAACCGCCGTTTCGACTTCTTTGGAAGAAGCCCTATGATATCTGGCTATTACTTTTTTATTTTCATGAGGAATCACGACATCGGAAGTTTTTCCGGTCCTTATTTCTTTTCCGCCTATTATCAAAGGTATTTCTATAACTTGATTTCTAAGTTCTTCTATTTTTGCTTTAAGCTCCTTTCTTTCGTTTGTTCCGGGAGCATAAGAAAGCACCGGTTCGTTTTGCGGCTCTGGCACTCTAATAATTCCGTTCATTTTAACCTCCGAATAAAAGCCTCTTTGGGCTATAGATTTAGACAATATAATTATAACAAATACCAAGAAATAAAATTAGAGTATAGACGGATAGATGTATGGCGAAAAATATTAGAAGATCGGACGGATATAAGAATTGATGATTAAAAAGCTTTCGGCGGTTTTGAAGCCGGCCCGTAGCGGAAGGGGGACCCGATTTATCGGGGGAAACCGACGGGACTGGTTTCCCAATCGGGCCGGCGAGAAATTGCCGAAAGCTATGCGCTAAATTTTGAGGACATTGTTAGTCGGCTTTTTAGCGGCAAGAATAGCAAGCGAGCAAATTAGATGCGTAGAAGTATAGATGTGTGGATGTATGGCGAAAAATATTACAAGATTGGATGATTAAAAAGCTTTCGGCGGTTTTAAAGACGGCCCGTAGCGGAAGGGGGACCCGATTTATCGGGGGAAACCGACGGGACTGGTTTCCCAATCGGGCCGGCGAGAAATTGCCGAAAGCTATGCGCTAAATTTTGAGTATATTGTTAGTAGGCTTTTTAGCGGCGAGAATAGCAAGCGAGCAAATTAGATGCGTAGAAGTATAGATGTGTGGAGGCATAGGTGCGTGGATGTATAGCAAAAAAAGATTGGACGATTAGAAGATTGGAAGAATAGATGATCTGGAAAAAGCTATATGCCTAAAAGTTTTTTCCACCATGGTTTTTCGGCGGGTAAAATTTGTTCTTTTTTTTCTTCTTCCTTATAAACCGGAATGGAAAAAGTAAAAACTGCTCCTTTACCTTCTTCGCTTTGCACCGAAATATTTCCGCCCTGCATAACCACCATGGCCTTGGTAATGGCAAGTCCAAGTCCGGTCCCCCCCACTTTCTCCCCTGAAGCGGCCTGAACGAATTTATCAAAAATTTTATTAATCTCTTCTTTTTTTATGCCGCAGCCGCTATCCTTAACCGAAAAGAAAACAAAATTCGAAAGGGAATCCTTGCCTTTCTCTATATTTATCTCTATCTTACCGCCAGAAGGCGTAAACTTAAGAGAATTTGAAAGCAAGTTAATAAGTATCTGTTCCGTTCTTCTCTTATCGGAATATATCTTGGGCAAATCTTCGCCGAAAGAAACGGATATCGGAACTTGTTTAGAAGCGGACCACGCTTTCATAGAATCGGCCGCGCTTTTTGCTATTTCGGCCGCGTCGTTTTCGGCCAAATTAAAAGTCATTTTCCCCGATTGTAGCTTTGAAAAATCGAGGATATCGCTTATTATGGAATTTAACCTTTCGGAGTTTCTTATTGCGGCATTAAGCATATTTCCGACTCCGGGGCTGAGTTTTTCTCTGGATATCAAATCCAAGGCCATTTTAATCGACGTTAAAGGCGAACGCAGTTCGTGAGTCATCGTAGATATAAAATCGTCTTTTAATCTATCAAGCTCTTGAAGTTTTGCCATATCGGTGGGCAAAGATATGGTACCCACTATTTTTCCTTCCTCGTTCTTTATCAAAGCGGTGGAGTTTTTTATTGTTTTAGACAATTCTTCTTTGCCCTTGGAACTGACCGCCGTATCTATCTTCTTATCTCCTTCGTTTTTGAGTTCGTTTGCTATGTTTATTATTTGATTCTCCAAATTTACCGCGTCAAAAATTTTCTTTCCCGCTATTTCTTTAAGAGGCTTGCCCGTTATCGCCTGAGCCTGCGGATTCATCATTATCACATTTCCGTTTTTATCTACGGTAAGAACGCCGTTGGCTATATTGGTTATTACGGCTTGGGTTCTTTCATAATCGTTTTCTACTTTAATTTTTTCTTTTTTTATTTTTTCCACGGCCAAATTTACCCGGGCCTCGACTTCGCTTTTAAATTTTTCAAACAAAGCGTCTATTATCTGTTTTTGCTGATTTTCGTCTTGAGTCAAACGCGACACTATGCTTTTTAGACTATCTTCAAAACTTCTATCTTTTATTTCCTTGGATATGTCTTGATGATCCTTAATTTCCTTAGAATCTTGATTTTTATTATCCGCCGCCTTTTCGGCTTTGACATATAAAGATTTTATAAGCCTTATTTTTTCTATCGAATTGTTTTTTAGGAACTCGTCGGGTGTTCCCTTATGCGCTATTATTTTTGGGAAAGAAACAAGCTCTTCCTTGGAAACATCTTTTGAAAAGACTATGCTGTCGCAGGACGTTTTTTTAAAAAGGTTTAAAAGAGAATTGGGAACTCTGTCGGAATTTAAAAGCAAAACTCCGTTAAATAAAAGACGATTTTGATCCAAAGTAAAAACGAGTTCCGAAATATTTTCCGACTGAGCCGCCGCTTCAAGGTATTTTTTTGCCTCCAAAGACGCCTCGGCGACTTGCGGATGTCCGCTGGAATACAAATTGCTCTGCACCACAAGTCTCGTCAGACTTTTAAGAAAATTTATCAGTTCCGTTCTTGTTTTTTCGTTCATAATCTTATTATCTTATCGGATCTAAAATTTTTAAGAACGTTTCTCGCGTCAAAAATAAGTTTTGATTCTTTCAGAAGTTTAGAATAATCGATGCAAGAATGACCGGTAATTATTACGACGCAGTCGTAAAAAGAAAGATTTTTAAATCCGGCGTCTTTATATTTTATTCCCGATACCGTTATTTCTTTTATATAAGGATCGTGATAATAAACATTCGCTTTATGTTTGGCAAGCAATGATATTATGTCTATGGCGGGCGATTCTCTTTCGTCGGATATATCGGCTTTATAAGCGGCGCCGAGAACTAAGATTTTAGAACCTTTTAAAGGTTTTTTATTTTCGCTTAAAAGCTTATATAGCCGCATAATCACATATTCCGGCATCGCAGAATTTACCGCTCCGGCCAACTCTATAAATCTCGGTTCAAAATTAAGAGTTTTCATTTTCCAGCCCAAATAATGAGGATCCAAAGGTATGCAATGACCTCCTATCCCGGGACCGGGATAAAAAGGCATAAAACCGAAAGGTTTTGTCTTGGCCGCTTCTATTATCTCCCAAATATTAAGGCCCAACCTTTCGCACATAAGCGCCATTTCGTTTATCATCGCTATATTTACGGCTCTAAAAGTATTCTCTAAAAGCTTAACCATTTCCGCGGCTTCGCAGGAAGAAACCTTAACAACTTTTTCCGCGGCTATCGAATAAAGTTCCGCGGCCAATTGCGACGATTTTTCTTCAAATCCGCCTACTATTTTCGGAGTATTCCTTATTCCGTACTTAATATTACCCGGATCTACTCTTTCCGGAGAAAAAGCCAGCCAAAAATCTTTTCCGGCTTTAAGTCCGCTTTTTTCCAATATCGGCTTAACAAGTTCGGAAGTCGTTCCGGGATAAGTGGTGCTTTCCAAAATGACAAGCATTCCCTTTTTTAAATTTTCGGATAAAACTTTACAAGAAGAAACTATATAGGAAACGTCCGGATCTTTGCTCTTTCTCAAAGGAGTCGGAACGCATATTATCACGGCGTCGTTTTTTTTAAGTTCCGAAAAATCTCCGGTAGCTTTTATATTGCCTTTTTTAACCAAAGGAGCCAATTTATCGTTTTTTATGTCTATTACGTATGATGAACCTTTATTCACGGATTTTATCTTGCTTTCGTCTTTTTCAAAAGCCGTAACCTTAATTCCATTTTCCGCAAATTCTACGCCCAAAGGCATGCCGACATAACCGAAGCCGATGATACCTACTTTTACTTTTCTTTCAAAAATCTTCTTTTTCAATTCCTCAAAGCTCATACTAATTATTATATATTTTTAGCAAACATTGTAAACATACAGAGTTTGCCATACCTCAATGTATCCTTTCTTCTACGCCGCTAAAAAGCCGCTTAATAATGTCCTCAAAACTCGGCGGCCGGCAACTCCTCGCGAAAAGCAAAGTTTTAGCTCGTCGGACAAAGCCTTCCCGTCTTCAAGAGAAGATTTCCTCGTTTTTCGGACATACGGCTTATGCTGCTCGAAAACGCAAGCTCGCTTCCTTACTAATCATCTATTCTTCCAATCGTCCAATCTTCTATAATATTATAATGCCAAATGCCTCACTATCTACGGATATTAAATATCTTAAAGGCGTAGGTCCGATCAAGGCAAAATTTTTGGCGCAATTAGAAATTAAAACGATAAAGGATTTGCTGTATCACTATCCTTATAGATGGTCGGATCGTAGTAATTCAAACGAATCTTTGCCCGAATATCTTCAAAAAGATTTTATTTTTATCGGAGAAGTAATATCGGCTTCTCAAGTATATGTTTCCGCTCCCGTTTCCCTATTTAAAGTCATTTTAAGAAATCAAAGAGAACAAGCCGAAGCTTTATTTTTTAGGAAAAGAAAAGGACGTTTTGACCCCCTAATTCCTTTAAAAAAAGATTTTATACCGGGAAAGAAATTTGTCTTAATAGGAGAAAAAGAACCGGATTTTTTAAAAATCAAAATAAAAGTTTCGGAATATTATCCTTATACAATTTCGGGTTCTTCGGTTCATTTCGATAGAATAATACCTGTTTATCGTTCATGCGCCGGAATAAGTCAAAAATTTTTAAGAGAAATCTCATATTCGGCCTTAAGAGACTTTGCGGAAATGGAAAATGATTTTATACCTTCGGAAATTTTGATAAAAAGAGGATTTTTGTCTTTAAGCGAATCTCTTAAAAATCTTCATTTTCCTTCTTCCGCCCTCGAATTAAAAAAAGCCAGAGAAAGAGCCGTATATGAGGAGTTTTTTCTAATGCTTTGCGCGTGGGGATTAAAAAAAGCGCAAAATTCTCTCTATAAAAAACCGAGAAAATACGAAGTAAAAAAACATCTTTTGACTCCTTTTAAAGAAAAACTGGGATTTGAGTTTACTTCCGGTCAAAAAAAGGCCATAAACGAAATTTTTAAAGACATGACTTCGCCTCATCCTATGTCTCGCCTGCTTCAAGGAGACGTCGGCTGCGGTAAAACGGTAGTGGCTTTAAGCGCCGCATTGCTTGCCTGCGAAAACGCTCATCAAGCCGCTTTTATGGCGCCGACGGAAATTCTCGCAAGACAGCATTACGAAACTTTTTTATCGCTTCTTTCCGGTCTGCCCGTAAGAATAGCTCTTTTAACCTCTTCTATAAAATCTTCGGAAAAAGAAATTTTAAAGGAAAAAGTTCGACGCGGAGAAATAGATATTTTAGTAGGCACCCATTCTTTGATAGAAAAAGAAATAAACTTTAAATCTTTGGGTTTGGCAATAATAGACGAGCAGCATAAATTCGGTGTCAGACAAAGATCCGCTCTAAGACAGAAAGGATTTGACGCGGATATGCTTATAATGACGGCTACGCCGATACCGAGAACTCTGGCACTATCTCTTTACGGAGATTTGGACATATCTCAAATAAAAGATATACCTCCCGGAAGAAAGCCTGTTAAAACTTTTACAGCTTCCAAAGAAGAAGCGGAAAATAAGCTTTTGGAAGAGATAAAAAAAGGCGGACAGGTCTATATCGTTTTTCCGGCCATAGAAGAAACGCTCTCTGAAATAAAATCGGTAAAAAAAGAATTTGAAAAATTTTCTTCGGCTTATCCCAATATAAAATCGGGAATAATTTACGGGACTATGAAACCCGCCGATAAAGAAAAAGCCATGAAAGATTTTGCCCAAGGCAAAACCAAGGTTTTATTCGCAACTCAAGTGGTGGAAGTAGGCTTAGACATAAAAAACGCTTCTCTTATGATAATACAAAATGCGGAAAGATTCGGTTTGGCCTCTCTTCACCAATTAAGAGGCAGAGTAGGCAGAGGGCAAAGAGAATCTTTTTGTCTGGCCGTATCAGAAACGGTTTCGGACAAATCTCAAGAAAGGCTAAAAGCTTTTTGTAAATTTTCAGACGGCTTTTCATTAAGCGAAGAAGACGCAAAACTTCGCGGTCACGGAGAAATTTTGGGCGTCAAGCAGCACGGGGATCTGGAATTTCTAATAGCCGACCCTTACCACGACAGAGAAATTCTTTTAAAAGCGGCCGAAGACAAAGAAGAACTATTCTACCGCGATCCTAATTTAAGTTCTTATGAAAATGCCGCGCTAAAGAAAAAAATACTGGAAATATATTCGGAAAAACTAAAACTTATAGATGCCGGATAAGTTAAAGAAACGAAAAAAGCCGCCTTTCGGCGGCTTTTTTTAAGTTTTAAAAATATCCAGCGCCGCATGGCTTAGCATTGTGTCTTGGGGACTATGCTTTGGGGTTTGGGGGTTAGGGGGGCAGCACACGCAACGCTGGATAAATCTTTTAAATCTTTTTAGAGAGCTTTGTACTATACTTAAAGTATACTTAAAATAACTCAAAAAAAACTCAAGTTTTTTTCAAAAATTAGAGTTTTTCTTTTTCTATCTTTTTTCTGAAAACCTTAACTATATTGGCGGCCTTTTTTATGGATTTATCTATTATCTTAAGACCCGCTTTTTCGCCCAAAGATTCTCCGGCGGATTCGCTTATTAAAGCCGTATACCCGGACATAACGGCCAGAGTATTATTTATATCGTGAGACAGATCGCTTGTTATTTTCTTAATTTTTTCCTTTGCCTTCATCAGCGCCAATTCGTTTTCCATCTTTTTTATTCTGCTTATATCTCTGCCCATGGAAAGAATAAACTTTACTTTTCCGTCGTCGTCTTTAATAGGAGCCTTTATGACATTGACGGTTCTCCCGTTCCATTCATAAACGGCGTTAACCGTTTCACCCGCCGCGACTCTAATATCGTCGATTCTTATTTTTTCGGACAATTCTTTTCCGAAAATATCCGAATCGCTTTTGCCGATTATTTCTTTTTTAGGTTTTTTTAAAAAAAGCGAGCATGCCTTATTTACTCCGACATAAATCCCGTCAATATTTTTTATGTACATCATATCCGGAGCATTTTCATAAATCTTATTTAAAATTTCTTTTTGAGACGCCAATTTGGAAACCAGCTCTCTTTCTTTTCCGGAATCTCTTATGCTGCCGATTATTTTGTAAGGCTTGCCGTTTTTGAATATAACGGAAGATTTTTGATCCGCATAAAAAAAACTTCCGTCTTTTTTCATAATCCTATATTTTATTACGTCTTTGGTTTTTCCGGTTTTTAAAGCCGAAGAAAAAGCTTTCATAACATAAGACAAATCGTCTTTATGAGAAAATTCGGAAACATGACGACCTATTATGTCCGATTCTTCGTATCCGTAATACTTATATCTTTTGTTCATATATTCTATTTTACCGGAGGAATCGACCATATATATTATGTCTCTGGCATTTTCTATTATTTGTCTTAATGTTTCGTTTTGTTCCTCTATTCTCTTAAGATTCAGCAAATTATATACGATCATGGCATAGAATCCGGCCATAACGGATAGAAAGGCGACTTCTTTTTTAGAATAACCTTCTTTCTTATCCGCGACGGCCAAAATCCCTACCGTTTTATTTTTTATAACCGCCGGAACGGCCAAAAAGCTTTTCATTTTAACATGTCCTTCCGGCAGACTTCTCTCTTTCATATCCGAAGGCAAATCGTTTGACAAAAAAGGTTTTTTGCTTTTTATGGCAATACCGTAAACGGTATCAAAATTTTTAAAAATTAAGTTTTTTTTGTCCACACGGCATTCTTCAACCACATTTTTAGACAAGGTCGGAACTATAAGCCATCCGGTTTTATCGTCCAAATATCCGGCGAATCCGTATCGGCTCTCCGTCTCTTTTTTTATTATTTTAAGTATCTTATCCGATATTTTAAGGAAATTCGGATTTCTATCGGTAAGATATGAAAAAATTATTTTCTTAAGAGATTTTTGATAATGGCATTCTTTCATATTTCCAAGATGTATCCGTGTCCGCTCACTTTTTTTATTTCTTTTTTAAGACCTAATTTTTTTCTAATACTTGAAATATGCTGTTCTATGGTATGAGGATCCGAAGCGGAAGCGTTTTCATATCCCCAAACGGAATCCAATATCTTTTCGGAAGATACTATTTTTCCCTTTTCCTTAGCCAATATTAAAATCAAATCAAATTCTTTTTTCGTAAGATTCACTTCTTTTTTACCCGACAGAACCTTTCTCGAATCCAAAAGAAGCTTAAATTCTCCGAAAGAAATAGAATTTCCGTTTTTTTCTCTGTCGGGGTAAGCTCTTTTTAGAATATTTTTTATTTTTGCCGATAATACCTGCATAGAAAAAGGCTTAACCAAATAATCGTCGCTTCCTTTATGATAGCCTTCTATCATATCTATCTCGGAAATTCTTTTACCGGACATCATTATGGCCGGCACGGACGAAAACTTCGGATTTTCTCTTAAAATCTTTATAAAATCGAAACCGCTAAGACCGGGCATTTCTACGTCGGTAAGGACTATGTCCGGGGATATTTTTGACAAAGAAGATAAAGCCGATTTTACATTTGGAAAAGTATAAACGGAAAAACCGGCGGCGCTAAGATATCGCCTGAGCATTTCCAAAAAATCCCTATCGTCGTCAGCAATAAGAACGCAGTAGCGCATAATCCCCCTCCTCCTTAAAAATAATATACAAATTTTGTTTTAAGGGCGCAATATTTGATTTCGGCGGTTCTTTATTATATACTTAAAATATGTTTGAGGGCGAAAAAATAATAGAGGCGGACGAGAAACTTGAAGCGATGTGCTCGGCCGTAAACAGAATCGCGCACGATTATAATAATTTTTTGGCGGCGGTACAGGGATATGCGGATCTTATTTTAAGAGATTTGCCGCAAGATTCTCAAAATGCGTCGGACATAAAAGAAATAAAATCCGCCTGCGAAAAAATGGCTCTTTTCAATAAAAAACTATTGTGTTTTGCCAGAAGAAAAGAACCGGCGTTGGAAGAAATAAATTTATCCGAACTTTTGGATCAAGATTCTTCATATTTCTCAAAAAAATGCTCAAATCATACTTTAAAAATAAATAAAACCGATTCTTTTGTAAAAGGATCTTCGGACCAAATAATCGAATTATTATCCGAATTGATAGAAAACGCCTGTATTTTCTCTCCGCCTAATTCTCAAATAGAAATAACATGCGGATACGACAGTCAATCGCCTTTTTTATCCGTAAAAGACCGAGATCCCGGACTTGGAGAAAATCCTATTAAATTCTTCTATCCTTACGAAACCACCAAACCCGAAAGACAGGGGCTGGGACTTAGCAAAGCGTACGGAATAGCGGTAAGGCACAAAGCTTTTTTCAAGATAATAAAAACAAAAGAATTTAACGAAGTACGTTTAATATTCGGGAGATAGGATGGCAAAGATACTTATAATAGACGACGACGGAATAGTAAGAGATGCGGTAAAATCTTTTTTATCGAGAAACGGTCACGAAGTTTTCTGCGCCGCCGACGGTCTAAACGGAATAACTCTTTATAAAAATATAAGACCGGACGCCGTAATATTAGACAGAGAAATGCCTAACTTGACCGGCTCTCAAGTATTGGAAAAAATAAGAGAATTTTCAAAAACGGTTCCCGTTATAATACTTACCGGCTATGACAGTCCGGAAGACGCCGCGCAATATATCAAAGAAGGGGCTACGTCTTTTTTATCCAAAGCCGGCGGACTTGTTCCGCTTCTTGACGAGATAGAAAAAATATGCCCGTCGAATTCTAATACAAAAAGAGAAAATATCCACATGACGACCGCCAAAAAAGAAAAAACTGAAAAAATACTAATAGCCGACGACGAAGAACCGGTAAGGAATATGCTTTCAAGATTTGTCGCATCTTTGGGTTTTAAAGCCATAATCGCCGAAAACGGCACACAGGCCGTAGAACTTTTTAAAAAAGAAAAACCGGAAATAATTCTTTTGGATATTTATATGCCGCAAAAAAACGGCATAGAAGCTTTGGAAGAAATAATATCTCAAGATCCATCTTCGGCCGTAATGATGATAACCGGCAATGACGAAGAAGATTTGGCCAGGCTTTGCCTTAAAAAAGGAGCTTTCGATTATATATCGAAACCGAT
>JAAYVI010000064.1 GCA_012517235.1 Elusimicrobiota bacterium | reverse complement strand
AGCCTATGGTATTGGCTCTCAATGCCGCGAGCTTTCCGTCGGAAAAAGACGACGTTTCCTGTCCGGCAAAAATATATTTTCCTTCGTCCGGTCTATCCAAAAATCCCATTATATGAAGCAGAGTAGATTTGCCGGAACCGGAAGGTCCTACCAGAGAAACGAATTCCCCTTCGTCTATGGAAACGGAAACATTTTTCAAAGCCTGAACTTTGGAATAACCTATTTTATATGTTTTGGATACGTTTCTTATCTCTATTATGGGCGCCATTAATCCCCTATTTTAATTTCTAAACCTTTTTCCGCCGCTATTGCCGTAGAATAGTAAACGGATTCTTTTTCGTCTATACCAGATAATACTTCTATAAAAGACTCGTTGGAAACCCCCGTTTCTATTTTTTTCTTTTCGAGTTTTCCATTTTTTTTAATTCGCACAAAAGATTCCAAAGAGGAAAAAACGACGGCTTTCTTGGGAAGGTATAAAGTTTTTTCTTTTATGCCGGTTATTATGCGCATATCGGCGGTCATGCCTGAACGCAATTTATCCGTATCGGAAACAGGTAATACCTTCACTTCGTAAACATTTACGTTATTTTTTTCTACGGACTCGTGAGAAATCGATATTACTTTACCCATTTTTTTCTCTTCCGGAAACGCGTCTAAAAAATATTCTGCGTCCTGTCCGATCTTTATTTTGCCTATATCCGTTTCGTCGACAAAAGTTTTTATTATAAGTCTGTCGGAAATAACCGCTATCTCTTTTCCCGCTGAAACCGACTGACCCGGCTCCACTTCTTTTCTTACGACGGTTCCGTCTATCGGGGCCACAACCGGAGTAAGGTTATATGCTTCTCTGACCATTTTTATTTCTCTCTCGTCTTCCCCGGAAACTTTTAGAGAGTCTAATAAAGCGGTTCTTTCGGAAGAACTTATTCTCGCCATAAGTTCTCCTTTGGAAACTTTTTGACCTTCTTTAAAAAGAACTTCTTCCGCCCTGCCGTTGACAGACGGCATAACTAAAACTCTATTTTCCGGTTCTACCGAAGCGATAGCCTGAGTTTTGGTTATAAACCTTCCTCTTTGAGGTTTAATCTCGATCATAGATTTCATCAAAGATTCTTGAAGTTTTGTTTTCTTTGCTTTTATTGCCGCGCAAGATCCTCCTAACAAAACAAAAATTACCAATGGAATCCAAAATATTTTTCTTTTAAAAATTTCTTTCATTTTTTATTCTCCTGCGGACTTTTTTAAATCGCAAGCCGCTTCGTATACCGAAATTTTGGCCTCGGCCGAAGAATTTTCATATTCGTTCAAGGCATTTTCGGCATTTTTCCATTCGAAATAAGAAGAACCGCCGGAAAGATACTGTTTTCTGACAAGCCAAGCTCTAAGAGAGGCGGCATCCAGGGCGGAAGAAGTTAAATCGGCATAAGCTTTTGCCTGTTCATAGGCAAGCCAGCTGTCTTCCAGTTGGGAAATAATATTTTCTTTTAAAGACTTTAACCTTAAAATAGATTCTTCGTATTTTTTTTCCGCAGAATCGTAAGAATACGAAGTTTTACCGAAAGAAAAAATAGGAATCGAAGCGGAAACTCCGCCTTTTAAAACATAAGAAATTTTTCCGTAAGACGGTCCGGAACCTTCATAGGATGCCGATCCGGTAATAATCGGCCATTTTTCTCTTAGGGCTTTTTTCTTTAATACGAGATAATATTCGCTTTCCATATCGGCCAATCTTAAAGCATAATGATTACTTATTTTTTTTAGATAATAATCAAAATCGTTTATATCCTTTTTCTCGGACAATTCCGTAATATAAAATTTCGACATAACAGGCTCGCCCATTAATATGTTAAGTTCTTTTTGAGCTTTTCTAAGACGTCTTTCCAAATCCGTTTTTTTCCAAACCGCCGTTTTAAGAGCGACTTCCGTTTCGGCCAAAGCGGATTTACTTTCTATGCCGGCCTTATATTTTATATTTATTAAGTCCAGATTTTCTTTTCTTCTTTCTATGTCTTTTTCGGATATGGCCAATAGGGAATTTAATCTGATAATTTCCGCCGCCGATTTGCAAGTTTGATTCTTAATTTCGCTTATTTTTTTCTCCAAAAACGCCGCCGCCTGCTCTTTTTCCAATAAAGCCGACTTATAAGACGCTATGGAAGAGTAGTTTAAAATATCGGCGGAAACATTTAATCCGGCGGTTAAAGTTTCATAGGAATCGAATTTTTCCGGATTAACCGAATAATACGATCCCGAAGCATAAAAATAAGGTAAAAGAGAAGCTTTTGCCAAACTCAAATTACTCTCCGCTCTTTTTAAAGAAAGAGAAGCTTCCTCTATTTCTCTATTTGATTTTAAAACTTTTTTTATGGCATCGTCTGCGGATATTTTATCTTGAGTAAAAGCCGTAGCGCTTAAAAACAGCAATATTATTAATTTCATCTTTAATCCAAAAGTCTTTTTTCGCCTTCCAATTTTCGTATATAATCGACGTCGACGGTATATTCCATACATCCCAAATATTTTCCCTTTTCGTCTCTCAAAGCGTAAAACTCTATCAAAATCTTATGCTTAGGCTCGTTTTCTTTTACTTTAAGATCTATCCAAAATCTCGCATTGTCTCTTTTTCCTTCTTTCATTTCGGAAATAATCTGTTCCACAAGATGCAGACTCTTTTTGGGATGGCAATCTCTAAAGTTTACGCCCATGGCCGTCATAGGTCTGTAAAAAAGCCTTTTATCGTGTTTATTCCATCCCACAACTTCGTCTTTTTCGTCTATCACCGTTATTTCTCCGGGTAGCGTTTCTATCAAAGATTTAATCATCTCGGGGCTAAGCCTGTCGAAAAGCATAGGACCTCCTTACGGACAAATCGTATATAGTTTCAATATCTTCTCGCCTATTATTTTATCACATAAGAGAGTTTTCCTTAAAACTAAAATATTTTTCTTTGGACACTATCACATGATCCAAAACTTCTATCCCTAAAATCTTTCCCGCTTCTATCAATCTCCCGGTAAGTTTTATGTCTTCTTGCGAAGGCTCCGGACAGCCGCTTGGATGATTATGCGCGATTATTATGCTTGCCGCC
This sequence comes from Elusimicrobiota bacterium, assembly GCA_012517235.1. GTDB lineage: Bacteria > Elusimicrobiota > Elusimicrobia > Elusimicrobiales > UBA9959 > JAAYVI01. The sequence goes on along the minus strand of JAAYVI010000064.1, from coordinate 8,462 downwards.
AAATTCCTTACCGCTTCTTCGAAAACCTCTCTGGGATGAACTACGCTGTAATTAAGCGTACCTATCGAAACCACATATTTTTTTATTTCTTGATTTTTGGTATCCAGATATAAAACTATAAAATGCTCTTTTTTTGCGCTTGCATATTCCTTAAGTTCCCAAAAAACGTCTTTCGGTTTTAAGTAAAGAGAATTTTTTTTATTTTTTAGATATCTCCTTCCCAATTCAAAACAAGCCATAATCTCGCAGGCTTTAGATTTGCCTATGTCGCAAAGCGAATATAATTTGGGCAACGATTCTTTGCCTTCCGGAGCTTCTTTAAGTTTGACGCTCAATTCCTCTGCCAAACTCATAACGTCCTTTCCTTTTACTCCCGTTCTTAAAATCAAAGCCAATAATTCTTTTTCGGACAATTTATCGGGACCGTATTTAAGCATTTTTTCTCTCGGTTTGTCGCATAATTCCATTTCTTTGATATTCATATTTCCCCCTTTGCCTTTAAAATTATAAAAGATTTTCGCGACAGCGTCCTGTCGCATTTTGGCGGGCGGGGTTTATGATATTTTAAGAGTTATAAATATTGCAAAAGCGGGCAAAAGGGCAGTATTCGCATTCCTTTTCGTCCTCGGCCGGATTAAAAGAATCGCAACCGACAATTTCGTCCAGAGCGAGTGAAACGGCTTCTTTGTAAATTTTTAATTTAGCCGGCCTATTATCTTCTTTCTTAAAAAGCAAATCTTCTTTTATCTGCGGCAATCCCAAAGTTATTATAGAAGCGTTTATTTCTTTACTTTTATAAATAGTTTCCGCCGCCATACAATACACAGGAAGCTGCAAAGAACCTATTTTATTTTTATTTCCCTGAAATATTTCGGGCAAACCGTCTTTTTCGACGGACGCTTTCGGAATATATTTTTTAAAATCTAAACCGCCCGTTTTATAATCGCATACGACAATTTCTCCGTCTCTGTCGTCTATCCTGTCCAATCTGGATTTTAATTTAAAAACATGTCCTTTTACGTTTATTTCGAAATGAATTTCTTTTTCTCCTTCCAATATCTTAAATTTTGACCGATCTTTCTCGTGAAAATTCAGAAAATCGAAACATCTTTTTCTTATTTGAAAATATTCCATATAAGAAATACCGTTAGTCTCTTTGTCTTTTAAAATTTTATCAGAAACTTCTTTTAAGGCTTTTTCCATGATAATAATCTTTTCTTTATAAGGCGATTCGAAACCTTTCATAAAAAAGAATTTTTCCAATATTTTATGTAAAGCTTCGCCTATTTCTTTCGGTTCTCTTTCCGACATTAATTCGTCTTCTTCGCCGAGTCTTAAAACCTTCGAATAATAAAATTTAAGCCCGCAGGACAAATAAGCGTCCAAAGACGAATAAGAATAAATCTGCGACTTTAAAAAATCTTTCATTTTATCGGTTTTCTTTACGGGCTTTATTTTATAAGGCGCAAAAGATACGGGGCTTAGAGAAAATCTCTCTTCGTATTTTATTTTTTCTTTCTCATAATCCCATTTTAATTTTTCGCCGAAAGGCGAAAGTCCCGATTCGTCGTCTTGAGTATAAAAGAAAACGGCTTCTTTGGACGAATAAATCAATCTTTCGAAATAATAAGAATAAATTTCCGATTTTTCCTTATATGTCGACAATCCTAACTCTAACCTCGCTTCGTAAGGCAGAATTTCGTCCTCTTTTTTAACGGACGGAAATATATTCTCGCAAAAACCCAAAAAATATATTTTTTCAAATTTTAAATTTCTGCTTTCGAGAAAACCCAAACCCTGCAATCCTCTTACCGGAGAACCGGAAAAAGGATAAGCAGAAGCCGAACAGTACGAATTGAAAAAAGAAACATATTCTTTGGTATTTTTGAAAGAAACTTTACTTAAAAGAGAATTTTTTATTTCTTGAGCTTTTTCTTTCATTATCGAAGGGAAATAATTCCAGTAAGGATGCAAATTGCCGGTGGAATAAAAGGAAATACTGTCTATAAAATCTTCGGCCGCTTCACAAAACTCTCCCAGAGAAGAAGAATTCAGAAAAGGAGCTATCAAACTCTCGTTTATTTCTTTTACTTCCGATCCGCCCAAATCCGATAATTCCTTCAAAGAAATAAAAGATATTTTTTCTTTTGCGGCATAATCTCTTAAATTCTGAAAAGCCATTCTTGTTTTTTCCGCGTTTTCTTTTCCCTTGTTTGCTTTGAAATTCTTTATATAAGGATGAAAAGCGAAAGAAAAGTAAGACCGGGCCGAAAATTCTTTTTGCGCGTTCAAAGATCCGAAAAGATTTTCCAGGGCTAAAAACAATCCGTATATAGGAGTCATTTTCAAAGAATATCCCGCCGAAATATTAAACTCGCTTATATTTGGAAAAACTATTTCTAACGCCGGAGGCAAATAAGAACTTTCGGGGATTATGACGGCATTATCCTGGCCGAAAGATTTTTTAGAGGCGCCATCCGAACATCCCAATTCTTTCTTAAGTTCGAATACTTCGTGCTGCCTGCTTAAGCATTTCACAAATTTAATTTTAGGTTTTTCCCTTTTTAATTCTTTTTTGGGACGGTCATGAACCGATTTTCCTTCGAGCAAAGGCGAATCGCCGTATATAAAAAGAGAATTTCCGTTTTCGGCTATTTCTTGCAAAATTATTTTTTCGCTTTTGTTTAAAACAAAAAAACCGCCGAAAACCGCTTTCTCGAAAGAAAGGCAATATTCGGCGCAATCTTTTGATCTTTCGGCAAGGCAAGAGTACTTCATCGCTCTGGTATAAAAACCTTTATCCGCGCATAAAAAATAAAATTTTTCGTACAAATCGGAAAATCTTTCGAATTTTTTATTAAGAGAATCGGCGGATTTATCCGGAGAACTCAAAAAATCGAATTTTCTAAGTCTTTTAGGTTCTACGGAAGCGATTTTACATTCTTCGAAAGCCGATATCATCCTCATAGCCCAGGCCAAAAGGAAAGGATTTTCGGCTTCCCCCTCTTTTTTATTCAAAAAGGAATGAAATTCTTTTTTAAGATCGAACATAAGAACGGCGGCCAAATCGGGGTCGTAAAATCTTTTAACTTTAATAGTCTTGTCTTTTAGATTGGAAAAAAGTTCGTCTATAAATTCGTCCTGAGAAAATATTTTGGGCGATATTATCGGTCCTTTCTTTTCGGACAAATATTTTGCCGCAAAATACCCGGGCCTTTTATTTGGAAAAACCAAAAGAGCGTTTTGCGGATTTGCGCAGGAAGAAATCTCTCGCGCCGCAATTTCCGGAAGATTTTCTCCGTAATCTAAAAAAATAGGTTTCATATTTCTTCCGCCTCGCCCAAATCCAAATAACAAATCAAAGAAAAAACTTCTTTGCCGAAAGCTTTCCGCGCGGCTTTCTTATATTTGTTTATTTGATACGAATAATCTTTTTTATCTCCCGTTTTATAATCGGTTATAAAAACTCCGTCTTTTCTTACCGCTATTCTATCCGGCCTTATTACCGATCCGTCTTCGCTTATAAGCGGCGTTTCGTTATAAACCGACAAGGAATCTTTTGCCGAAAAAAAACTTTCATATCTTTCGTCTTGAAAAAAAGTTTTTATTTTAATTTCCGCATCTTTAAGGTCTTCGTTTGAAAAACCGTAAAACTCCGCGGTCTCCCTCGATTTTTCCTTAAAGCTTTCCGAATCAAAATCGCTTTTATCTTTTATCAAAGCGGCCAAAGCGTGATAGAATTCTCCTCTTCTTACCTCGTATTCGCGGCTTTCGCCCTCTTTTACGAAATTCCAGATCTCTTTTTTGGAAAAAGAAACTTCCAAATAATCTCCGCCTTTCAATGTTTTTTGGGATTTCGATTTTTCTCCGCCTTCAAATTCTTCCAAAATAGAATATACGCTTTTGGAATCTTCTTTTTTAAGAAAAACGATATTATAAAGTTCGTTTTCGGCCCGCGTCAAAGCGACGTATAAAGTGTTTAGTTTTTGCAAATATTCTTCCGATTTGTCGCCGTAATATATTTGCGAAAGAGCTTCGGATTTTTCGGCCGCATCTTCGTTTATTTTTAATATCTTAACCGAATCTTTTTGCGTTTCGAAATAAAAATCTTTGTTCGGATCTCTTTTTTCCAAAAATAAATTTATAACCGCCTTAAACCCCAATCCTTTGGCTTTATGGAAAGTCATAACCTGAACGGCATTTTCCTGTTTCGGCAAAGGCAGGGAAGCTTCGTCCTCGCTCATTTGATCGAAACGATTCAAGAAATCGCTCAAAGAACAGGCGCTGTCTCCTTCGTTTAATTTATCGGCGCAGTCTAAAAGTTTGAGTAAAAATCCCCGCTCTTGCGGAAAATTCTCGTTAATTTTAAATTTTTCATATATCATCGTCAAAAGCTCGTAAACCGACAAATATCCGCTTTTGGCAAAAGCCTCTTCGAAATAATTCTCCCAGACATCCGGAAACTTCTTTCTAAAAAAGGAATATTTTATTTTAACATCTCTATTTTCAAACAAAAAAGAATCTATTTCTTCTGAATTTTGGAAAATCTTTGAAAATATTTCTCCTTTAATAAAACAAGCGAAAGAAGTATCGTCGCTTGTAAGATTAAAAAAATTAAGAAGACTTATTATTTCGGATATTATTTTTCTTTTTCTTATATCCAAAGCCGAATAGGAAGCCGCCGGTATTGACATATCGTTTATTACGCTTACGGCGCTTTCGACGCAAGAATTGTCGGAAGCCAAAACGGCTATGTCTTTTAAATCGTATCTTTTAGACAACTCCGAAACGGCTTCTTTCAAAATTTTCAAATATTCTTTTTCTTCTTCGTCTTCGGACTCTTTTTCGGCAATTAAAACATTAGTTTTAACATATCCTTTGTCTTTTTTAGCGGCTTTTTGGAAACACTCGCTAAGGCCGGTAAGATCTTCCAATTCGTTTAAATCGAGAAACTCCTTAAACTTTTTGCCGGAGAAGGTTTTTTGAGCGTATTTTATTATTTCTTCTCCGCATCTATAATTGATTTCTGGTTTGAATATCTCCGGCCCTTTTTCAAGGGAAGAAAAATCGAGTTTCTCTTTATCGCGGTTAATTACTCCGTACATTATTTTATAATCGGCATTCCTGAAAAGATATATCGCCTGTTTCAAATCGCCTATCAAAAACAAGGAACCTTTTTGAGCCAAGGCGTCTTCCGCCAGCGGTTTTATTATCTGCCATTGAGCCGGAGAAGTATCTTGAAACTCGTCTATGAAAAAATGCGAAAACTTAGAAGCCAATTTAAAATAAAAATCGCCGATATTTCCTTCTTTTATTCTCGAAGCCAATTTCAAAGACAAAAGCCCCAAAGTCAAAGACTTCTTAGCTTCTTTGGATTTATCGTAAAAATCTTTATATTTGAGATAAAATCTCACATAAGAATCGTAAGCCGAATATGATTTTTTTTCTTTATATTCCTTTATTTTGACCGATATCTCTTTTACTCTTAAATCGGCCGACACCAAAGCCTTCATATCTTTCGTACAATTACCGCTCACTATTCCCATTTGTGAATCGAAATTTTCTATTAATTCCGCCGCGGCTTTCTCTCGCAGGGCCTTCAACGACGTCTTTTTTATTTTCTTTTCTATGTCGGAATCTTTATAAGAATCGGCCAATTTTCTTATTTCTTCGAATATTTCTTCTTCGGATTTTTTTATGTCTTCCAAAATAAAACCGGAGTCGGTCAAAGGCAAAAGATATTTATTTTCCTTATCTCTGAAAGATTTGAAATATTCTTTTACTCGATAGGCGGGAGAAAATAAAAATTTATCCGAATTTAAATTTAAGTTCTTTAAAAATTCTTCTATTTCTTCTTTATTTTGAGAAATATGCGAAGACATAAAATAAGCGAAATCTAAGTCTTCCGACAAAGAAGTTTCAAATACTATTTCAAAATCGGGAGAAAGTCCCAATTCCAGAGAAGAAACTTTCCCCAAAGCGGAAATAAAAGAATCTATGGTAGAAACATGGAAATCGCAATAATTTATAAGTATTTGCTCCAAAACTTTTTGCGCTCTTTTTTTCAATTCTTCTTTGTCCGATTTTAAATATTTTTGCGCTTCGCTTAAAGATTCTTCCCCTAAAGAAATTTCTTTTAAAATATTCAAAATCCTTTCCCTCATCTCTCTGGCCGCATTTTTGGTAAAAGTTACGGCCAATATTTGAGACGGATCCGCATTAGATTTTTCGGAAAGAAGGAAAATGACATACCGCCATGCCAGAGCGTAAGTTTTTCCCGCTCCCGCGGAAGCGGCTACCAGGAAAGCGTGAGGAAAATACAAATCTCCGCTAAAAAGCTTCTCCGTATCTTTTCCCATAGAAAAATTATATCAATTAAAACATTTTGGCTTATTAAAAATTAATTTTTTAAACAATATTTAAAGTCTCTTATCAGAAATATCAAAAAAACGCTCAAAAAAACGGGACAATTTCTCCAAAACGCCCTCTCGTTTTTTAGAACGTTCCCCTCCGGGGGAAAAACGAGAGACAGGAGGCAAAACTTTAGATAATTCAGTGCCTGTAGTTTCGATGCTTCCGGTACGAAAAGCATTTTGTATAAACTTATAAGTTTCATTTCGGTTAAGTTTTTCTTGCTTTATGATATTTTCAAGCTCTTCAATCTTCTTTTTCTCTACATATTTATGCCACTCTTCATCCACTAATGAGTGTGGAGCAAGAGATTCGATAAACTGGTTTATTAGATCTTTTTTGTTTCGCAGCTCTACGCTTGAGTCAATTGCCTTGTTTATATCTACAAGCAATTCTCGGTTTTTGGTATGGTCTTCATGATACTTCTTTACAAGGCTTAAAATATAATCAATGTTTATTTCTACCTGTTTAATAAGTTCCATTTCAAAAACCAGGTCGTCGTTTATATTTTCTTTTTCACCATCATTAGGCTTACGGAATTCGTTATAAAGGTCTATATACATACTATGATAATCTTGCAAATCCCGTTCGGATAAGATTTCATTATCTTTAAACTCGTCAAATGTAGTTAAGATATTTCTCAATCTCAAAATCGCACCATAAAGCCTAATAAATTCTTTTTGTTTTTTTTCTCCTATAATTCTCTCGCCAACCGGATATTTTTCTAAAAGTTCATTAATTAGCTCCGCATATCCGCGCACTTTTCTATCTCCGTCTCTATATCCGTTGTAATAATCTTTATAAGACTTCAACAAAACAATCCCGCTGGCTTCCTTGTCTCCAAAAAGAGCGATAGCCTCATTGGTAGCTTTTTCCAAATTGCGAAAACAAACGATATTGCCAAAGGTTTTAATAGTATTTAATATTCTATTTGTACGGGAAAAAGCCTGCAAAAGCCCGTGCAACCGCAAGTTTTTATCCACCCATAAGGTATTAAGAGTTGTAGCGTCAAATCCGGTTAAAAACATATTAACTACAATTAAAATATCCACCTCGCGATTTTTAACTCGCTCGCTTACATCCTTATAATAATTTTGAAACTTATCCGAAGACGTATCATATGATGTCCCAAACATTGCATTATAGTCTTTTATGGCTTTTTCAAGGAAATCCCTTGAGCTTTCATCTAATCCGCTCGTATCTTCGGAATTTTCGTCTATCATCCCGTCTATTTCTTCTTCATTTACTCCAAAGCTGTAAATAAGAGCAATTTTAAGATTTTTATCGCTTGGCAGATCGGCTAATTGTTTTTTAAACTCAGTATAGTATCTTTTAGCCGCGTCAATAGAAGAAACGGCAAAGATGGAGTTAAACCCGGCCAATCTGCGGTCTTTTAGTTTATAGTAAATATTTCGCTTAGTTTTTTGGTCAAAATGTTCAAGGATATATTTGACTATATTTGATATGCGCTGCGGTGCCATAAGGGCAGCTTCTCGGTCTATATCTCTCACTTTTTTATCTTCAATATCTTCTGCTTTGCGGAAGGTTGAAACGTAATCCACTTTAAAAGGCAAAACATTCCTATCTGAAATAGCATCCACAATGGTATATGTATGTAATTTCTCCCCAAACGCCTGCTCAGTAGTTTTAAAATCAGGACGGCCGCTTGAAGATGCGTTAGTCGCAAAAATTGGAGTTCCAGTAAATCCGAAAAGATGATAATTTTTAAAAGCTTTAGTAATTGCGGCATGCATTTCGCCAAACTGAGAGCGATGACATTCGTCAAAAATCAAAACTACATGACCGTTAAAAATGGTATGACCTTTGTTTTGCTTTACAAAACGTTCTAATTTTTGGATTGTTGTAATAATGATTCTTGAGTTTTTATCTTCAAGTTGACGTTTTAATATTGCCGTGCTGGTATTGCTGTTTGCCGCGCCTTTTTCAAATTTATCGTATTCTCTCATAGTCTGGTAATCAAGGTCTTTACGGTCAACGACAAAAAGCACCTTATCCACATAACTCAATCTACTTGCTAACTGAGCGGCTTT
>JAAYVI010000063.1 GCA_012517235.1 Elusimicrobiota bacterium | reverse complement strand
TAAGGCTTCGGTTTTTTCTAACCGGTTTAATTTCGGAACTTTATTAATTATATCAAAATTTCCGGCGCGCATCTTTTTTAGAAGCAAAAAATACAGACAGTATATTACGGAAGGCATAAAAGAACCTTTGTATCCTTTTTTTAGAACCTCTTTTGCTTTTGAATAAAAAAACTCCGCTCTGTCGGCTTGAAATATTAAAAGAGAATTTATTTTTTTTCTTGACGAGTCGTCAAAAATTTTTTCTTTGGATATTTCGAATTTTTCCATTTCGCCGTTAGGTATGTAAAATCTGTTGTCTTTGGCGTCTTGATAAAAATCTCTTATTATATTTGTCAATTGTACCGCATATCCCAAATTTTCGGCCAAATATTGCGGTTTTTCTCCGAGTCCGCATATTCTTAGCGTAAGAATTCCGGGAGCTACGGCAACCTTATCCATATAAGTTTTAAGTTGTTCGAAATCCTCGCATGAAAAACCGGATAAATCCATGCTTACGCCGTCTATTATGGCTTGAAATTCGGCTTGCGGAATATCGTATTTTAACGCGGCTTCTTTTATGTCGGAAAAAAGTCCCGGTTCAGGTTCCCCGTCGTAGCAAGCTTTAATTTTTTGTCTCAATGCGTCGAGTTTCTCTTCTTTTTTATTTTCATTGGGATTATCGGCTATGTCGTCGGCGGCTCTCGCAAAAGCGTAAATCGCTTTCATGGCCTTTTTTTGAGATGGAGTTAAAAAAATAAAAGCCGGAGAAAATGTCGATTTCTTATATTCTTTTGCAAAATCTTCTTTCATTTCCCGGCTTTTTCTATTCTTTTTATGGCTCTGCTCCATCCGGACGCTTTTTCAAAAGCAAGATTTTTGTAAGTTTTATGATATTCTATTAAATTTCCCTCTGCGCCGGGTATGTGTAAAGATATGCCGTGGGTTCTGGAATAATCTTTGCCGGTTCTATCCGAGTTAAGAAAAACATTGGAAATAATAAGTTCTTTTTCGATATTATTTTTTAGAAGAGAATAGATTTCAAGAACTTCTTTTTTATTTTCACCGGAAGAATTTTCGGCCAAAATTTTTACAAAATCGTAAATATCGCCGTAGAAAGAAATCAATTTTTCCGGATCTGTTATTTCGTCTCCGACTTCAAATCTTATAACGTCTCTTTTTGCTTTGGCGAGAGCTTCCTCCTGCGCCTTCTCTTCTATGTATTGCGCGAGCTTTTTTATTACCGAAGCAAAAGAATCCAATGCTTTGCCTCTTAAAGCGGAAAGCTGGGTTCCGTATTTTGAGGAAATAAGCAGGTCTTGATATTGAGGTCTGGAATACATCTCTTTGAAAGTTTCGGTAAAAAATTCTCCGGCTTTTTCGGCGTTTGCCTGAGGGTTCTTTTTTAAAGAGGCGAATAGATCCTCAAAATTGAAACTCGGCAATTGTATGACTTCTTCCGAACCCACTATTACGGAAGCGTAGTCTTTCATTTCGTAAGCGACTTCTCCCATTTGCATAAAACAAGCCATGGAAGCGTAAAGGTCTACTTTTCCTGCCGCTTTGAATATTTTACCCAGATCGGTCGTTTTTATATAATTGCCCGTTACAAAATCGTGAGAAATAGATCTGTCTTTGCCGGCCAAATTCTCTCCGGGCTTAATAGGATCTATCCATCCCCAGCCGTGGTCCCATATTATGAACATTATTTTTTCGGAAGGGTAATTTTCTTTTGCCCAAGATAAAAATTCCGCCGCTTTTTTCCAGTCTCCCATGTCTATTTGCCCCAAATCCTCAATCATGGACGAATTTATCTTTTTGGGATCTTCGTCTTTTAATATGTAAAATCTCCTTACTCCTTCCCAATCTCCGTCTTCGTCGGTATCGTTATCTAAGCCTTTTGATCTGCCTATTTCGGCGACTATGTTTATATTTTCGTCGGATCCTTGAGTTTCAAATCTGTTTATATCGTTTAATGCGAACGGTTCTATGTTGCTTTTCCCGTTCATGTATACCGCTACGGTCCATTTTTTCATTTTAGGTTTAGGCGCCTGAAATTGTTCGTTTTTTATTTTTTCCAAAGAAATATTTTCTATTTCCAAAGCCCCGCAATAAGAAGTCAGAAAAAATATAAAGCTTAAAAGGATCGGCATAGTATCTCCTTACTCTCTTGGGAAAGTTTATAAATATTTATCGATACCAGTCAAGGTTTATATTCAGTAAACTAAAACTTCGAAGATAATGCTAAAATCCGATTTGGACTAAAATAAGATAAAACACGAAATTTAGAAGGATTATAACGTCAAAAAAAATTAATTTTTTGCCTGTCTAAGTTTTTCGGCCATTAAATTGTCGTAAAAAACCGAAAGGTTTTCGCCTCCGGATGCCGCTTTAAAAATTTTTCCTATGGGAAATATGTAGGTTTTCCACGGCATTTCCAAAGACCAAAATCCGTCGTTGCCTTCCACGTTAAACCAAGTGGCTTTAAAATCTTTTATCAATATTTCCGTCATAAGATGAGCGCAGCATCTTAAAATTCTCCAGCCGTCGGCGCTCGGAGGAATTTCGGGTTTAAATCTTTTTTTTAGTTCTTTGTCTATTTTGGATATACCCGTTCTTGCTATTTCTATGTCGGAAAATTCCTCCAGAGTTTGCGCCAAAGTAAAAATTCTTTTATGTTCCATTTCTGCGTCAAAAATCTTTTCCGGATGGCTTCTAATCTTGTTTTTGACTGCGGAAACGCCTTTATATGCGCTATTTCCCGCCGATATTTCGTCAGATAAATATTGAAAATACTTTAAAGCCCAGCCTTGATCCGGCAAAATATTGTGCCAGATGATTTTCCATACTCTGGCTATCGGATATGTTATTATTTCTCTTTCTCCCGAACTTATTACGCACGGCCATGCCCATTCGTCAAAATCTTTTAGTTCTATAAGTTTGGCTTTA